>JBMOGB010000062.1:0-17052 GCA_049318585.1 Bacteroidia bacterium | reverse complement strand
AGTTATTATAATAAAAATAAGAAATGAGGATTTCAAAATTGATTATTTATATGTTGATTTCAACAGTAACGATTTCAACCTTGCCTAGTTGCAAGAGCAAAAAAAAATGCCCAGACTTTACCCAAGTTGATGGAAAGGTAAAAGTAGATAGGCATGGTTTGGTGAAGAAAAAGAAAATTAAAGCACCAAGAAGTACTCAAAATTTTTAAGTTACTTCGGGATAAAATCTTACTACATTACTTACAATTTACATTTATATAAATTATGCCAAATAAACTCCGTTAGGAGTTAAATATTGGTAATACAATAATGATATGCTCATAATACGATTGTCCCTAAGGGCAATGTCATTAAGTTAATGAAAATAAGTACATTTATACTTTCTCGACTTCGCTCGAAATGACTATCAATACAGTCAGTTCGAGCGAAGTCGAGAACTATAGCTTAAAATTTATACAACTATAAACGCTTTACTTAATGACATTGCCCGTAGGGACTATACATAAAAAAGCTAACAAGTTTTTCAAAGTTTTTGTCGGAAAACTATGAATTTAAATTGTACAATAGAATTACTTTTCTTTTATTTTTTTTATAACAGCAGGAATAAAAATATAGCTTAACAATCCTAATTCTACTACCATAGCAATGGTAATAATTGCAAAATAGAAGGTAAACATTGCGATTGCGGTTACTGATACGATGGCGGTTTTCATAATTTTTATGTTTTAGTGTTTTTGTTCTATTATAGTAATACCAACATTGTTCCATAAGATTAGTTATCTAGTAATAAGCATTTTAAGTTTTTGTTTATTGTGAAAAAGTTTCATTTTGAAACAGCTCAATTTCATAAATGGAAATTTGTAACATAAAAATGTGTATAAGCATTTTAGATAAATGCTTGTTTTTTAAAATAAAAAATCAATTTTGCGCCTGTTTCGATATATAATTTAATATCAATAATAAAAAAATGAGTAAAAACTTAGTAATTGTAGAGTCACCAGCAAAAGCCAAAACAATAGAAAAATTTCTTGGAGATGATTATATTGTTAAAAGCTGTTATGGCCATATCCGTGATTTAGCCAAAGGCGATGAAGCAATAGATATAAAGAATAATTTTTTTCCGCATTACGAAGTAAGTGATGATAAAAAGGCTGTGGTGGCCGAATTAATCAAACTTTCGAAAGCTGCTGAAACGGTTTGGTTAGCATCCGATGAGGATCGTGAAGGAGAAGCTATTAGTTGGCATTTAAGCGAAGTGCTTAAATTAGATATTAAGAAAACCAAAAGAATTGTTTTTCATGAAATTACTAAACCTGCTATTTTAAAAGCAGTTGCAAATCCACGTTTGATTGATAAAAACATGGTAGATGCGCAGCAAGCGCGTAGGGTTTTAGATAGGTTGGTAGGTTTTGAATTAAGTCCAGTTTTATGGAAAAAAGTTCGTCCAAGTTTATCGGCCGGAAGAGTTCAATCGGTAGCAGTTAAATTAATTGTAGAACGTGAGCGTGAAATCAATAACTTTAATTCAAATTCTGCATTTAAAATTACTGCTAAGTTTAACGTTGGAGGCAAACAAATGGATGCCGAATTACCAAAGCGTTTTGAAACGGAAGCAGAAGCAATGGCATTTTTAGAAAAATGTAAAAACGCTACTTTTAGTATCAAAAACTTAGAAGTAAAACCAGCGGAAAAAAGTCCAGCAGCACCATTTACTACCTCTACTTTACAACAGGAAGCAAGTAGGAAATTAGGATTTGGAGTTACCATGACCATGAGCGTTGCTCAAAAATTATACGAACATGGATTTATTACTTATATGCGTACCGATTCGGTAAATTTAAGTGAAACTGCCATTCAAAATGCAAAGGAAAATATTATCAATAATTATGGCGATAAATATTCAAATCCTAGAAAATATACTACTAAAAGCTATACTGCTCAAGAAGCGCATGAGGCCATTCGTCCTACCTATTTCGAAAAACCAGAAATTGATGGAACTGCTCAAGAAAAACGTTTGTACGATTTAATTTGGAAACGTGCCATTGCTTCACAAATGAGCAAAGCGCAAATTGAAAGAACTTTAGCCACAGTTTCTATTTCTTCCATGAGCGAAACTTTTACAGCAACTGGTGAAGTGTTGAAATTTGATGGTTTTTTAAAGGTATATTTAGAAAGCACCGATGATGAAGGTGATGATGAAAACAGTAAAATGTTGCCACCTTTAAAAGTTGGAGAAAATTTAAGCTTAATAAATATAGACGCTACAGAGCGTTTTACTCGTCCTGCTCCAAGATATACCGAAGCAAGTTTGGTTAAGAAGCTAGAAGAGCTAGGAATAGGCCGACCAAGTACATATGCACCAACTATTGGAACTGTTCAAAAACGTGGTTACGTAGTTAAAGAAGATAGAGAAGGAAAAGAAAGGAATTTTACCGTTTTATTCTTTGAAAATAACAATATTTCAAGAAGTGTAAAATCGGAAAAGTTTGGCAGCGAAAAATCTAAATTATTCCCTAGTGATATTGGAATGGTGGTTACTGATTTTTTAGCCAAACATTTTGAAAATATCATGGATTATGGCTTTACGGCCAGTGTAGAAGAAGAGTTTGATAAAATTGCCCGTGGGCAATTGGTTTGGAACAACATGATTGCCAAATTCTATACGCCTTTCCATAAAGAAGTAGTAAATACCAGTGAAAATGCCGAACGTCAAAATGCGGTAAGAGTAATTGGAGTAGATCCTGAAAGTGGAAAACCTGTAAGTGTAAAGGTTGGAAAATATGGTCCTTATGCGCAAATAGGTGAAAACAGCGATGATGAAAATCCTGAAAAACCAAGATATGCAAGTTTAAGAAGTGGTCAGTTAATTGAAACCATTACTTTAGAAGAAGCCATGGATTTGTTTAAATTACCTCGTGTAATTGGCCAGTACGAAGACAAAGACATGAAAGCTGCAATTGGCCGTTTTGGACCATACATTGTTCATAACAGTGTGTTTACTACCATTCCAAAAACCGATGATGTATTTAGCATTACTGCTGAAAGAGCCATTGAATTAATTGAAGAAAAACGTGTAAAAGATGCCAATAAATTAATTAAAGTTTTTGTTGAAGACGAAAACTTGAAATTATTGAACGGCCGTTGGGGACCATATTTGGCTTATGGAAAAGACAATTATAAATTGCCAAAAGGTTCCGATGCCAATACATTGACATTTGAAGATTGTATCAAACTAGTAAAAATTCCAAGTGCTACCAGCAAAGCTGCTGCCAATAAAAAAGTTGCCAAGAAAGTAGCTGTTAAAAAAACATCAGCTAAAAAAGTTTCAGCTAAAAAAGTAGCCAAGAAAGCTGCAAAAAAAGTAGCTAAAAAGTAATATAAACAAACAAAAAAGCCATTCGAATTTCGAATGGCTTTTTTGTGTTATACTTGTGATTGTTGCCGATAGCTATTGCGCATAAAACGCACCTTTGTGAAAAACAAAGCTGCGTTTAAGCCTTATAAATTATGTGCCGTTTTTTTGTTTGTCGTATTAAATCTTAAAGAGTTTGTCGTCTTGTGATAATGATAAAACTTCAAATTCGCTGATATCAATATTTGATGGTATTTTGTCCCTTAAAATTGGCACAATATATTGTCCATTGATGCTATTAGCAACTTCTACAATTGTATTTAGTTGGTTGTCGTGAATGGTTTCTAATTGATCGTGCATTATAAAATGCAAGCACTCAATATCAAGTCTGTCTGCAAATTCAATATAAGCAAAATCAAAGGCGGCTATTTGTCCTTTTTTCTTTCCGGTACTAGGATTTCCTTCAAGATTAGTTACGATTAGTTCGTATCCTTTTTCATTTTTTTGAGAACTTAACAAATAGGTTTCACCATAAAGCCTGTTTGACATTACAGAAAAATATTTATTAAATTCAGTTATTCTATTTTGTATTTGACTGTCTTTTGATGAAATACCTTGATTAATTGCATTCAAATTTTTATCAATGTCTGCCAACTTTTCTTGTGAATAAATCCACATTCTTTTTTGCTCTTCTAAGTTTCCCTTTCGCTCAAATTGCTTATTTAAATCTAAAATAGTTTTTTCGAAATCTTCTACTAAAGCGGATTTATTTAACCTTTCGGTTAAAGTGTCTTCTTCCTTGCGAAGAACAATAATTTCAGATTTTATTTTTCTGATTTGTTGCTCTATTTCAGGAAGTTCTTTCGTAATATATTCTAATTTTTCAGAAATTAAATCATTATGGAACTTCACAGTATCTTCAAAAGAAACTTGAATGTTTGAAATCAAAGATTTTGCTTTTTCATAAAGAGATTTGATTTGACTTGTGTCAATTTGCGTATATTCTTGTTCTAAATCTACTTTACTTTCAATAATTAAATCTTTTCTTATTTCCAATCTACTTAACTCTGTTGCACTTCTGTTTAATTTAGATTTTACATCATTTAGTTTGTCGACATCAGCAGCATAGTTTTCGTTGAGATTAAATTTATTTTTTCGCGTAATTAATTCGTCAACTTTATCACTCAAGAGAATTAATTGCTGCTCTATCAAAGATAGTTCACCCTCTTTTTTTAATCTTTTTTGAAAGCTTTCTTCTTTCTTTTTATCCAATGATAATCTTTCTTTTTCGCTATGGCTATCAGTACTTATTCCTAACCAAAATAAGTAAAGTGCTTCATAAACTTCGGAACTTGCAAATGAATTTAAAACTTTGACAATGTTTGTCATCTTGTTTTTTTCATCCCGAATGTTTTTAGAAATAATTTGCCGAAATGTTGGTTTATCAACTTCGGAGTTGAAAACTTCTTTTTTTAATGCTTTATCAAAGTCTTTGTCATTAGTTATATTTTCTCCGTTTATTTCTTGTAGTTTTTTAGTACGCGATAGGAAATTCTTTCTAATGATGACCTCTTTTTTTGATGTCTCTATATTAACAACAAGAACAACAGTAATAATAATTTCGTTATCCTTTAAAAAGTTTTCAATTATTGTATTAGGTTGCTTGTTAAATTCTGTGTCTTGATAAATATTTTTCCCATCTGCACCAAAACAATAATCAACCAATCTTAAAACTGTCGTCTTACCAACATTGTTTCCTGTAGCTTGTTGAGAACTGCCCACAGGTGTTTCATCTACAATTAAATTTATCCCTTTATGAAAGTGAACATCTCTAATTATAGCGTTTTTATTTTGTATGATGACTTGCTTTAAAAACATTTTATAATCAATCCTTTATTTCCTTTTTTAACAACTCCTATAATAAATAGCCAATCTAAAACTAACGAATATAAGTTCAATGTTACTTTGTTTGATTTGTTTACTGAAAGAAACAAATCAAAATAATCAATTTCGTTTTTTGTGTATGAATTGAGAACTTCAATTACTTTCCCTCCCAAGTAATATAAATCTCGTTCGGGGTTTATGTTTTTATTTACTATCATAATTTTGGAGGCTCTTCTAAAATATTACAACGCATAAAAGCGTCAACCATTATGATTAGCAATCCAATTTTAATAGCTTCAATTGGTAAATCTGAAATAGGATTACTTGAGTTTTCTATAATTTTCCAAAGCTCATTTTCAATATTCTCAATTATTATATCTGCATTTGCTCTTATCTCTTCTAAATCTTTGTACTTTCCTTTTTCTTTAAGGTAAATGGATTTAATATTTTGAAGAACAAATTCTTTTTTTGTCGAGCCTTGTTTTTCAATTTCTTCGTAAAGCTTATTTAATTTACCCTGATAAACTCGATATTGTACAATTGTAGGTTTGAAAAGAATAACATTATTGTATAATATTTTATCTTCTGTATCAGGTGCATTAATTGGTTCTTCTATAATATTATCATCAAAAATTCGCTTTCCTACAAATCCAACAATAGTATTTAAAGCAGATGGATATTTTACAAGAATATTGCTTTCAGATATTAATTTAAGGATTTTAGCTTCGTGATTCTTCTTCATTTCTTGAAGAATTGGCTCTGTATATTTTACCACATCATTAGTTTCTAAATGATGATTTGCACACAAAAGGACTAAATTTTCATAACTTCTTCGATAATCGTCATTTGAATTAACATCATATCTTTGACCACCAGGCTCTGCTGCTGTAATATGACAAATGTTGGAGAAATTAATTTCACTTCCAGAACTTAAAAGACTTATATGACAATCTGGAAAAGCACATTGATTGCCTGATAAAGCATACAAACGCTTTATTGTTTTTTCAGTTATATCTCTTGCTTTACTTTTTGCCATTTTTATTTTTACAATGTTGCAAATTTACACTTTTTTTGACCAAAATATAGCTTAAAAAGTTGAATTTTTAGCCCAAATGTTTGCCTTTCTGCGGTCTTCCTGAAATGGAATATAACTCATAAATACACGCAAGTTCCAACCTGCCTATTTTCAATTGTCGTTGTCAAATATATCTTACTTTTTTAAAATAACAAGTCAAATACAATTCGTAATTCAGGCTTTTTAGCATAAAAAATGCTTACCAACCAATTTAGGTTACTGTTACCATTCAAAGCTTGCTTTTTAGTCACACTGCATCATCATGTAACGGCATCCCTACAAGTGGGGATATCACTGCATCATGATGTAATGGGATCCTGATAAGTTTTTTATTGACTGCATCATGATGCGATGGCATTCCAACAAGTTTTTTAGTCATTACATCATGATGCGATGGCATTTGAATAAATTCTCCAGGGATTCAGGTTTGTAAGTGAATTTATTATGAAATGTACCAAACTAAAAACGCAGCTCCGAAAAAAGGCAGAGCTGCGTTTAAGCCTTATATGTTGTGCGTTCGTATTCATTATCTCCAAGGTCCTTTTGTTGTTACGTTTACAACTTCCCCATTCTGATTAATTCTGTATAATCCGCCTGCTCCGCCTAACCATAAATTTCCTTTTCGGTCTTCAAGCATCCCCATAATTGAAATTGGAACTTCGTAGTGTTTAAATTCTTTTCCATCATATCTATATACTCCATTTTTTACTGTACTTATCCATATATTATCGGATTTGTCTCTGTAGATTTGGTAAACATCACCATCATTAAATCCTTTTATTTCCTGAAATGAAATCATCTCATTCCCTATCATTTTGTTAACTCCACCCTTTCCAAATCGTTTTTTTGGGTCAGGATCATCTCTTTCAGCAACTCTCGAACCAATCCAAACATTTCCATCTTTGTCAAATTCAATTTGGGTGGCATTATTAGATTGCAGTCCATCTTTTTTCAGAAAATGATTAAAAGAATTTCCATCATATTTACAAACGCCATAACCATCTCTTAGAAACCAGATATTACCCTTGGCATCTTCACTTATACCCATAATCCAATACTTGGTATCTTCATTTATTTTGGTATCTACTTTTGGGTAAGGAATTGAAAATTGATGAAATGCTTGTCCATCAAATTTATAGACACCATTCCAAGTACCAACCCAAAAAACGTTCTTGCTATCAATAAGTAAATTTGCAATCATATTGCTGCTAAAGTCGTTTCCAACTAAAAAATTTGTAAAATTTTTACCATCATATTTAGTTAAACCCTCGCCCGTATTTAACCAAAAGATACCATTTGAATCCTCTTTTATTGCAGTAACTCTATCAGATGGCAATCCATCATTTGTTGTAAAATATTTTAGATTTTTACCATCATACCTTGCAATTCCATTTCCATTTGTTCCAAACCATAAATTCCCTTTTGAATCTTCAAATATATTGGTAACATATTCTGCAATTTGAGATTCAATTTCAACTTTATCCGAATCATTCTTTTTATTATTGTTCACTTTCTTTTCTTGTGAGTTACAAGAAGTTGATAAAATTGATAAAATAATTAGTATAATCTGTTTCATTTTTTTGTTATGATATTATGTAATAACGTTTTGGGGATTTGCCTTCGTGAGGGAAATCGAAGCACAAAAGCTGGTTTTAATACTATTGTTTAATTGCAAAAATACTGTTGAATTTTCAATTCAGCCTGCCTGAAGCAAAACCCTAGTTTAAGCAGGTTTTTCATTTTCGCCATTTTGTTAGCTCATTGGTGTGCAAATTTCAATTAGAAATCCGTCAAGGTCTCTCACATAAGCAACAATTTGACCCCACGGTTTTGTTTTTGGGTTTTCTACAATTGTAGCACCTGCATTTATAGCTGTAAAAATTGTTTCTTCTACATTTTCTGTTGTAAAACCGATTTCAATTCCAAATGGTTTGTCTGTCAAACTGCTTTCAATAAATCCGTCTTTTAGGTTCGATTTAGCTAATGTCATTGTTGCAAAAGATAGTGTTGTTTCTCCAACCAAAAGTTCACCATAGTCATTTTCAGGTGTTATAAATTTTCTTGTAAATCCAAATGCGTTTTCGTAAAACGCTATCGATTTTGTTACGTCTTGAACGTATAGAATTGTATAAGCAAATTTTATCATTATGTCAATTGTCTGTTTATATTAATTGTTGTTTTTTGTTTTAGTTTTGTTTCAGCAGTGTCTTTTGGCAAACTTGTAACAAACTTATAAATAAACAAATGTTTACCATTTGCGTATTTTCAATTGACGTTATCAAATATATTTACTTTTTTAAAATAACAAGTTAAATATTAGTATGTTTTATGTGCTTGTTATCTTATTTTTTTTTAAATAATAGTGTAATTAGTCGATGAAAACATTAACATATAGCAGATAAAAGCTATGTTTAATCCTTATATGTTTTAACTGTTAGCTTTTTGATTTATTATTATTTAAACCAATTTTCAATTTTTATTCCTTCTATATTCAAGAAATCTTTTTCGTTATTTGTTACCAATGTCAGTTTATTTTCAATTGCATTAACTCCTATTAATAAATCAAATTCATCGTGCATTGGTTTTCCAATTTTCCTTAATCTAACTTTCTCTTTTGCATAACTTTTTATACAGCTAGAAATGGGAATTATTGAAATTCCATTTACAAATAAATCGACTGCGTTGTTTGATTTTTCAATATCTTGACTATTTTCTGCTCCAAATCGAAGTTCGAAAACAGTTATTTCAGAGATGAAACAATTCTGTTTTCCCTTTTCTTTTATAATTTCGTCTAAATTCATTTTTCCACGAAGGAAAAACACACAAATATTTGTATCGAGTAAATATTGCATCAGAAACTTAAATCTATATTCTTAAATTTTCTGCTAGATTTAATTTCAATTACGATTTCTTCCGCAGTTTTTTCAGTTGAAAATGCTCCGAAAGATTTGTAAAAGGCATCCGCTTCTTCAATTTTATCTTTCTTCAACGATTTTGTCAAACTTTCAATAAGTTCAATTTTACTTAATGGACTCAATCCATTAAACATCATCGAATAAGTTTCAATTATATGTCGTTCTGTATAGCTCATTTTTTTTGTCAAAGTTAGGAATTATTTTTTTATTTATGATTTTATTTCGATAATAACCGCTAACGAAAGTCTGTAAATCTGTTAACTAACTGACAAAAAGCTAAATTTTGCCACTCAACCGTTGTCAAATATATTTTACTTTTTTAAAATAACAAGGCAAATACAATTCGTTATTATGGCTTATTTTGTATAAAAAAAGCTCAACTACTGTTTCGGTTTATTATTCAAACCTAGCGTTATCATATTATATTTCACATCATAATGAACAATTCCAATTTACCTAAACTAGCTTTGAAATGCTAACAAAAAACACAGCTCCTCAAGGTTGTCTGCGATTATTCCTTATCAGTTGGTGGTAGTTTTCAATGTTTAGTTGATATCCATTTTATAGCATTTGCCAATGTCTGCCGTTGTTGGTGTTATAGCGCAGCGACACCAACAACTTACCTCTCCAATTAGCACCAAGAACATACCTCTACTCAAAACAATTCATGGTAATGCACTAAAAATCCAAAGTTGTTTGTTTCGTTTTTATAATACTCCTCAGACGAGTAATTATATGCACCTGATTCATTTAAAATATTCCATTTTTTATGGTAAGGATTATTGTGAATATAGATTAACTTTTGTTCTAGTACTTCTTTATTATTCTGCCGTTGTTGGTGTTATAGCGCAGCGACACCAACAACATACCTCTACTCAAAACAATTCATGGTAATGCACTAAAAATCCAAAGTTGTTTGTTTCGTTTTTATAATACTCCTCAGACGAGTAATTATATGCACCTGATTCATTTAAAATATTCCATTTTTCATGGTAAGGATTATTGTGAATATAGTTTAACTTTTGTTCTAGTACTTCTTTATTAAATAGTTGAATACTTAATGGATTTCGTTCCCATATTTGATATTTTCTATCTTTGGCAATAACTTTAAATTTTTCTAAAACCAATGGATGATTGACTGCTAAATCTGCTTTGATTTGTTGAGCAGTGTACTTCATAAAACTCAATTGAATTTTATCTAATCTATTACCATCAAGTATTTGCCATATTAAGTGAATATGGTTAGGCATTATAACCAAGCCGAACACTTTAATTTTATTTTGTGTAGACAAATAATATAAGCTTTGAATAATTATGTCTTTGTATTTATCTGGCTTCAATAAATGTTTCCATTCTAAAATAGTGGCTGTATAAAAATAGGGATAGTTCATTTTATTTGTTTTACTTGTTGGTTATGGTTTGCTTGTTGGTGTCGCTTCGCTAAAACACCAACAAGGGCGAAAGGGCGGTTGGAGTTAAACTGTGATTACTTGTTGGTGGCGCTGCGCTAGAACACCAACAAGGGCGAAATTGCTTCATACTGGATAATTAATCTAATGACTTTTTCTTGAATCTGTGATAAAATTACCACCAAAGTTTAGCAGATTTACAATGGGCGGTTTTAATACAAATATAGCTGCGAAGAACCAAACTTCTATGAACAACAAATATACTTGCGGAACACGAAACCTCGCATATTAGGAAGGTGCTGTTATAGGGTCGTAGTTCTTACCAAGGTCCATTTCTGTTTACATTTATAAACGTATTATTCTCTAAGCGATAAGCACCTTTAAAACCAACAAACCAAAGTCTATCTTGCTTATCTTGATAAATAGTAAATGGAAATGGTTTAAATTCACCTTCTTTACTTTCAATTTTTGTGAATACTTTGTTGCTGTAATTATAAATATCTCGTTTGTTTGCACTAAACCAAAGTGTACCATTTTTATCTTCTAAAATACAACCAATTCCATCATTTTGGTTTAATAGATTTTCAGTTACATTTATAACAGTATTTCCATTGTATTTATAAAGCCCTTTGGAGGTCGGAATCCAATAGTTTCCATCTTTACTTTCAATTATTTTACCCACAAAATTAGATTGAAGACCATCTTTTTCAGAAATGTTTGTTAAAGTAGTTCCATCATAAATATATATTCCTCCGTTGGTTGAAAACCACATTCTTCCTTTACTATCTTCTATAATGGAATGAATCATTTTGGTTGTACTTACGCCCAAATCTGGATTTATCTTTCCTGCTGGAATTTCAAACGGAGAAAATTTCTCACCATCAAATGTATAAACACCTTGAGTAGTTCCAACCCAAAGCATTCCATTTTTATCCATGGTCATGCTCCAAAGTCCGCCTATATTCCGTTTATCGTTTTCGTAATACATCGTAAAATAATCACCATCATATTTTGCAATCCCACAATCATAACCAATCCAAATATTTCCCATTTTATCTTCTAGAATAGCATAAACTACTACAGTTTGTCCATTCGAAGCTTTAAGCACAAAATAAACAAGTCCGTTCTTATCATACCTACAAAGACCTGATTGTGTTCCAAACCAAAAATTCCCTTTGCTATCTTGAAACATGGTTCGAACAACACCACTTATTTGGTTTCCTTGGTAATCTTTATCATGTAAGCTATTTCTATATTCTGGTTGGGTTTCTGCCTTTAGACTAATACTGTCTTTATGGATTTTTGTGGTTTTTACTGGTATAGATTCAGTAACTTGTGCTACACAAAAATTGTATAAAAAGGATAAAATAAGTGTAAAAAAACTTGCTTTGATTCTGTGATAAATATACATAATAAATATTTTATTGTTTTGAACGTTACACCAAAAATGACTCACTATGATTATGTTTCATTTACGATGATGGTTGTATTTAAAAGCAAAACTATAAATCAAGATGATGGTTAATTGCTGAGAAAAAATCGCCATTTGGCCCATTATCGTCAATTAGTGCTGGGGCAAGCGCTCCAGGCAAAACTGCTTCAACAGGATGTTCGGCAAATTCACCCCCTAAATCAGTTCGTAGCCATCCTGGATCAAGGGTATTTATTCTAACGCCAGTGCCAACAAGTTTTATTGCGATATCTTCAGTCAATTTATTAACTGCCCATTTTGATGCTCCATAAGGTGCAAGTTCTGGTTGGTCTTTTATAGTTGAAGTAAGATTAATTATCCGTCCAAAACCGTTCTCAATCATTGGAGGAATAAATGCACTACACAAACTATACATTGAAAAAACATTCACTTTCATACTCATCATCCAGTCATCCCAACTGTGCTTCCAAAAATCTTGCTGATATGGTGTCATTATTGCTGCATTGTTATATAAAATATCAATCCTAATATTTAAGTTTTGTACTTGCTTAATCAAATTGTTAACTTGATTCTCATCAGACAATACACCATAAACACAATATTTTTTCACAGGATATTTTTGTAAAATTTGAAGAGTAGTAGTACAACTTTCTTTTGTTTGCCCATGTACAATTACGTTGCAACCTAATTTTGCTAAACCCTCTACTATCTGTTGCCCAATGCCACGGCTCGATCCTGTCACTAAAGCATTTTTGTCTTTTAATACTATCATTTTTTTTATTAGTTGCTGTTTTTTATAATGAATGGAGTTTGTTATAAAAGTTTAAATGTAAATATTTTTTTGTATTTGTTTTGTCAATGTCTATTCTTTCGTTTTTAAATCATGAACGCTAACGACAGCCTGTAAATCCGTTAGCTAAAGGACACAAAATGGGTGTAAACATGCCGATAAAAGTATAAAAAACAAAGCAAATATTTTTTTTAGTAGTGAAAACATGAGGCCGTATCAAAAGACTGCCTCTATAGATACTGTCACATTGAGCGGTTACCGATAGCTATCGCATTTGCATCAACTTAATTTTGAGTTTTTTCTTGTAAACAGTTATAAACTTTAAAGTTCAGTAGGAACGAAATATTTATAGCAACGGTCCCGATTGCTATCGGGATTAACCCGTTGAAAAAATGAACAAGACTTTCTGCCCGAAACCTTCAAAAACTTTGCGAAAGCCAGAGGCTTTCGCAAAATTTTTGAAGGTTTCGGGATGTTTATTTTATTCATTAAACCACCAGTTTCACTGGTGGCTATTGATATTAAACTCCTTAGGAGTTTTCCCTAGTTATTCCTTAGCTTGACGCAAATGTATTATCTATTGGTATAAATGTTTTGAAAACGTGATCATTACGTTCTCGTCCGATAGCTATCGGACTACGCTCGAACTGACTAACTTTTTGAATCTTTTGAGACACCCACATAACCATAATCAAATTTTATCGGTCACTGAGCGAAGTCGAAGTGAAATCCTTGAGAATACCGATGCATCGGTACTGTCAACAAAGTGCCGAAAGCTGTAGCGCATAATTCGCACCTTTGTAAGAAACAAAGCTGCGTTTAATCCTTATATGTTAGCTGCTGCCATTCATTAGTTTTTCTATTTTCTCGTCTGTTAATATATTGGTTGATGTCGCTCCGTCTGTCTCCTTAAATCCTTTGCTAACCAAGAATTGTTTAAATTTTTTAAGTCGTTTGTCTGGGCTAGCTGCCATTATGTTTTTATACTCTAGGTCATTGTCAGCAATTAGTTGTTTTATATATTCTTCTAAGTTCACATTTTGAATTAGAATCTTGTCAAGCTCTAATACAGCATAATGAATGCACTGAATTATTGCTGCAACTTCTTTAAGAGTTGGTGAATTTTTCTCGTCAAAATTATTCACCATTAAATTCCCGTCTAACCCCCTAAAACGTTCTGCAACCTTTTCCTGGTCATATTCTAAAAGATATTTTCTGAATTCCGGTTCAAGTTCATTGTCTGCGTGATAATGAACTAAGTTATTTCTCCATTGAATGCCCAAATGAATAATAGAAAGTGGTAAGTCAGTTTGATAATTGCAAAATCGAGTTACTTCTTTAAGTGATTTATAAATTGAACGTTCTGAAAATACTTTAATTAATTGTTGGTCAGTAAATTCAAAAGGCTTCTTTCTTAAAAAGCCCATATATGCGTCAAGCGAATCTATTGCCCAAGAAAGAGCTGAATTTCTTGCAAATCGTCTGCTACGAACTGCTGATTCTTCTACTGACTTTGGATTCCAAGTCACGTTAAAAGTACTGTCTTTGGTTACTTTGCCCGTCCTAACACCTTCAAGTCCAACAAGAATTGTAATCAGATAATGGTTAGTCTGTCCGATTAAGTTCTTAAAGTGATTAAGGTGTCCTGACCAATTTAGTTCTAACATTATTTTTTCTATTTGTCACCCTGTTGGAATCGAACCAACTTTTCCTACTTTATCTTAAATTTCTTTGAAGGTAGGCGACTCAACCATTCGTCCTAGGGTGATATTTATTTTTAGTTTACTTCATTTGTTCTGTCGTCTATGGTTGCAGGTAACGTTTTGCAGATTGGCGATGGGCGGGCTTTTCAGCACAAAAGTTTGTTCGGAGAACTGAACTTTCGGCTACCACAAAACTGTCAAGCGGAGACGAAACCCCGCCTATTGCTAATGTGCTGTTGAACAAAACCTTCGGTAGCCTCTTTTGCTACAACAATAATATGTAATAATTTTCTTAAACAGAACTCTTATTTAAAAATAAAAAATATGAGTTTTAAGAAAGAAGATTACAACACCTTTTTGAATCAAGCAAAAACCAATGTGGTAGGTTTTAAAGAGGCTTATTCCAAGTTTATTGAAAGGGTAACTATAGACCAATGTAGTGCCAGTTTAATAAGCAATTACAGCCGCAGCATTGCTTCTATTGCGCTGCACTTTAACCGAGTTCCGCACCAAATAAGTGTGGACGAAATTAACAGTTATTTGTACCGAATAACTGTTCACGAAAAGCTATCTATTAGTTACTTCAAGCAAGCAGTTTATGGCTTGCGCCATTGGTTCAGGGTATTTGGAATGGAAGAAAAAGCCATACAAATGCCAAGTATAAAAAAAGAAGAAACACTTCCTGTTGTGCTATCGCAACAAGAATGTAGAGAGCTATTTAAAGCACCTCGATTACTGAAACATAAGTTTTTGTTAGCCTTTGCTTATGCAGGTGGATTGCGCATGAATGAGCTACGAATGCTCAAAATAGCCGATGTAGATTTACACCGAAAACAAATACACATCAAACAAGGAAAAGGCAAAAAAGACAGGTATGTAGTGCTATCAAATTACATAGCCCAAAGCTTTGAAAAATACTTGTTAGAAGTAAAACCTCAAGTTTATTTATTTGAAGGACAAACACCCGGCCAGCCTATGGGCGAACGCAGTATTCAGTATGTAATAAACGAAGCATTGCAAAAAACTACCATCAAAAAATCAGCAAGCATGCATACGTTAAGACACAGCTTTGCAACGCATTTATTGGAGGATGGAGTAAACATACAAACCATTCAAAAACTACTTGGCCATAGCGATATGCGTACTACTTTGGTGTACTTACATGTGGCACAAATAAAACCAACATTAGGTCATAGTCCGCTCGATACTTTGTATAATATAAAGCATGGTTAAAGCAGCTAATAACCCCAAAGAGTTAGCTTATATTATACAAAAATACCTTGCAGCATTTACCGAAAAAAATGAGCCACTCAAGCACCACTTGCGTGTGCTTAATGCCATTGGCAAGTGCCGAACTGCTGCCCTTGGCGGACATGTAGATAAATGCAATAACAGTACTTGTAACCATATACGAATAAGCTATAACTCTTGCCGAAACAGGCATTGCCCTTCACCCCGTTGGATTCTCTAAGTAATTTTTAAGCCTACTTTTTAAATAAATCTTTCCATTTCCAGATTTTAGATATTTTTCTCTTCTAGTTGCATCTTGTTGATTTAAGCATCCTTCCCAATAAATCAAAGTAAGAGGAGTCCGATTCATTGTTGAAACAACTCTTCCCGCATTATGTTCTTCCAAGCGATTTAACAAATTAGCTGTGTAACCTGTATAAAACAGGCCGTCTTTTTGACTTAATAAAACGTATACATAATATTTCATATTGATGACAAATTTAGCAAAAATCCTACGGGGTAAAGTGCCAATCTACCAATAAAGAAAAATGGATAGATGCTAGGGTGCAAGATTTATTACCTACTACTTATTTTCATGTGGTGTTTACCATGCCACATGAACTCAATACTTATTGCATGCATTATCCAAAAGAAATGTACAATATATTGTTTGCTGCTAGCAAACAAACCATTGAAACATTTGGCAATGATCCAAAACATTTGGGAGCACAAATGGGAATGGTAAGTGTGTTGCACACTTGGGGACAAAACTTGAGCCTGCATCCTCATGTTCACATGATAGTGCCAGGAGGAGGAATTACACCTGCTGGTTACTGGAAAAACACCAAAAGTAATGGCAAATATTTGTTCCCAATAAAAGCAATGAGCATAGTTTATAAAAACAAATTTATGGACATGTTCAAGCAGTTTTTGAGCAGTAAAAACTTAACCATTGATGTGCCATTGCGCAAACATTTATACAACTTAAATTGGGTAGTTTATGCCAAACAACCCTTTGCAGGACCAGCCCAAGTGGTAGAATATTTGGGCAGGTACTCGCACAAAGTAGCCATTAGTAACCACCGCATAAATGAGGTAGAAAATGGCAAAGTTTTGTTTGGTTATAAAGACTATGCCGACCAAAGCAAACAAAAGCTAATGAGCCTAGATGCGGAAGAATTTTTACGAAGGTTTTGCCTACATGTTTTGCCACCAAAGTTTATGAAAATAAGGCATTATGGAATACTGGCAAGCCGAGTAAA
>JBMOGB010000061.1:0-17651 GCA_049318585.1 Bacteroidia bacterium | reverse complement strand
TCAAAGCTATGAAAATTTTACAGCTTTAAAATTTAAAAACCTATTTTACATAACTGTCATCGGTTAAAGTTTTAAGAAACGCAACCAAAGAAGCTTTTTGTTGTGTGCTTAAATTCAATTTATAAGAAGGAGCTTTTTTGCTGCTTATTGGATCAATAGTTGGCGAATAATTTACGCCAGAATTATAAAACTCTACTACTTCTTCTAATGTTTTAAATCTCCCATCGTGCATGTAAGGAGCAGTAAAAACAAGGTTTCGCAAAGTTGGAGTAGCAAATTTACCTATGTCAGCTTTGTTATTAGAAACTAACCAACGGCCAGCATCAAAGCCTTCAAAAGTAGCACTTACACCATTATTATGAAATTCGTTATCGCTAAAAAGTGGTGGCTGGTGGCAATGAAAACAATCGCCTTTTTCAGTAAAAAATATATTATAACCTTCCCATTCTTCATCTGTATATCGGGCCGTTCCTACTTGTAATTGATCGTATTTTGAATTAACACTTACTTTTGTTCTCAAAAATTGAGCAATTGAATAAGCAATTTTCTTTTGTAGTTGTATAAAACTAAGTGAATAAATGTCTTTTATTAAAAATGCTTTGTAAAATGCGTCTTTGTAAAATGGATGATTAGTAAGAGCTGCGTATAAAATGGCAGAATCTGAATTGAAAAATTCTGGCGCAAAATCACCCATAGCTAAAGTATCTAAATTTAGTTCCGAACCAGTCCAATTATAGTTCTTTTTAAAGGCTAAATTCACATGTGGTGGCACACTGATAGCATAACCATTTTGAGCATTATAAATTGGCCTAGAAAACGAATTTGATTGTATATGACATGTGGTACAACTTCTGCCATTGGTTGATAAAATGGGATCACTATAAAAACTTTTGCCCAATGCAATTCCTTCAACCGTTAACGGATTAGCAATTGATAATACATTGTATTCAGGAAATCCTGCTGGGATTTGCAGCACATAAGGTGTGGGTTTATAAGTATTGTTTTCTACTGGAACATCGGTTTGAGTTTTAGCACACGAAAACACAAAACTTACCGATAAAAATAAGCCGATTTTTAATAATTTACTTTGCATAAAATACGTCATTACCATTGTTTTTAATATGATTCATTGCGGTAGAATCGCCCATTGTATAATTTCCATCTTTGTTAAAATCAAAAGTATAAGGATTTGTAAACCATTCGTTTAAATTCATTGCTAAAGCTAAACTAGCAGTTTTATTTTCCAAAACACTCATATCCTTAATTATTGGATTTTGCAAAACCAATGAAGAATTTAAACCTATATGAATAGCAATTCCTTTTTCAACATTTACAGAGTCTAAATATTTTCCTTCCAATTTTAAAAAATGATAACCACCACCCATTACATCGGGCCAAAGCATGGAAATATTTTCGGGATTATTGGGTATTGCATTGTGAATATTCCTTGCAGCATCTATACCAATATTAAACGAAATAGACTGATAATTTCCAACTGGAACACGCGATAAAATTAGGTTGATTTGTTTCAAACTTGCATCTATAAACATGATGGAATCAAACAAATAATCATTGTTGTTTTTACCCCATAATTTTACATTTGTTATGTAGTAATTTACACGCGAAACGCTGTAAAAATTATTAGCTTTATTTCGATATAACATTGAATCAAAAACCAATCCTTTTCCATCTACTTCATGAGAAATTTGAATGTTCAATATTCCTTTTGGAACCACTGGTTCTTCCACAGCTGTTTGAGTTTTGGTACACGAAACAATGGCTATAAACAACATAGCCAAATACATGTTTTTTATTTTAAATTTCATTACCTTAATTTTATACTACCAAAGGTGGTAGAAGAAATCTACAAATTCGTTGACAGCTATCAACTAATTCGCTGATTAATGATGTAGAATTAAGAAAAATTAGAAAATTTGAAAATTAAATTTCGTTAGTATTTTTTAGTGTATAATTACTTTACATTTGTTAGTTGTTGTGTGTTAGTATAAAAAACTATAAATTATAATAAAAAGAATGGCATTAGGGTGGAACGAAATAAAAGATAGGGCATTAAATTTCTCAAAGGAATGGGCTGGAAGTACAAATAAATTTGAACTATGTGGAAATTATAAAACTAACCTTTTTACAAAAGAAAAAGTAAAAAAGAAATAAAATAACTGTATGAAAAAAGACACCTCTATTAAACTATTTGAAGAAAATAAAGTTCGTACACAATGGGATGAAGAAAAAGAGAAGTGGTATTTTTCTGTAATAGATATTGTTGCAGTACTTACAGAACAAAAAGATTACAAGAAAGCCCAAAGTTATTGGACAACATTAAAACATCGTCTAAAAAATGAAGGAAGCGAGGTTGTCACAAAATGTGACAAACTGAAATTAATTGCTAGTGACGGCAAAAAATACTTAACTGATGTAGCTGATATTGAAACTATATTCCGTTTGGTGCAATCTATACCATCACCCAAAGCAGAGCCTTTTAAATTATGGATAGCAAAAGTAGCACGTGAGCGAATAGATGAAATAGAAGACCCGGAAATCGGTATTGACCGATTGATGGAAGCCTACCTTAAAAAAGGTTATAGTAAAGAATGGATTAACCAACGCCTAAAAAGTATAGAAGTTCGAAAAGAATTAACTGATGAATGGGAAGAACGTGGGGTAAAAAAAGGCGAAGAATATGCTATACTCACTGATGAAATAACGAAAGCGTGGAGTGGTTTCTCTGTAAAAAATTATAAAAAACACAAAGATCTTAAAAAGGAAAATTTAAGAGATAATATGACCAATTTAGAATTGGTCCTCAATATGCTTGCCGAGGCTACCACAGCTGAAATAAGCAAAGAAAAAAAGCCAAAAACTTTTGTGGAAAACAAAAAAATTGCTAATCAGGGTGGTACTATTGCAGGTAATACTCGTAAAGAAATTGAAGCTAAAACAGGTAAAAAAGTGGTGAGTGATTTATCGGCTAAAAAATTATTGGCGACTAAAATAAAAAAAATAAACAAATAGATATCAATTATTTACAAGTAAAACCAAACGAATGAAATTTTTATTTGAACGCAGCTAAAATATAAGGCAGACAAATAATAATAATAAAGAAAAAATGAAGCAGATGAAATTGATTTAAATCCTAATCATTTTCCCACTCTGCATAGCAACTTGCAGTTTCAAATAATTTAAGCTTTTTAAGTGAAATATTGGATGGTAAATTTGTTGAGATTCTTTGTGCTATTTCCATTACTAAAAACTCAGCTGTAGGTTCTTCTTTTAACCAATGAATTTTTGTATTTATGGTTTTATAATTAGCTACATTTTCATCGCTCGATTTTAAAATTAACGCATGATCAAAGTCGTTGGTTACATGAATTTCTACTATTTTTTTTAACTCCTTAAAATCTATCAACATATTGGATTCATTAAGCTCTTGGCCAGTTATGGTTACATGTAATTCGTAACTATGCCCATGAATGTTTTTACACTGACCATTATAACACGAAATGGTATGAGCAGCTTCAAAATGAAATATTTTTGTAATACTTAGCACAGTTTTTCTGTTTTTAAAATTTGTTTATTTTCAATAATTAACTTTCTTTTTTATTGGCAATGTCTTTCAAATAATGGTATAAAATAGTACTGCTCAAAAAAGCCAAAGAAAGTAATAATATTAAACCTGAATAAGTAAAAGTATGGAACCAAGGCATCAAACTTTTCATCATATCGTGGTGAGAAATGGCGCTATTTGTAACTTGCCAAATCCCCTTTTTTATGCCAGCTACATTTAACGAGAACCAAAAAACCAACAAGCTAATTTGCACTAACCAAAAGGCTGTATTAAGTCGTTTGTTCGATTTGCTATATGTTTTGGAATGGTTACTAAAATAAGTAAAACAAGCTGCAAAAAGTATCATGGTATTTATGCCAATAGTTGTTCCCATGGCATGTGCAACTGTTACATGTGTGCCATGTGTGTAAATATTAACAGCGGGAATAGACATCAATATTGCTTGTCCCATGTTTAAAAAAACCCAAAAATCGGAAGCCATAATAAACCGATAAGGATAATAATTATAATTGGTGTTTATATCGTTTAAAGTACTTCGCCACGAATACACAATTCGAATAAAGAAAACCCATTCTGTCATGCTTACCGCATAACCAATATACCTAATATAGCTTTCGGTTGGAAGTGTATAAATATGATGTCCCCAATTAAACATTAAGTTAAACAATCCAAGGAAAAACATGCCAAAAGAAAGTTTACTATACCCTACTTTATTGTTCCCACTAATTCTGTCCATTAAGAAAAAAGCAGTGCCATAAATAATTTGATTCCACGAACCCACCAGCGATCCATTTACTTTCCATTGAATGGTCATATCGGTAATGAAATTTTCTCTGAAATAAGGAAAAATCCAAAGATAATTTTCAATGAAAGTGAATAGGAAAAAGATAATTCCTGTCATCCACATCCAAATATATACTGGCCAATTTTTTATTTTTATAGCTGTTCTTAAAAAATTATACAAAAACAATAACCACGACAATGCAATGGGTAAAGCCCAAATGGGATTGAATTCCCAGTATTCTCTTCCACCAAATTCTTGTTCAAAATAACCTATTATTATTCCAATAATTGCTACCATCCAAAGTCCAATTTGCAAAGCAACAGTTTTACTGGTAAATGAACTTGGGTTAATTAATTGCATTCCACTAATTACACTGGCTGTAGCTCCTATGATAATCCAAAAAACAACCAATGAAACATGTAATGGCCTAAGTGCTGCAAAGCCCAAAGAATCATTTAAAAATTTTGGATTTATATAGACATACGATGCCAATAAACCAAACACAATACCTGCTAAAAGCAGTAGCAATGCAAAGGCAAAAAATAATTTACCAAAATTTATTTGTTTAATCATTTTCGTTCAATCATTCCGTTGTTATAAATTGTAAAATTATTATAATCAGCCCTACCGCTTTGATTGGTTTGCTTAAAAAACTCCATCAAATCTGTCATTTCATTTTCCAATAAATGGTAGGCTGGCATGGCATCGTTTCCAGTTGAAATTACTGCTTTAATTACTATTTCGCCCTTTCCTTTTGCTGAATAAATATTGGTTAAATCGGTTCCTAAATACCCGCCTAAACCATATAATTGATGGCAACTTTGACAGTTATATTTTTGCCAAACCAAACGTCCACTAATGGCTTTTTCAATATTAATATTTGTATCGGTTTTAGCATAAACAGGATGTATATAAATGCTAAAAGAATAAATTAAAAAACTTATACTTAATACTATAAAAATATGAAGTGGTTTTATATTCATTTTCAAAAAGTCTTGTCTATTTTTATTCTCACATCCACAGCCACTAATTCATTCATATTTCCTCTAAAAGGATTGATATCTAATTCCGAAATTTCGGGCGCAAGGCTTACCAATGAAGCTATTCGCATAATGGCTTCAGCAAATAATTGCTCATTTACACCTTCCCTATTTCTATATCCTTTTATAATTTCATATCCTTTTAGCGAATGAATCATGGAAGTAGTTTCTAATTGATTGAGCGGTGCTAATCCATAAGAAATATCTTTTAAAACTTCTACATAAATACCACCTAATCCTGCTAAAATTAAATGTCCGTAGTTTCCTTGTTTGGCTGCTCCGCAATACAATTCTTCGCCCGAAACCATGGGTTGAATAATTACTCCTTTTGCATCAGGAATGGCTATCATTCTATCAAATTCAGTGTGCAATTTTTCTTCATTATTGATGTTTAAAGTTACACCATTTACTTCGGTTTTATGAAGCGGGCCAAGCACTTTCATTACAACAGGAAAGCGTAGGTTTTGCGATAAAATGCTAATATTTTCGTGGTTATAACACAAATGTTCTTTTACCAAATTTATGCCGCAAGCTGTCAATAATTCATTGCATTGCTCGGTTGATAAATAGCCGTTTGGCGCCTGAGAAATGATGCTTCGAATGGTGGCAGTTTCCATTTCCATTAAATGTGTCATGCCAAAAGTTGGTTCAGCACAACCATAAACATGCGGAATTGCTCGTCCTAAAACCACTTCATCCGAAAAATTTATTCTGCCTTTTGCCAAAAATAAATCAATTTCTTCTTTGGCATTTACCAATGATGGCAACACAGGAAAAATGGGTTTTAAACCAGTTTGCATTTTTTCATCTAGCAATTGATAAACGTCTCTAACGTTAAACAATCCCGGACTTCCAAACACCACAATAATTCCATCTATTTCATCTAATGTTTCACAAAAATCTATGATTTCTCCTAATTGTTTTGCAGTCCCCGTTGCTAAAAAATCAATAGGGTTTGAAACTGAAGAACCAGGATTTAGTTTAGTTAGGAGTTCAGCTCCTTTTTCTGCATCAATGAATGGAACTTCCATTCCACGGCTACACAAAGCATCGGTAAGCATTACAGCCGAACCACCTGCGTGAGTTATGATAGCAATTTTATTTCCTTTTAAAGCTTTACTTTGGAAAATACAGCCTGCAGAAATTAATTCATTTCTACCACTGCAATACACAATTCCCGCTTTTTTAAACAAGGCTCTAATTACAATGTCGGAAGTAGCTAATGCGCCAGTATGCGATGAAGCAGCTCTTCCACCAGCATCGGAATGACCTGATTTTATTGCAGCTATTTTGCAACCTTTTCTAATTAAAGACGAAGCATGCTTCAATAATTTAAAAGGATTTTGAATGCTTTCTAGATATAATAATTTTACTTTTGGACTATTGCTATCAAATGTTTTGTCCATGTATTCCAAAATATCTTCGGCCGAAGTTTGAGAAGCATTTCCTATGGAATAAACGTTCGAAAACCTTAATCCTGTTGATTTTGCAGCTTCCATAATAAATACTGCAGTAGCACCAGAACTTGAAATTAGCTCACAACCTTGCGAATCGAAAGCAGGAATGGGCGTGGTAAAAACTCCTTTATAATTTTCATTGATTACACCAATGCAATTAGGCCCAATTAAACAAGCATTTGCATTGGTGATGGTATCAACAAGTTCTTTATCTAACAATTTTCCTTTTTCACCAGCTTCACCAAATCCAGAAGAATAAATGATAAAAGCTTTGGTGTTTTTGTTTAACAACTCCTTTACCGTTTGTAAACAATATTCTGCCGGAATAGCTAAAATAGCTAAATCAACTTCGGGTATTTCTCCAATACTTTTTACATGAATAATTCCTTCCATGTTTAATTCCTTTGGATTAACCCCATAAATCATTCCTTTAAAGCCTCCGCTTAATAAATTAAGCAATACTTTGCCTCCTGGCTTCGATTCGTGTTCAGAAGCTCCAATAACAGCAATGTGTCGTGGCGATATCAGTTGTTGGTTGATCATATTTTTTCGAAACGTGCTTGGAAGAACCTTAAAAATTCAGGTTCATACACCATTTTCATTCCTTTTATTTTGTTTCTTTTTTCGTAAACATTTGCAGTAGCTTCTGCTATAACATCCATGTGTGCTTGGGTATAAACCCTGCGAGGAATGGTAAAACGAACCAATTCTAATTTAGGATTATAGTTTTGTCCATTTGCTTTTCTACCTGCGCTCACAATTCCACGTTCCATGGTGCGCACACCTGATTCAATGTAAACTTCTGCAGCAAGTGTTTGAGCCGGGAATTGATCTTGTGGAATATGTGGTAAAAATGCTTTAGCATCCACAAAAATTCCATGTCCACCAATAGGTTTAACAATAGGAACGCCATATTCTATCATCTTATTTCCAAGGTATAAAACCTGACCAACACGAGCATGTTGATGGTGGTCATCTACACTTTCTCTAATGCCAATGGCAATGGCTTCCATGTCACGTCCAGCTAGACCTCCGTATGTTGGCATGCCTTCGTAAACCACTACTAAGTTCCTAGCTTTTTCATAAGTATCCGATTCATTTGTTGCTAAAAATCCACCTATGTTTACCAATGCATCTTTTTTAGCACTCATGGTAGCACCATCGGTATAGGAACAAATTTCTTTTACAATATCTTTGATAGAAACTTTTTCATAACCCTTTTCGCGTTCTTGAATAAAATAAGCATTTTCAGCCACGCGTGTCATGTCATGAATAATTCTAATTCCGTGTTTATTTGTATATGCTCTTAAATCTTTTAAATTCTGCATGCTTACTGGTTGTCCTCCCGCTAAGTTTACATTCGTTGCTATACTTATATAAGGAATTTTAGCAGCACCATGTTTTTTTACAATTGCATCTAATTTATTAAGGTCAACATTGCCCTTAAATGGATGTTCGTTTATTGGATCATGTGCTTCATCAATAATGATGTCTTCAAATTTACCACCTGCTAATTCTTGGTGTAAACGAGTAGTGGTAAAGTACATGTTTCCGGGTACGATATCACCTTTTTTTATCAATATTTTCGAAAGAATATTTTCAGCTCCACGACCTTGATGAGTAGGAATTACATGTTTGTAACCATAAATTTCCTGAACTGATTTTTCCATGTTATAAAAACTTCTGCTACCAGCATAAGCTTCATCGCCCATAAACATTCCGCTCCATTGTCTATCGCTCATGGCATTGGTTCCACTATCGGTTAGTAAATCAATATACACATCATCTGAATGTAACAGAAAAGTGTTATAACCTGCTTCTTTTATTGCTTTAACTCTTTGTTGACGGGTGGTCATTTTTAAAAGTTCCACCATTTTCATTCTGTAGGGCTCTGCCCATGATAATTTTTTGGGTTTCATTTTTTTTATATTTAAAATATTGCTAAATTGTTTCTAAAATTAAATGTGATTTTGGTTTTTTCTTATTTGAATATATTAGGTCTTGTATTATTATTTGTGCGGTGGTAGCCAAACTTCTTAAGTTTAAAAGCTCCATAGAATAATTATTTTGTTGGTTTTCGGCTGCTATTTTTTCTATTATTTGTTCAGTAAAATCAAGCACTTTTTTGTAATTATAATGTTCGTTTTGAAAAGTAGCTGCACTCATTGTTTTCTTTAGTAAAACTGTTTGTTCTTGAATCCAATTATTATCCAAAAATGCTACTAAATTTTCATCGTATTTTTCAATTGATGTATTGTTAGTTTGTTTAATATTATCAATATTATTTACAATATTTACCGCTGCTTCGTGGGCAAAAACCAATGCTTCCAATAATGAGTTTGAAGCCAATCGATTTGCACCATGTAAACCAGTACATGAAACTTCGCCCAAAGCATATAAATTTACAATATTTGTTTGGGCTTTTTCATTCACTTTTACGCCTCCACTTTGGTAATGAGCAGAAGGAACTATGGGAATTAAATCGTTGGAAATATTGTATCCTAATTCATTTAACTTTTCAGTAATTACAGGAAAATTAGATGCAAAAGCATTTGCATTTAAATGTCGTAAATCCAAGTAAACGCAATCGGTTTTTTTGGCTTGCATGTGTTCAAAAATGGCCGCACTTACAATATCTCTTGTAGCCAACTCACCACGTTTGTCGTACATAAACAAAAACCTATTTTCATTTTCATCAATTACATGCGCACCAAAACCACGAACTGCTTCCGAAATTAAGAACGAAACTTCATTGTGATTTTTTTGGAATAAAGCAGTTGGATGAAACTGTACAAAACGCATGTTTTCAATTATTGCGCCAGCACGATAAGCCATTCCATAACCATCGCCAGTGGCTACCAAAGGGTTAGTGGTATTGTAATAAACCTGACCACAGCCACCAGTTGCTAAAACAGTGGTTTTGGCTGTTATTGTTTTTATTTTATTGATTAAATATTCATAAACATAAACGCCTAAACATTCTTTATTTTCGGTATTATTATTTGTTATCAAATCAATGACGATTTGATGTGAAATAAGAGTTATGTTTTTCCTGTTTTTCACTTCATTTAACAAAACTGTTTCAATTTCAAAACCAGTTTTATCTTTGTGGTGAGCCACTCGTGGTGCTACATGTCCACCTTCCAAAGCCAAGTGAATATTTCCATTTGGTTTTTTATCAAATTGAACACCTAAATTTACTAACTCTTTTATTCTTTCAGGTGCTTTTTTAACCACCATTTCTACAATGGTTTTGTTACAAAGCCCAGCTCCACATTTTAAAGTATCATTGATATGACTTTCAAACGAATCGTTGATAGTATCTAACACAGCAGCTATTCCGCCTTGTGCATATCTTGTATTGCTTTCTATTGCATCCGATTTTGTAATTAAAGTAATTTTCAATTTAGGGTTTAAACTATTTATTTTAATAGCTAACGACAATCCACCGATTCCTGAACCTACAATAAGAATGTCTGTGTTTTCCATTGTGTTAATTCGATAAAGCCAACATTTTGTTCAAAGGTAAAATTGCTTTTTCAATCAACTCAGCTGAAAGAAATATTTCAGGCGTTTCATTCAATAAGCAGTTGTATAATTTTTCCATTGTATTCACTTTCATATAAGCACATTCGCTGCAAGCGCAAGTATTATCTTCTTTAGCAGGTACTGGAATCAATGTTTTGTTAGGTACATCTTGCATCATTTGATGAATGATTCCAACCTCTGTTGCTATTAAAAATTCTGTGCAATCGTCATTCTTTACAAAGTCGAGCATGGCTTTAGTTGAACCAACAAAATGTGCTACTTTTAACACATCAGTTTCCGATTCGGGATGTGCTATAATTTTTGCATTGGGATGCAATAAATGAAGGTCTAATAATTTCTGAAACGAAAATGCTTCATGCACTACACAAGCACCGTCCCAAAGTAAAATATCACGGCCAGTTTCATTGATTAAATACTTTCCTAAGTTTCTATCTGGAGCAAATAAAATAGGCTGATTTAATGGAATTGAATCCACTATTTTTTTTGCATTTGACGAAGTACAAATAATATCGCTCAATGCTTTAACCTCGGCCGAACAGTTGATGTAAGTTATGCAAACATGATTTGGATGAAGCTTTTTAAATGCAGCAAAATCAGCTGCTGTACACGATTCGGATAAAGAACAACCAGCATCTAAATCGGGCAATAAAACCTTTTTAGTTGGGTTCAATATTTTAGCTGTTTCAGCCATAAAATGAACTCCAGCAAAAACAATAATATCGGCATTTGTACTTGCTGCTTGTTTTGATAATGCCAAACTATCACCCACAAAATCGGCTATGTCTTGAATGGCTGGTTCTTGATAATAATGAGCAAGAATTACCGCATTTTTAGCTTTTTTTAAAGCCAAAATTTCCTTAGCATAATCTACTTTTGATATGGAACTTAACATGTTATTTTTCTATAATCTTTATGCAGTTACCGTAGCAGTTTTTAGTGCAAGCAACGAAATTTCAATTTGTTCCAATTCGTGTTGCATGCCTTTAAATAGTTCATTGGCTTGGCCTTCCATTTTTGTTGCCAACTCATTGTAGTAGTTGATTCCTATTAATAAATTTGCTTTGAATTTATTGACATAATCTTCTTTTTTCTGTGTAAATTGTTGCGAAATATTATTGTTTTCATTCACTAAATATTTCACATATAAACGTAGTTCGTTAATGAACACATTCGACCTTGGTACGTTATTTAAAATATTGGTTTTACCATAAATATGATCAACCATTTGCTTTAAAGAATGCACTCCTGAAAAATAAGCCAAATTTGGACCAGGACAAATAGTAACTGCGTTAAAATTAAACGGAACTGGAATGTCGTTTACCAATAAGGCTGGCACACTTAAACCTTCGCACAAACAATCTTTTTCTTGAATTATTTTTGCTTGCGCTTCATATTGTTCATCACTTAATCCAGCTTCTTTTAGTTCTTTCAATTTAAAATATTGGTACTTGGTAGATGCAGTACAAATAGGTGTTTTGGTAAATTCGGTATTGAATTGTAAGAATTTTTTTAAACAAGGGCTACCTGCTTTTCCTTTGTCAATTCTAATAATTCGTTGTGCTTCTGAACTGCTTTTTCTAAAATTATTAAATGGAACTCCAAGTGGTGAAGCATGACTTAAATAATAATCATCAGGACTGGCATTAGCCAAACTTTCCAATGTCTCTTCATCTACGTTGGTAACTTCTGGCACTAATAAAAACGGACTTCCCCAACCTATACTGCTTAATTGGTAGTAATCTAAAAAGAAATTATTCTCGCTTGAAGTTCCAATTCCGCCTTGTGCGGTAATGTTAAACACTGGTTTTGTTTTAAAAACTCCTTTTCCATTTGCAGTTAAGGCTGATTCGCAAACCGAATAAACTTCATCAAATAATTCTTCTCTTTTGGTTTTAAATTCCTCTAAAATAGGACCCATTAAAAGTCCATCGGTAGCAAAAGCATGTCCACCACAATTTAAGCCCGATTCTATTCTATATTCCGAAACCCATAAACCTTTTTTAGCTAAAAATTTTCCTTGAACTAAAGCCGATCTATAATCACTCACTTTTAAAATAATTTTCTTTTTTAAGTCACCATTTTTATCAGGATAAAAATCGGGAAACGACTCGCAGTAACCGTAAAGTCTGGGATTTAAACCAGCCGAAAATATTACACCTGAACTTAAATTGCTATTTGCAAAACCACGCAATGCCGACAAAGCATCCGAAAATTCTACACCCATAGAATTGCCATCTTTATCTAATTTTGGCTTATCCACTTTGGTCATAATGTTCACTTCAATTGAACCACTAATCAGTTCATTTCTTAGTTCGTTTTCTAGCTTTACTTTCTCTTCTCCATTTAAATTTTGAAGCTGATTATATTTAATTTTCACAGGAGAATTTTCAGGCAATAACTCAAAATATTTTGTTATATCGTTCAATGGTTCAAAAGCTTCTGCTCTTAACTCCTTCGATTGATCTTGCACCATATAATCAACCAAATTTAAGTAAGCAGTAATTCTTTTTGCTCTATAATCGTGTTCCGACTCTTCTATTTTTTCATAAGGAAAATTCAATTTATCGCAATAGAATTCTCGCATTTGTTCTATCAAATTATCTTCCACAATAGATATAGCAGAGTTCATTCCATAACGAGCAATTTTTACTGGTGAATCAATAGTAAATCCCAGTCCCATTACAGGTATATGAAATTGATGTTGCGTTGGTTGTATCATTATTATTTTTTAAGTGTAGTGTTAGTTTTTTATTGTGTTTAGATAAATATGCAAAGCATCGCGCCAATGAGGCATGCTTTTTATTCCATTTAATTTTAAAGATTCATTTTCTAAAACCGAATATTTTGGACGAGGAGTTTTAGCTGGAAAATGACTTGATTCTACCTGTTTCAACTTTACGTTGGTGTTGGTATAATCTAAAATTTCTTCAGCAAATTCATACCAACTACATTCACCTTCCGATGTTAAATGAGCTATTCCATTTAAATCTCTTTCTATAATTGAAGGTAAAATATTAGCAATATCTAAAGTAGCGGTTGGCGATACAAATTCGTCACCAACTACTGTTAACTCATCGCGCTCGCTAGCTAGTTTTAGCATTAATTGAATAAAATTCAAACCGTTTTTTGCCCTACATGGATTTACTCCATACAATGCCGAAACACGAATTACTAGCGCATTTTCATTGGCTTTTAAAACTTCATTTTCGCCTTCAAACTTCGACTTTCCATAAATGTTTAGCGGATTAGGAATATCGGTTTCTAAATATGGTTTTCCTTTGGTTCCATCAAAAACATAATCGGTGCTAAAATGTATAAATTTGCAGTCTATTTCTTTGCATAATTTAGCTATAAAAGTGGGAGCGTTGGTATTAATAAATGTAGCTAATAGTGGGAATTCTTCACATTTATCTACGTTATGATAAGCAGCAGTATTTATAATAATATTGGGCTTATTTTGTAAAATAAATTCTTTTACTTTTTCAAAATTAGTAATGTCTAAAGCTTCGTGATTTGGAGTAAGTGTAATAAAGTTTTGATTACTCAAACAAGTATTTATATCGGCTCCTAGTTGGCCATTTGCTCCTATAATTAGTACCTTTTTCATTTTAAATTGTAGTGTTATTTGTTTAAAAAATTTGTCTCAATTTTATTTATGAACCTATTGGTTTCGACATCATAATCTTTTTAAATACTTCAATATTGTAAAACTTTTCATTGTTAAAATCACTAAAATGTACTAAGTTTTTATACAAATCATTGATAATACTTAACCCATCTTGAGTGGCTTTAAAACCTAATAATTGCTCCGCTTTTTCGGTGCTAACTTTGTAATTTCTATAGTCTTCTACATGCGAATCAGTTATAGTTATTTCAAGCTCACAAAAATCTAACATAAATTCTTCTACTTGTTTTGCCAATTCGCCAATGGTGGTATTAAACGATGATAAATTAATGACTTGACCAAATTCTAAACTACTTTCTATCCCTAGTTTATAAGCATTACACAAATCGACAAGACCTAAAATTGGACGCCAAATTTTATGATTGCTCAACTTAATTTCTTTATTGCTTAGCGCATTTTTAAACATGGTATTCATGGCCAAATCAAGCCTCATACGTGGCGAATACCCACAAACAGTGCCTTGACGGAAACAGATAACCGAAAAATTTTCATCGGCTAAAGCCAACAACGCTTTTTCGCCTTGCAGTTTTGAAACGCCATAAGGATAATTGCTAATGGCAATATCGTCTTCGGTAAAAGTACGGTTATGTGTATAACCATAAACCGAACATGAACTAGCAAAAATTACCCTTTTTACGCCAGCTTCTTTGGCCAAATAACCAATGTAGGCAGGCAAACCTGTGTTATAAATAAAATTATCTTTAGGCGAAAATTCAGCCATTGGATCATTTGAAAGTCCTGCTAAAAATATTACCGTATGAAATACTTCCAAATCTGCTATTTTCAAATCAAAAATATCAGCTTCAATATAATGAATATCTTCTGGTAAACTGTTTCCAAACCAACCAATATCAACCACTGTTACATCGTAACCACTTTCTTTCAAAAAAGGCGCAAGCGTAGTTCCAATAAATCCTGCACCTCCAAGAATCAATATTTTTTTATCAGCGTGCATATTTAAAATTATTTGAGTTTTCGGTTTTTAACCATTCACCTAATGTTTGAGCTACTTTATCTTTTTCCGAAAGTTGTGGATTATCAATTGGCCATTTAATTCCAATTGCTGGGTCGTTCCATAATATGCCCGATTCGGCTTTATTGCTATATAATCCACTACATTTGTATTGTATTTCAGCAAAGTCACTAAGTGTACAAAATCCACGTGCAAAACCTGCTGGCGCCCACACCATTTTTTTATTAGCAGCACTTACTGTTTCGCCATACCATTGACCCAAAGTTGGTGAACCTTTTCTAATATCAACTGCTACTAAAAAGGCTTCACCAAATGTTACGCGCATTACTTTTCCCATGGGTGGTTCCCATTGAAAATGCAAACCACGCAAAACACCTTTTGACGAGCGAGAATGATTGTCTTGAACAAACTCTTCATTGATTCCAAATTCAGCAAATTGATCTTTGCGGTATGCTTCTATAAAAAATCCACGTTCGTCTTCAAATGCTTCAGGTTGTAAAACCAATAATCCGTTTAGGGCTTCGTTAATGATTGATATTTTCATGTAAATCTATGTTTGTTAAAGTTGAATAGGTTTTGTTTCGTTTAAAAAAGTATTCTATCACCACACTTTTTCGGTATAAAAAAGGAAGTATTTTTTCATCGCCTACTTTCCTAATTGCTTGCGTTTCTTTGCGCTTACTTTTTATTAAAAATATGTTTGATAGCAACCAAAAATGTGCAGATAAAATTCCACCTGCCATTACAAAATTTAAGGAAATAATTGCGTAAGCTACAGCCACATAATCCAGTATAACATGAACAGGAACAAACTTCCACGCATGTTTTGAATTATAATTTTTAAGCATAATGTAAATGGAATTCCTATGGTTCCAGTATATTTTTTTAAAGCTTTTGGTTTGAATAGTGGCTCCGCCAATGTGTTTTATAAATGATTTTGGCTGAACAAAAAGTGTATAACCAGCCATTCTTAATCGCCAGCATAAATCTATTTCATCCATGTGGTGAACAATGGTTTCATCAAAAAATCCGCTATGTTTTAAAGCCGATTTACGCATAAATAATGCTGCGCCACTAGCCCAAAATATTTGAGTGATATTGTCGTATTGTTGGTTGTCTTTTTCTATGCTATCAAAAACCCTTCCTCTTAAAAACGGAAAACCATACACATCCATTTTTCCTCCCGAAGCACCAGCATATTCAAATTCTGATTCATCAAAATACGAAATCAATTTTGGCTGAATGGCAGCTATCATCTCATCCGATTCGGCCAATTCAACCATGCTTTCAATCCAATCTGGAGCAACTGCTACATCGTTATTTAAACATATAATATAATCGCCAGTGCAAAACTGTAAAGCCAAGTTATAAGCTGCGCAATAGCCGTTGTTATTAGGATTTTGAATAACTTTTACCGCAGGATAATTTGCAATTATATAAGCTACATCATCGTGAGTAGAAGCATTATCTAATAAATAAATATGCTTATTGGTATAAGTCGATTGCTGAACAGTTTGAATACATTCGTCCAGAAACTTCTTTCCATTATAATTTAAAATTACGATATCAACCGATGGCAACATTTGCATTTTTTTTTCAGATACAAATGAAATGTCAAAACGGACGTGATTTCTTGACGGTTGTCAATAACCTTTGTGATAATAGTTTGGAAAAAACAAGATTTGACTATTCTTCTAATTCGGCTATTTTATAAAGTTGTTCAGGTTCTAATATACCAATATGTTTTTTATTTAATTCAATCATATTATTCTGTTCCCATTCATGTAAAACCCTTACAGCAGTTTCAGTTGCCATGCCTGCAATACTTGCAATTTCTTCTCTACTCAGTAAAATATTGATGTAATTTTGATTTGTTTTGCCAAACGATTTCTCTAAAAACAAAAGTGTTTCTGCGAGTCTTGCTCTCGAATTTTTTTGAATGAAACTTACCGATTTATTTTCTGCTAAACTTAAATCGTGAGCAAATTTAGACATGATTTCCATGGTAAATTTTACATTTTTGGCAATTAGTTCAAAAATTTTATCCTTTGGAATAAAGCAAACTATCGAATCTTCTATAGCCACACCAGTAGCAATATATCGCCTATTTCCCAAAAGCCCTCTGTAGCCTATTAATTCTGCTTCCTTCGATATTCTGAGTATTTGCATATTGCCATCGACAAATGTTTTTATCAACTTAACTTTTCCTTTGTGTACACAGTAAAGCCCTTTAGCAATCTCATCTTCTTGAAAAATTATTTGATTTTTTTTTACGTTATTGGTTTGCTTGTATTCGTTTAAGTTTACTAATTCCTCCTTACTTAATGAGCAAAATGATGACAATGCCAAATTTTGACATGTAGTGCAATCCAAGTTTTTTATATGCTTTTTCAAACCTAAAATAAAGTATGCAAGTATAATAATACCAAACCAACTTCGGTTCTTTAAATTTGACTGATTTTTTTTAAAAATCCATATAATTACTGCCTATCAAAAATTAACAACCAGCTTGTTTAGACTTCGCATTTGATTTCCACAATTTATTCTTGAACCATTTAACCCAAATAAAATTCAATAAAA
>JBMOGB010000060.1:0-17688 GCA_049318585.1 Bacteroidia bacterium | reverse complement strand
TGCTTCTATGTAATATGAATTTAAAGCTATGTAATATGAAGCTGTTTCTATGTAAGATTACATAAAATTGGTTTTAGCTAAAAATTTGATTTTGTTGACCAAAAATGTACTTTTTTCTTTGATTTTTTTTCTATGTAAGGTTACATAGGTTCTATGTAATGTGAATTCAAACCTATGTAATATGAATTTGCTTCAGTGTAAGGTTACAATGCTTCTATGTAGTATGAATTTAAAGCTATGTAATGTGAATCTGTTTCATTTTAAGGTTACAAAACTTCCAAAACAGGCTTCAATATTTATTATTTAATTGGAAATATGAGACAGGTCAAAATATTGCATAAACTCTAGTTAATATTCAAAATTTTAATTGTTTATTTGAAGTATTATGCAATTGACTCAAGTCTTAACAATGAAAAATTATGCAATAAAATTAATTGTAGCTTTTCTGTTATTACTCAATTGTAAAAGTGTGTTTAGCCAAATTTTAAATTATAAACAAGATTCAATTATAAGGTCAATTATAAATAAGTATTTTGATGAAGAAGGGAAAAACCAACCTTTAAATACAGGATTCACAAATTATTGTAATAATGGAAAAGATACAATTTATAACTTAAATGGTTTTAGGTTTCTGTTCAAGTTGAATAATGGTGATGCTAAACGATTAGACCACTCCTATTTTCATGGTTCAAATTTTGGACGATTTTTGTTTTCATATAACAATCAAATTTATACTTTGGGTGGCTATGGTGGTTTTACTACTAATAACAACCTTGAAACATTTAATACTAAAAGTAAGGAATGGCTTTATGTAAGCACTCAAAAAGATAAACCAAACTATATTCTAGGGTTATGTTATAAAAGTGATGATGTAATATATAGTTTTAATAATTTTAAGCCAGGTAATAATGCTGAAATTGATTTATTCGATAATCATATTTATAAACTTGACCTCAAGCAAATGACTTGGACAAAACATGAAAACTTAAATATTGAATTGATTGGTTTAAAGTTTTGTCCTTTTTACTATTGCAAAGATTTTGTAATTGGTTTCAATCAATATAAAACAATTTTAGTTAACAACAGAACACAACAATATGAACTAATAACAAATGATAATGTTCCAATTGTTTTTGATTGGCTTACTATAAAAAAAATAGATAATAATAATATTACCCACTTGTATAAAGGCAGTTCGGTTAACAATGAACTTATTACAACTTTAAATTTAGATAGTTTATGGAAAACAAATAGTGAAACTGCTAAGATGTTAATTTTTGAACCAACATTTTTTCATGTGTATCAAACTCAATTTTTTCTAGCAATTAGTTTAGTTGTTTTAAGTTTAATTGGATTTTGGCTTATAAGAAAAAATGCAAGGAAGGCTATAAATGAAAAACCTTTGATAGAAATTACCAACCCACTAATTTTAAAAATTATAAACCACCCTGTTTTAAACCTAAACACTGATGAATTTGATGAACTTTTAGGAATAGAACATATGGAAGCAGATAGTAAAAAATTAAAACGACATAGGCTACTTACTGAGATTGATAAAGAAAAACCAGAGTTAATAATAAGGGAAAAAGACCCAACAGATAAAAGAAGATCTATTTATAAAATAAATATAAATGCTTAACATTTAGCACACGTAACTAGTTTCAAACCTAATTGCAACCTAAAAGTAGCCTTTTAAATATTCTTTTTTTCATATTTGATATTAGTATTGTCCAAAAATAAAACCTGAAATTATGGCACTATGTAGATGTATTGAGGAACACGCGAATCCTCAAGGAAGAGTTAATGAATATGTTATTGCAGTAGAACCTGTAGGTTATACAGAAACCGCATCAATTTGTGGGATTCCCGATTGCAAAAACGCAGGTTTAATTTGGTTAACAAAAGCTGAGTTTGTTCAATATCAAAATAATGAAAGAATTTTTAGATACGCAAATAATACAACAAAAGTAAAAGTTATTTAATTTACTCTCTATATTTAGTTTTGCATAATTTTTTATGCAGAGTAGTTTTAATCATTTACATAAAAAAACCAACTGAAAATATGGAAATTACAAAGGATCAGAAATTCCTAATAAAATCAATTGTGATAGTAATTGCTTTTTTTACATTAGCAACAATTGCTTGGGATCATTTTATTATTAAACCTAGACTTGAAGAAGTGACTTCAAAAGAAATAACCTCATTTGATGATTTAAAACCCCTTTTAATAGGCTCGTGGGTTTCAAAAGAAGAATTAAATTCTTTACACAGTGAATTTTTTACTTTTGAGTTTAATAGTAATGGAACAATTAAATTTAAGACAGGCATAGATGATAATCCGCCAGAAATATTATCTACTGGAACTTGGTCAATAATTGTTTTAGATGAAGGTGTAAATTATGTAAATAAGAATAATCGTTTTTTTATTGAAATCAAATTTCAAACAATACATTTACTTGAAAGATTTGTGGTAGAAATTGATCCAGTAAATCCAAAAATATGGAGAAGTGTTACCGAAAATGACTTAACTAAAGAGCGACTTGGCCTTTTTTCATTTGGTGGGAAGTATTTTTACAAAAAATAATTAATAGTGCAATAATTTTAAATCTAAAAAACATGAACGACAATACTCAAGAAACTAAAAAAAGCCGTTATCCAGCTTTAGTCAAAATAATTAAATTATATAGAATATTTTATTGGATTGTAGTAGTAATTACTCTTTTAGCATCCGTAAATATATTTAAGGAAAAAGGAGTTTATCAATTAATGGGCTTTTTTTCATTTATAGTTGGTGGATTTATTGCTTTACTTATTGCAGCAGCAGGAGAATCAATACAAGTAATTATTGATATTGAAGAAAATACCAGAAATAAATAAATATATGTCCCCCAATAAAGAAGAATTTGATTTTGTAATTAAGCTTTTGCTAAGAGTTGCCAAATCATACGGTAGAACAAGTATTGTTTTAAATTCTGGTAAAATTCATCAATTTATTGGAGGTTATCCTAGTGATAATCACAGAATGCGAAGTTGTTGTTCTGCTATGAGAAGCAACATGAAACAAAATGATAGAGAGATAAGTGCTCCTGTTAAAGGGAATGGAGCAAGTTTAGAAATAGAGTATTTCTTATAAAATTATGTTTTTAACAATTTAAAGCCTTCGAACTCCGAGGGCTTTTTAATTATTGTGGCTCATCATCACATTGAAAGTTTTGCAAATACTACAACAATAAAAAATGAACTTTTTTCTGAAAGTTACCCAAATTTGGTAACTTTGTTAAAATTTAAAATTATGGGACGAAATACATCAGTTTCTTTAGGAGATTATTTTGAAAATTTTGTTGACAACAAGGTGTTGGAAGGTAGATTTGTAAATGCAAGCGAAGTTATTCGAGCAGGTTTAAGATTATTAGAAGAAGAAGAAAAGAAAAGAATCATACTTAAAAAAGCAATTGAAGAAGGTGTTGAAAGCGGAATTGCTGAAAATTTTAATCCTAAAAAACATCTTGAATTGTTAAAAGAAAAAAAATTAAATGCCTAAATATCATTTAACTAACAAAGCTGTAGATGATTTGTCGAAAATTTGGGATTATACATATGAAGTTTGGTCTGAGACCCAAGCAGACAAATATTATTTTGAATTACTTGAAGATTGCAAAGAATTATCAGAAAATCAATTTTTAGGTAGAAATTATGTTGAAATCGAGAAAGAAATTTTTGGATTTATATCTGGTCAACATATCATATTTTACAGAATTCTAAATGACATAGAAATAGAAATTATTAGGTTTTTGCATGCTAGAATGGATTTGAAAAATAGATTTCAAGAGCAAAAATAGATTTAACTCCACTATTCGAATCATACTTGTTTGAATTTGCCCGTGTCGGAGACACTGCATTCATTTTTAATTCGTGTATGGATTCGACTCCGCTCACCATGACATCGAAAGTTCCGTTAACGCTATAGCTAATTTCGAATAAAATCTATCTTTCAATTTTATCCAAATTATTGATATTAGGTGTGCGTTGGACCGACAAAAATGCGGGCCAGCTTAGGCCTTGTGCGCTGAAGCATATTTTTGTCTAGATTTTTTGCATACTTTTTCATCAATGGAAAAAGTATGAAGAAAAAAAAACTGAATTCAATTTTTAACATATTTCAACATTTTCTGTTGTTGGTCAGGAGACACAACAACGGGCAGCATTTTGGTGGGTTTTGTCATTCACCATTGTCAGAAACACTATAATCATTTTTAATTCGTGTATGGATTCGACTTCGCTCACCATGACAATGAAAGTTTCTGTCTGCAATGTAGAGACAAGGCAAGCCTTGTCTCTACTGGTTTTTTATTGCATCTTTGCAGCTGCATGAATTACGAAAAAATTATTTTAAAAAGTGGCCGAGAACGTTCTTTGTTAAACCGTCATCCTTGGGTGTTTAGCGGTGGAGTGAAGCAAATGCCAAAAGCGACTAATGGTTCTATTGTGGAAGTGAGAAGTAATGCCGATGAACTTTTGGGTTATGGTTTTTTTGCGCCAAACAGCCAAATTATGTGCAGACTTTTTGAATTTACTAGCGAGCCAATGCTCATTAATGAAAACTATTGGAAAGAAAAAATAACTCGCGCATATAATTACCGTAAGTTATTTATAAACGCTGAAACTACCAATATTTACAGATTGATTCATGCTGAAGGAGATTTTTTTCCAGGAATAATTATCGATATTTATAACCAAGCTGCTGTTTGCCAAATATTGGTAAAAGGCGTGGAACTCATTAGTCAAACTATTTTTGATGCTTTGCATAGTTTAGGCTTTCATCATATTTATTTAAAAACAAAACAAAGTACCCAATTATTGGAGCAAGTTACTGACGGAAACCGTTGGGTAAATGATGCTGTTTTGCCCATGCCAATAGAAGGAAAAGAGTATGGTGTAAAATTTAATATCAATGTAGAAACAGGACAAAAAACTGGTTTTTTTATTGACCAACGCGAAAACCGTAAAACCCTTGGTGAATTAAGTAAAGGCAAAACTATTTTGAATACTTTTAGTTATTCGGGCGGATTTAGTTTGTTTGCTTTGCAAAATGGCGCTACTTGGGTAGATTCTGTTGATAGTAGCAAAGAAGCCATTGAATTATGTAACCAAAATGTGGCATTAAATGGTTTAACCAATCACGAAGGAATAGCTGCCGATTGTTTTGAATATTTAAAACAATGCGAGAAAAAGTATGATATCATAGTATTAGATCCTCCTGCTTTTGCAAAACATTCAAGAGCAGTGGCAAATGCATCGAGAGGTTATCAAAGTTTAAATAAATTAGGAATTGAAAAGGTAAAACCAAACGGGTTGATTTTTACTTTTAGCTGTAGTCAGCATATTGACAAAGACCTTTTTAGAAAGATAGTTTTTAGTGCCGCAGCAGAAACTAAAAGGAATGTACGCATAGTGCGACAATTAAGTCAACCCGATGATCATCCTATAAATATTTACCATCCTGAAGGAGAATATTTAAAAGGATTGTTGTTGCATGTGGAGTAAAAAACAATTGATTTGTCTATGGATGATGTTTTCAGCAACATCAGTCAAAGAACAACTCCGAAGGAGTTGAATATGAATAGCCACCAGTGAAACTGGTGGTAAAATGCAAGGATAAACACAACGAAAAACCCGAAATATATGCGCAAAACCTTCAGTTTTGCGCATATATTTCGGGTTTTTCGTATAAAAGGTTTTGTTCGTTTTTCCAACGGGTTAAAACCCGTTGTTACAAAATGTTTCGTTCCTACGGAACTTTAAGTTGCTTTTTGGTTGGTGAAAACATCAACCATAGGCAATGTCCACGTTCGTTGAGCGAAGTCGAAACGAATAGAAAATCCTTTAATCAATCTTTCCGACACATCGGAACTGATTCAGACATTTGCAGAGATTGCTTCACTGCGTTCGCAATGACGTTTGAATCAGAAAAAAATAATTCAGAAAAAACCGCAAGTATTTGGCAAAATCTATAAGCCAATACTTGCGGTACATTTTATTTAAAATGATAAACCTTCAGGTGGAAATAGAACCACTCCAGTATCAACGTTTAAAACCTTAATGGCGCATTGCGGACATTGTTCTGCAGTTGATATTAACTCTTTTAAATCGTGACCTTCAATGCTCGTAACTTTTGACTGTCCGTTTGCATTTAATTCAAAAACATCTGGAGAAAACATAATGCATAATTGTGAACCCACGCATTTATTGTGGTTAACACTTACTTTTATTTTGCTCATAGTGTTAGTTAATTAATAGGCTTAATATTTACTGGAAGTACTTTTATAGCTCTGTGAACTACAGATGGGTAATAAGAAAGCTCTGTTCCTTCAACCAAAGTAGGACATGCAATGCGAGCAACTAAACCTGCAAACGCTTCTTCCACCTCCATACGAGCCAATGAAGCTCCTAAACAAACGTGAATTCCATGTGCAAATGCAACATGTAAATTTGGATCACGTGTAATGTCTAATCTGTTTGGATCAAAGAATTGTTCAGGATCGCGGTTTGCACCCGATAAACTAACCAACAATCTGTCGCCAGCTTTTATTTGTTTTCCGCCAATTTCAATGTCAGATTTAGCCCATCTTACTGTAGATTTTACTGAACCATCATAACGTAATAATTCTTCTACTGCTTTTTTAAGTAAATCTGGATTTTGTTGCAATTTTTCCCATTGGTCAGGATATTCCATAAATGCCCTGGTGCCATTGGCAATTAAGTTCATGGTGGTTTCGTGTCCGCCAAAAACCAATAACACACAAGTAGCCAAAACATCGTTTTCAGTAATGCTTCCAGCTTCTTCTGCTGAAATCAATAAGCTAATTAAATCAATTCCTGGTCTGTCTTTTCTTTTTGCAATCAATGGTTTTAAATAATCAACCAATGCATCAATTCCTTCACAAGCTATTTCTCTTCTTCTTGGCTCATCGGCTTTTATAAAGAAGAATAAACCTAATTTTTCTGACCATTCTTTTATTTTATCGGTATCTAAATCAGGTGCACCTAATAATTCTAAAATAACAGTCATTGGCACATCGTAAGCAAAATCTTTTATAAAGTCAATACTTCCTTTGGCAATCATTCTATCGATTGTTTTTTCAACTATTTTTCTCACCATTGGCCTGTATCTTTCAATGGCCACTGGCGTGAAATGTTTGTTTAACAACATGCGCAAAGCGGTGTGTTCAGGTGGATCACGGAAAACCATCCAATAAGATAGTATTTTAAAAATAGGCGCAATCGACTCTTGCTCTTCTTGTGTCAATTCTTTTTCCAAAAAACCCATTCGGTCTGATGAAAAATGTGTTGGGTCTCTTAAAACATCCACTACGTTTTTGTAGTCGGTTAAAATCCAACCTCCCCAACGTTCATTCCAATGAACAGGGTCGTTCGATCTTAGTTCCTTGTAATAAGCATGTGGATCGGCAATTACGTCCACCGCCATTAAATCGTCACTCAATAAATTTTTTTCCATTTTTTACTAAATTGTTTTGATTTTCCATCTGCAAATTTGAAAAATCATTGTGCAAAAAATATGAGCGAAGTCAGTAATACATCATTTGCCTAACAACTGTTAGGCAATTTAATTAAAATCATTTATTTTTATGCTTTTAGTCTTGAAATGAGTGGCTTGTGTTTGAAAAATATCTGAATCAGTTCCGATGCATCGGAACACAGGATTTTAGGATAAAGAAGATTTAAAAATTATCCAATCTTTATCCTGTAAATCCTTTAAAAAAGTTTATATTGATTCCGACAATTTACTTTTTCGCCAAACCAAATATCCTTTTATTGATAAAATGGTATAAACAAACATCAACAAAGCGTATATTTTTAAATCGCTTTGCAAATATAAAATCATGGAAGCAACGTTTAAAACAATCCAATAAAGCCACGCTGAAAGTATTTTGTGGGCTTCTTTAAAAGTGGCTACAAAGCAGAATAAGGTAATGCAGATGTCTAAATAATTTACATTTTCAGTGAATTTATTCAACACAAAATTTCCCAATATAAAAGTTAACAAAATGCCTGAACCAATTACATAAACATGGTTGATGATTGGCCATTTGTTAACTGATAATTGTTTCTTGCTTCTTCCCCAAATATACCAACCATAAACTGCCATAATGGAATAAAAAACATGAAGAAAAATTTGACCAATTAGTTGTTTTTCGTAAAAAATAATCAATCCCAAAAGCGATGCTAAAAAACCAAACAGCCAACAAATTATGTTTTGTTTGATGAGAAAATAGTTATACAAAAGTGTGGTTAAAACAACCAAAATTTCGAGTGTTTCAATGAACGAAATTTTTATTGAATCCACGGTAAAGCATTGGTTATGGTTTCTTTTTGTTTTGCATCAAAATCACTATTAGCAAACCATTTTTTCATGGTTTGTTTATATTCAAATTGACCCGAAAAATGATTGGCTAAATCAGTTGCAGGACCTGCTAAACGGCCATTATACGAAAGCATGGCATTAAATATATTTGCTGCCAATTCTTCATTTAAGATATTCATTGTTTTAAAGCTGTTAAATGCATTCAATCGTGTTCTAAATTCGTAAGCTGATGAAGCAAATTTGTTTTGTTCAGATAAGGCTAAAGTTTTATTGAAATTGTTAACTGAATTTGCCGAAAGCGCCATTATTTCATTTCGTTTTATTTGAATAATATTATTCATTCCAAATGTGTTTTGAGTAGCATTTAAAATAGCATTTACCGTTTCATTGTCTTGAAAATTTACAAAAAGTTTTTCCATTGAAGTTTTCACTACATCGTAACTTGAATCGGAAAGCGAACGAATAAAAATTGGCTTCCAATTTGGTGAAATAACTGCTAATTTATTCAACACATTTTCTCTCACTATTGACCTTGAATGATTCATTAAACCTTGCATAACTTTTACCGTTTCAGCATCTGTATCATTGATGAGTTGGTTTACAATTTCATTGATTATTCCGTAATGTTTTTCAGTTTTTAGTGCGACTAGCAATGCTGTTCTTTTACTTTCAATCGTTGATTTTTTAAGCGCAACAACGGCATCATATCTATCTAAATAATTGGCAGTGCCTTTTAACTGAGCAAATAACTCCACTTCCGATTTATTAAAAATTACTTGTTTTAAAATATTTGAATTGGGGTCAAACAATACAAAAGCAATTTTCTTTTTACCCAAATTTGGAATTTTTACCACTTCAAAAGCTTGGCTTTGCATTTCTTTTACTCTGTCAAAAGTTCCATCGGTATAATGAACTTCTATAATCACTGGCATTTTAAAATATTGAATGGTTTCATTTGTTTTTTGAACTTGTTCAATGGCTATTTCAGTAGCTTTTGATCCATTGTTATAAGTTAAATCTTCGTAATGAATTTGATAAATGGGTTCGCCACCTCTAGCAATCCATTCATCAAAAAACCAATCAGCATTTAAGCCCAATTTATCTTTGATAGCTTGTTGCATATCATTCATTTCCACATTGGCATAAGCATGTAATTTTAGATAATGATTCAAAGCACGTTTCCATTGCTCCGCACCCAAAACATATTCCAACATGCTAATAACAGCGGCACCTTTTGGATAAACCCTGGCAGTTCCACCAGCAGTATGACGAACTGCATAATCATCTTTTTTACCAGCATCAACCGCTGAATTTTGATGTGCTCTTCGCTGCCAATCCCATTCTTCGGTTCCATCTAATTCTTTATAAAATTGTTTTGGGTAATAAGTAGCAAAACTTTCTTGCATCCAAGCATCACGGCTATCGCGAGCAGTGATGAAATCACCAAACCACTGATGAGTCATTTCATGGCAATTTACACCAATATAATTTCTGTCTAAAAAAGCACGTTCATCCACATTGAAAAAATCACCAAAAATAGTAGCCGTGGTATTTTCCATTGCACCAAAAATAAAATCCTGAACCATTACTTGGCTGTAACTTTCCCAAGGATATTTAATGCCTGTTTCCTTTTCCAAAAAATCCATCATTTGCGCGGTGTAGCGATAAGTAGGCTCCATTCGCTCTTTAAATTCTGGATAATACCAATTTTTTAAAGGAACGCCACTTTTAGTTTTTGTTTCACTCACCGCATATTTTCCAATGGCAAGCATCAATAAATAACCCGCATGAGGTTTGGTCATGGTGTAATTCCACGTTAAAGTTCCGTCTTTATTTTCTTTTTTACCCAAAAATGTTCCGTTTGATAATACTTGGTAGTTTTTGTCGAATGTAATGACCGTTTCGGTAATAAATTTATCGTTCATGTCGTCATACATTGGAATCCATTGGCGGTTATCAATTCCTTGTCCTTGTGTCCAAATTTGCTTGCGTACCGCAAATGGATTTGATACCGCATTTTCCTTTTCATTCCAACCAATAAAATAAATTCCCCTGCGTGGCGAAGCCTCATATTCAAACACAATTGTTCCGGTTTCGTCCCATTTTAAAGGCGCATTTGGTTTTACCCAAACTCCTGTTTTTGTAATGGTAAATTTTGCGTTTTGGTTATTATGCAAAACCGATTTGATGGTAATAGCGGGAGCATCAAAAAAAACAGAATCTACTTTTTGCTGAAGCACCAAAAACGAATGCGTAACTTTTCCTTTTACCAAACCTTTTTCAGGAGCAAAACTCACTTCCACTTTCATTTTTGTAATATCGAGCGAATGTTCACGCGATGTGGTATTGTCTATTAAATAAGCAGTAAAATTTTGTTGCGCTTGCAGCTCAATATTGATAAATAATAATGCTGCTGCAAAAAGTTTTTGATATGTTTTCATGTTCAATTTCTTTTTTTATTTATTGGATAAATTCAATTCGTTTATTTTTTTATTCATGATGCTGAACCAAAGTTTTGGAACTGCAGCAATAAAAAACAAACCTGCGTAACCTGTTGGTAATACTGGACTGTTATGGTAGGTTTTTAAAGTATGATAAGGCTTTGAAGCATAATAATGGTGGTCGGCATGGCGCGATAAATCAACCAATACAAAGCGGCTTACAAATTTATCGCTTTGCCAACTGTGCTCTTCCGTAACTCTTTGATTTTCGTTTCTGTTTAATCCATAATGCTGAATATAATTAACGTATTCTAATAAAAAATTGGCAAAAAAACATTGAATAATCCAAGCACCAACGGCTATAACTCCAATGAAATAATACAAACAGAACACAAAAACAGCTTGTAAAACCAATTGCCTAATTACATAATTTCCTAAACCAAAAGGCATTTTATTTTCCGTTTTTAATCTTTGGGCTTCTATGTTTATTGCTCCCCAAAATTGTCCTGAAACAGAACGAATAAAAAAGGCATACATCGATTCTCCAAAACGAGCAGTTGCATGGTCTTTATTAGTTCCAACCCATTTGTGATGAACTTTTAAATGGTCAATATAAAAGTATAAATTTCCTGCTGAAAATAACAATAATTTACCCAACATTCTTTCATAATTTACTTTTCTGTGAATGTATTCGTGCGATACAATAATGGCCGAAGAACCAGAATTTAAACCTGTGCTTAAAGCTGCACCAATGATGAAATAATCTGTTAAAATTTCAGTATAAATTCCATAAAACAAACTTGCCACCGAAAGTAATTGCAATGGAATATGAAGGATGAGAATAAATTTTGGAATAATATCGTCTTTCTCTGAAGCATCGTTCGAAAGAAAATCTTTGGTAATCCATTCAGAAATTGCCAAAAAAACGAGTGAAAAAATAACATTGCCAAAGGCAAAAAAACCACCAGTCAAATTGCCATAAATAGCTACCAAACCTGGAGTTAAGCTAAAAGTATACAACCAATTTCTATTCATAAATTTTATTTATTGTAATTTGTTTTTATAAAGTTGAATGGTGTTGTGTAAACCCAAATAAATAGCATCGCAAACCAATGCATGACCAATGGAAACTTCGGCCAAATTTGGAATATTTTGATTAAAAAAATGCAAGTTTTCTAAATCTAAATCGTGTCCAGCATTTATTCCCAATCCCAACTCATGCGCACGAATGGCAGCATGTGTGTATGGTTTAATTACATTTTCTTTATTGGAATGAAAATAATGCGCAAACTGTTCGGTGTAAAGTTCTATTCTGTCGGTTCCGGTTAATTTAGCTCCTTCTATCATTTCCAAATTTGCATCTATAAAAATGGAAGTTCTAATTCCTTCGTTTTTAAAAACTTTGATAATATCTGCCAAAAACTGATGATTTTTTAAAGTATCCCAACCGTGATTACTGGTAATTTGATTCAAAGCATCGGGAACTAAAGTTACTTGTGTTGGCTTTGTATCTAACACCAATTGCACAAATTTATCTTCCAAAGGATTTCCTTCAATATTAAATTCTGTGGTAATTATTTTTTTTAAATCAAAAACATCGGAATAACGAATATGGCGCTCATCGGGACGCGGATGAACAGTAATTCCATTGGCACCAAATTTTTCACAATCAATGGCTACTTGAACTAAATTGGGGTTGTTGCCTCCACGAGCATTTCTGATGGTAGCAAATTTGTTGATATTTACGCTTAACTTCGTCAAAATTTTTAGCTTTTTTATTTATTATTGTTTACAATTTTACTAAATAAAATGAAGTAGGCTGTATAATTTTAAATAGTTTTGAAAAATATTTTATAAAATAAGCAAATGATCAAGTTAGGAGAAGTAAATAATTTAATGGTAAACAGAGGAAGTGCAATGGGATTTTTCCTAATAGACACTTCAGGAGAGGAAGTATTTTTACCTTTTAAATACGCTCCAGATAATTTACAACTGAAGGATGTAATAGATGTATTTATTTACAACGACTCGGAAGATAAAATAATAGCAACTACCCAAAAACCAAAAATTACTTTAAATACATTTGCAGCGCTTAAAGTAGTGGATGCTGCTTCGTTTGGTGCATTTATGGATTGGGGTTTAGACAAAGATTTGTTGGTTCCATTTAAGGAGCAAGCAGGTAAAATGTATGACCATAAAACATATGTAGTTTACTTGTTTTTAGATGAAACTTCCGATAGATTAGTGGCTACTACAAAATTGAATCGCTATTTAGACAATACAGATAACGATTTAAAAGCCAATCAAGAAGTAGATTTATTGATTTTTGAAGATTTTGATTTGGGGTATTTTGCCATTATCAATAACAAATACAAAGGTTTAATTTACAAAAACGAAATTTATTCGCCAATAAAAGTTGGAGATAGTTTAAAAGGTTACATAAAACAAATAAAAGAAGGCAACTTAATAGATTTGAGTTTACAGAAAATTGGCTTCGAAAACGTGGACAACAACTCTCAGTTTATTTTGGATTATTTAAAAAAACACAATGGTGTTTTAGCTCTTCACGACAATAGCAGTCCTGAAGATATAAAGCGTGTTTTGGGCATGAGCAAAAAAACTTTTAAGAAAGCCATTGGTATTTTATACCGACAAAAATTGGTAAAAATAGAAGCAACTCAAACAGTTTTGGTATAATTCGAGGGGATATAATAATTACAGTTATTTTTTTATTTTTGTCTTCTTTCATTTAAAATAATTGATAAAAAAAATAAACATATTTCTCGTTTTTGCACTTGCATTTATAAAATTAAATGCAAGCAATGTTGATTTTAAAAAAGACAGTATTTTAAAGTTAATTGCAATAGAAAAAAACGAAAAAAAACAAATAGATTTATATAATTCTTTAGCTCCATATTTACTTGAAAACCCGACAGAAGTTATAAAAAATGCCGAACACACTTTGGCTTTAAGTACTCAGTTAAGTTACGAAAAAGGAATTTACGAATCAATGTTTTTCTTGGGCGTAAGCCACTGCGAAAATAGAGACTTTGACACTTCAATTATTTGTTTAACAAATGCTTTAAATTATTTTATAAAAACAAATAATACAAAACTTGTAATTAGGTCAAATAATTATTTGGGTATAGCTTATGAGAATAAAACCAATTATTCGCAAGCACTTTGGTATTATTTTCAAGCGTTAAACCTTTCAAAAAAAACAAATGATTCGGCTTATATTTTAAAATCGTTGAATAATATTGGCGTAGTTTATTTAATAAAAAACGAATATAATTTATCGGAAAAGTATTTAAAACTTGCTTATGAAATAGCAGTAATTTTAAATAGTGAATTGAGTTTAATTGACTATAATTTAGCAGCCACTTATTTAGAAAAAAAGGACTATAAAAATGCGCTTCAAAAGTTTGAAAACGTTTTAGAAGACGATTTAAAAAGTAACAATTTAAAAAACATTGCCGAAACATACGACAATATTGGTGTATGTTATTTAAAACTAAACCAACTTACAATTGCTGAAAGTTATTTGAACAAAGCATTTGAAATAAGAGAGGAAATAAATGATGAAAATGGCTTACGAAATTCGTTTACAGATTTTGCTGAACTTTTTATAGTAAACAAACAATACGACAAGGCTTTAGCTTTTTTAAATAAAGCTTTAGTAATAGCCCAAAAAACCGAGAACAAACAAGCAGAAGTAAATATTTATGGAACGTTTATAAAGTTCTATAAAAGCCAAAACGACTACAAAAATGCCCTTGTTTACACAGAGCTAAAAGATGGAATTTTACAGGAAATTAGCGAAGCAGAAAGCTTAATTAAACTGAAAGACTTAGAGTCGCAAAGCCAAATAAAACAAAAGGCAACAGAAAATATTGTAGAAGCCGAAAAACTAAAAAATGAAAAAATTACAAAAGGTTTAATCATATTGATTTGTGTCTTTGTAATTGCCATTATTGTTTTTTTAGGTTTTACTGTTTATAATATTCGAAAAAACAATTCATTATTACGACTTAATCAAAAACAATTAACAGCTAAAAACGAAGCCCTAATAAAGCAAAATGAACAAATTTTAAAAACTCAAGAAATTGCCAAGCAAGCAGTAAAAGCTAAAGCAAGTTTTATAAGAAATATAAGCCATGAAATTAGAACTCCTTTAAACGCTATCAATGGAATTGGCGCGCTTTTGCAAAACGAAAATTTAAATATTGAACAAGAAGAAAACTTAAAAATTCTTACTTTTTCAACTCATAAACTAATAACTTTGGTAAATGATATTTTAGATTTTAACAACCTAGAAAGCGGAAATGGAGGATTTATTCAAAACGATTTTAAAATTCAGCAGCTATTAAATGGTTTGATTGAAATATATGAGGTAAAAATAAAAAATAAAGGTTTAGAATTTATTGTGAATTGTGAAGTTGATTTAACAAAAACATTTAAATCCGATCCGTTAAGAATAGCTCAAGTTATTTCGAATTTGATAAACAATTCAATCAATTTTACCGAAAATGGCTATATAAAATTAAGTATTAAAGAAATAAACCATAGTTTTTTTAAATCAACTATTAGGTTTGAAGTAATTGATTCAGGAACTGGTATTTCGACCGAAAACCAACATGAAATATTTGAAGCATTTAGCCAAGTTGATTTTTCGGATACTAGAAAAACTGAAGGTGCAGGATTAGGTCTTTCTATTTGCCAAAAAATAATAGAAGGATTAGGAGGAAAAATAAACATCAAATCTGAGGTTGGTGTTGGCAGCAATTTTTCATTCGATTTAAGTATTGATGTAGTAGACTCACTGTACATAAAAACTGAAATTAGTATACAAAATAGCGTATTAAATCTTCAAGGTCAAAAAACACTAATTGTAGAAGATTCGCTCATGAATGCTGTAATTTTAAAACAGTTTTTGAAAAAATGGGGCTGTGTTTTTGATTTAGCCGAAAACGGTTCCATTGGCTTGGAGTTAGTGAAAAAAAACAAATACGATATTGTGTTAATGGATTTGCAAATGCCTGAAATGGATGGCATAACTTGCACAAAAGAAATTAGATGTTTAAATGAATTTTATTTCAAAAATATTCCAATTATAGCCCTAACTGCTGCAAACGAAAACAGCATGAGAGATGCTGCTTATGCAGCAGGTATGAACGATTATATTTTAAAACCATTTGAACCCGAAATATTGTTTGAAAAAATGGTGAGGGCCATCAATGAATCACTAAGTAAAAAAGTATAAAACCTTCTCTGACGGTTTTTTAAAATCGTTCTGATTATTTTCTAATCAAATTGAAGTTTATTTTGAAGTTTCATGTAAAGCAATTTTCAGCAAAATATTCAACTAAGTAAAATTATTTTTATTTTATTGAAATAATTAAACTTATAACCTTAAACTTGCACCGCAAATAAACACCCGTAATCTATTTGCCATGCTTAATCAATCTGATAAATTTTACACCGAAGGTTTAACCTACGATGACGTTTTAGTTTTACCCGCATATTCCGAAATTCTGCCCCGCGAGGTAAACACTTCTACCCAACTTTCACGAAATATTCAAATAAAAATTCCAATTGTAACAGCTGCAATGGATACAGTTACTGAAAGCAAATTGGCCATAGCCATGGCGCAAGAAGGTGGAATTGGAATTATTCATAAAAACATGAGCATTGAGCGCCATGCTGCTGAAGTGAGAAAAGTAAAACGTAGCGAAAGCGGATTAATATTAGATCCAGTAACTTTACACGATTCTGCCACGCTTCGCGATGCATTGAAACTGATGACCGACAATAAAATTGGTGGAATTCCAATTATTAACGATAACGGGAAATTAGTTGGTATTTTAACCAATAGAGACTTACGATTTGAAACAGACATGAACAAATGCGTAAGTGATATTATGACCAAAGATAAAATTATTACTGCGCCAGAAGGAACCGATTTAAAACAAGCAGAGTTAATTTTACAACAATATAAAATAGAAAAATTACCGGTAATTGATAAAGATAATTTACTAAAAGGCTTAATTACTTACAAAGATATTTTAAAAGTAAAAGCTCATCCATCGGCTTGTAAAGATAAACATGGTCGTTTGCTTTCAGGTGCTGCAGTTGGTGTTACTGCCGATACTGAAGAAAGAATTCATGCATTGGTAAAAGCTGGTGTTGATGTAGTAATAATTGACACCGCACACGGCCATTCTCGTGGCGTTTTAAACGAAGTTTCCCGCATTAAAAAACTGTTTTCAAATATTGACATCATTGCTGGAAATGTTGCTACAGGAAGTGGCGCAAAAGCTTTAGTTGATGCTGGAGTAGATGCAGTAAAAGTTGGTGTTGGACCAGGTTCTATTTGTACCACCAGAATTATTGCTGGAATTGGTGTTCCACAATTAACTGCAGTTTACGAAAGCGCTAAAGCAATTGCTGGAAGCGGTGTTCCAATCATTGCCGATGGCGGAATTAGATACAGTGGTGATTTGGTAAAAGCCATTGCTGCTGGCGCAAGTTCAGTTATGTCGGGTTCTATTTTTGCTGGAGTTGAAGAAAGTCCTGGAGAAACTGTAATTTATGAAGGACGAAAATTCAAATCTTACCGAGGAATGGGAAGTATTGAAGCCATGAAAGAAGGTAGTAAAGACCGTTATTTCCAAGATGCAGAAGACGAAATTGCTAAATTAGTTCCTGAAGGAATTGTTGGAATTGTTCCATTTAAAGGAACTTTAAAAGAAGTAGTTTACCAATTTGTAGGCGGTTTAAGAGCAGGAATGGGTTATTGCGGAGCAGCTACTATTGCCGATTTACAACAAGCAAAATTTGTAAAAATTACATCGGCAGGTGTGA
>JBMOGB010000059.1:0-18118 GCA_049318585.1 Bacteroidia bacterium | reverse complement strand
GCCGATCCCAATAGTTTAAGCAATCCAAGTAGTGAAAAACAAAAAGATTTAAGCAGACTTTTGTATGATGAATTAACTGTTTTGGGTTTAAAAAACATTTCAACCGATGAGTTTGGATATGTATATGCTACTATTCCTTCAAATACTAATAAAAAAGTTCCTGTAATTTGTTTCTGTTCTCACGTTGATACAAGCCCTGATTGCAGTGGAACCAATGTAAAACCTATTCTTCACAAAAATTGGAATGGCGATGATATAATAATGCCTGACGATAATTCAGTGGTTTTGTCATCCAAAAAACATAGCTATTTATTGGAGAGAAAAGGTGATGATATAATTACTGCTAGCGGATTAACTTTATTGGGTGCCGATGATAAAGCTGGTGTTGCAATTATTATGAATTTAGCCGAATTATTAATGAATAATCCTCAAATTATTCATGGTGATATTCGTGTATTATTTACTCCTGACGAAGAAATAGGTCAAGGAGTAGATAAGATTGATATGAAAAAATTAAATGCTGATTTTGGTTATACGTTAGATGGCGGTGAACGCGGACATTTAGAAGGTGAAACGTTTAGTGCTGATGGCTGCAAAATTGTTTTTCATGGCATTAGCGCTCATCCTGGTTATGCTAAAAACAAAATGGTAAGTGCCATTAAAGTAGCAAGTTATTTTAATACTTTATTGCCAAATGAAATATTATGTCCGGAAAAAACCGACAAATACGAAGGTTTTGTTCACCCTGTTTCAATAGAAGGTGGAGTAGAAAAAGCTACTGTTGGTTTTATTGTTCGTGATTTTGAAACTTCAAAACTAAAAGATCATGAAAATTTATTGAATCAATTGGCACAAAAAGCAGTTGCTCAATTTGAAGGTGCAACTTTTGAAATTATTGTTACAGAACAATACAGAAATATGAAGGAAATTTTAGATCAATTTCCTGAAGTAATGGCAAATGCAGAAGAGGCTTATAAACGTGCTGGATTAAATACTGTTACTACTAATATTAGAGGTGGAACAGATGGTTCTAGGCTTTCGTTCATGGGGTTGCCTTGTCCTAATATTTTTACTGGAGAAATGGCTATTCATAGCAAACAAGAATATGTGAGCGTTCAAGACATGCAAAAAGCTGTGGATGTTTTGGTAGAATTGGTACAAGTTTGGGAACAACAAGCATAGTTATACCATAAAAAAACAATTTTATAATTTGGAGCAATTTCTTTTTGTTTTCCATTCTATTTTATTCATTTAAGTAAAATAAAACAATACATTCGTGGTATGAAATTAACTAGAAAAACATTTGTAAAATCTGCTGCTATTTTAGCTGGTGCTACTTTATTAAATACAAAAAAAACTGAAGCCCAAATTACCAATGCTTTGGTTAGTTTGGATAATGATTTTGCATTGCCTCCACTTGGTTATAATTACGATGCTTTAGAGCCATTTATTGATAAGCAAACCATGGAAATTCATTATTCAAAACACCATCAAGCTTATGTAAATAAACTGAATGAAGCCAAAGCAAAAATAACTGGTTGGAACTATAAAACGCTGAATGATGTATTGGTAAATATCAATAATATTCCAAAAGATTTACAAGCTGCTGTTCGCAATAACGCTGGCGGACATTATAATCATTCGTTGTTTTGGTCGTTGTTAAAAACCAATACCAAACCTAGTGAAAATGTATTGAAAGCAATCAATGAAAATTTTGAAAGTTTAGATAATTTCAAGCAATTATTTGCTAAAGCTGCAATGGGAACTTTTGGTAGCGGTTGGGCTTGGTTAATTAAACAAGATGGTAAACTAAAAATAGTTGCTACTCCTAATCAAGACAATCCGTTAATGACAGGAATAACCAAAGATTTAGGCACTCCAATAATAGCTTTAGATGTTTGGGAACATGCCTATTATTTAAAATATCAGAACAAACGTGCCGATTATGTAACTGCTTTTTGGAGTGTCTTAAATTGGGAAAAAGTAGAAGAGTTGCTAGTTAATAGTCGATAGACCATAGACCATAGAAAACAAAAAATAAATTATTTAATCAAAAGAACTATCGTCTATCGACTATGGTCTATAAACTACCCAAAATCTGGACTCAAAAACTATTTTCCCAAGCACTTATTTACCTAATTTGGTTTATGTAAAACATTTGCTTATAGCAGATGAAATATTGCTTGAAAAACATCAAAACTATTTGAAACAAACGTATGCAAATCGTTGCCATATTTTGAGTGCAAATGGCTTGCAGGTTTTGAGTATTCCAACAGTTAAAATTCATTTTTCAAAACAAGCTATTGGCGAAGTAAAAATTAACTACAATGAAGGTTGGCAAAAGCAACATTGGCTAGCATTTCAATCGGCTTACGGAAACTCCTCGTTTTGGTTTTATTATAAAGATTTTTTTGAACCATTTTATTTGCAACAAAAGCATGAATTTTTGTTTGATTTCAATACCGAATTATTGAAACTTATTTTAAAGCTTTTGAAAATAGAAAAGTCCATTATTTTTACTACAAAATACGAACTGGAATATGATAATATAACCGATTTGCGTAATTATTTTGATGCTAAAAAACGCAATCAACAAGAAGTAATTGAAGGAGAAAACTTGAAGAAATATTTACAAGTATTTACCGAAAAATATCCTTTTCAGTCAAATTTATCTATTTTGGATTTATTAATGAATCAAGGTCCGCAAAGCAAAAATTACTTATTGAATGATTAAGCCAATTACGAGCATAGAAGAACTGTTTAAACTAAAGGAAACACTCACTTTAATTGATGTTCGAGCGCCAATAGAATTTGAACAAGGACATATTCCAAATGCTATAAATTTTCCAATTCTTAACAATGAGGAACGCAAAGATGTTGGTACTAGTTACAAGCAAAACGGACATGAAGCAGCTGTAATTTTAGGTTATAAATTAGTGGGTCCTAATTTCTATAAATTAGTAAAACAAGCTTATAAACAATTTGAAAATAAAGAAATTATTATTCATTGTTTCCGTGGTGGATTACGAAGCAGAATAATGGCAAATTTGTTAAGCACAGCAGGTTTTCAAGTACATTTATTGCAAGGTGGTTACAAAAAATACAGGCATTGGACGCTAGAAAAACTGGAAGCTGATTATAACTTTAAAGTTTTAGGCGGTTATACTGGTAGTGGAAAAACAACCATTTTAAAACAATTTGCTGCACAAAATATTCAAGTTTTAGATTTAGAAAATTTGGCAAATCACAGAGGTTCTGCCTTTGGCAATATTGGATTGCCACCGCAACCAACCAATGAACAATTTGAAAATTTACTGGCATTTGAACTCTATCAATTGAATGCTGAAATTCCAATTTGGATTGAAGACGAAAGTTCCATGATTGGCCGCTGTAAAGTACCTGCTAAAATTCATGATGCCATTCGAAATAATCAGCTTTATTTTTTGGAAATAGATTTAGACGAAAGGGTTAAAAATATCATTACTGATTACGGGTATTTTGACAAAGAAATATTGATACAAGCTACTCAAAAACTGCATAAACGCTTGGGCGATTTACGAACCCGTGAAGCCGTTCAATTATTAGAAGAAAATAATTTTGCCGATTGGGCAAAAGCCATGCTTATTTACTACGATAAAACCTATTTATTTGGAGTAAGCAAAAGGGAGGAAATGAAGGTTACTAAGGTTGATTTGGTTGATAAGTTGATAGGGTTTATTAGTTAATAGGGTTAATAAGTTAATCGGGTTAATAAGTTAATCGGGTTGTGAGGTATATAAGTTAAATTTACAACCAATAAACTTAATCAACCAAACAACCAATCAACCCCCTCCAAAAAAACGGACAAAATTTCCAATGGCAATACTTTTGATAGAGTAGGTTTTTAAAATTAATCAAAATTTAGCAAATAACACCATTTTACGATGAATAACGAGCAAGAGAAAGAATTAACCAATGATTCAAATACAGAAAACTCTGGTGAAAACATAGTTAACGAAAGTGAGCAAACTGACAATGCTGTCACTAATGAAGAACAAAAGGCAGAAGAAACTCCAATTACTTTAGAGCAAGAATTAGCCGAAGCAAAAGATAAATATTTAAGATTATATGCTGATTTTGAAAACTACAAACGCAGATCGGCAAAGGAAAGAATGGAGTTTATGATGACTGCCAGCAAGGAAGTTTTGGTGTCATTGATTCCTGTTTTAGACGATTTTGAACGTGCCTCAAAAGCTATGGAAAAAGCTACTGAAGTGAGTGCTGTTAAAGAAGGAATAGAATTGGTAAGTCATAAATTGAAAAATATTTTGATGCAAAAAGGTTTGAAAGAAATGGAAAGCACCAATAAAGTTTTTGACAGCGAATTCCATGAAGCCATTACCAATATTCCTGCGCCTACCGATGATTTAAAAGGAAAAGTAGTTGACACAGTTGAAAAAGGATATTTGTTGAACGAAAGAGTAATTCGTTTTGCAAAAGTGGTTGTTGGCGAATAACAAATTACATAGATTACAAAGTTTTAAGATTACAAAAATTACAAAGTTAGAAAGAAGACAAGATATAAAGAACGATCTAAAATCTTGTAATTTTTCAATCTTTCAATAAAATATTTAGATGAAAAAAAGAGATTACTACGAAGTACTTGGTTTAAGTAAAAATGCGAATGAAGCTGATATAAAGAAAGCTTATCGACAAATGGCGATTAAGTTTCACCCTGATAAAAATCCAGGTGATTCAAAGGCTGAAGAAAAATTTAAAGAAGCAGCCGAAGCCTATGAAATGCTAAGCGATCCAAATAAAAAAGCTCGCTACGACCAATACGGACATGCTGGAACCAGCGGCCAAGGTGGTTATGGTGGCGGAGGAATGAATATGGACGACATATTCAGCAATTTTGGCGATGTGTTTGGCAATGATGGTGGAAGTCCTTTTGATTCATTTTTTGGTGGTGGAAGAGGCGGAAGAAGCAGTGGCGGAGGACGCGGAGTTAGAGGTAGTAATATTCGTTTAAAAGTAAAATTGACATTGCAAGAAATTGCAACTGGCGTTGAAAAGAAACTAAAATTTGGCCGATTAGTAATGGCCGAAGGTTTAAGTTTTGAAACTTGTGGAACTTGTAAAGGTTCTGGTCAAGTACGCAGAGTTACCAATACATTTTTAGGTCAAATGGCAACTACAAGTGCTTGCCCTACTTGCCATGGAACTGGACGAATTATGGGTAAACGCCCTGCCGGTTCTAATGCCGATGGATTGGTAAATAAAGAAGAAGTAGTTTCTGTAAATATTCCAGCTGGTGTTGCCAATGGCATGCAACTAAGCATGAGTGGAAAAGGAAATGCTGGCCCAATGGGCGGTCCTGCGGGCGATTTAATTATATTAATTGAAGAAGCTGAAGACTTAATTTTAAAACGCGATGGTAACAATATCGTTTTTGATTTATACATTAATTTTGCAGATGTAGCTTTAGGAACGCAAGTAGAAGTGCCAACTGTAGATGGAAAAGTAAAACTGAAAATAGATGCAGGTACACAAGCTGGAAAAATATTGCGTTTACGTGGCAAAGGATTACCAGAATTAAATACCAATTTTAAAGGTGATCAGTTGATTCACATCAATGTTTGGACTCCACAAAAATTAAATAATGAAGAGCGTGAAATATTAGAAAAATTACGTGAAGCTGAAAACTTTAAACCAAAGCCTAATGCAAGTGACAAAGGTTTTTTTGATAGAATGAGGGAATTTTTCAACTAAATAAAGCCACAGATTCACAGATTTATTTGTTGATTTCCTAAATAATTTTGTTCAAATAATCGGCAGTATTCTTAATATCATAATGTGCAAGTAAATTGGGTTTTGCTTGCACATTTTTGTTTTCAAATTAAAAACCTTGATGAATCAATCCAAATTTGCAAGCATCAATAAAATTTGTTAGTTTTGATAAAATTATTATTATGAAAACCATAAGCATTGAATTAGACAAAAATCAATTTGTTGAAATTCTAAACAAATTGAACAAAACAGATAAGTTAGCCATTTTTAACGAGTTAAAAAAGTCATTGTTTTTGACACGATTCAATGAACTTTTGAAATCAACAAAAACCAATGAACTTACTTTTGAAGAAATAACAAAAGAAGTAGAATCGGTAAGAAAAAATCGCTATGAAAAAGGAAAACAAATCTTATAAAATCATAGTTGATACGAATGTTTGGATATCTTTTCTAATTGGTAAAAATCTTAAAGGATTACAAAAACATATTGATTCATCTGTAATAAAAATAGTAATTTGTGATGAGCAAATTCAAGAATTAATTGCAGTTTTTAACAAACCAAAACTAAAGAAATACTTTTCGAAAGAACAAATTTTAGAATTTTTTGAGCTATTAAATGAAGCTTCGATAAATATCAAAATAACTACCATAACAAATTTATGTAGAGATGAAAAGGACAATTATTTACTATCATTGGCAATAGATTCTGAAGCAGATTATCTTTTAACCGGTGATAATGATTTGCTTGATTTGGTAAAATTAAACAACACCATTATACTTAAATTCACTGAGTTCGAAAAAATAATTATTTAAATATTTTGTTCAAATAATCGGCAGTATTCTTAATATCATAATGTGCAAGTAAATTGGGTTTTGCTTGCACATTTTTGTTTTCAATGGCTTGTAAAACTTCTTCCATATTGCTTGCAGCAATGCTTTTACTTTCAGTTACCAAATCGAGTAAACCGGCTTTAGCATAAGCAATAACTGGTGTTCCAACTAATATACTTTCATGTGCTACTCGGTTCCAACCTTCGTTAATTTTGGTAAGTGCTAAAGTGAATTCACTCAAAGCCATTTGAGTTAAATAGTTTTCAAATTGGTCGAAATAAACAACTTCATATGAAGAAGTTTTGGTAGTAAAATCTTTAAAATTTGTACTAAAATAACAATAATAACCTTTTGATGTGAGTTGCTTTGCAATTTCAAAAACATCAGGATGGTTTTTAAAACTCCATTGCCCTAAATGAATTTGCTTTTTCTTGCTGTTTGTCATGTCGAGCGGAATCACTGTCATGTCGAGCGGAGTCACTGTCATGTCGAGCGGAGTCGAGACATTATTTGACTGTTCTCGACTCCGCTCGAACTGACTGCTTTCAAGCTCGAACTGACTGCTTTCAAGCTCGAATTGACTTTTTTCATGCTCGAATTGACTTTTTTCATGCTCGAACTGACTGTAATTCTGAACAAACTTTTCATAATAAGCCCCATCAAAAAAGTTTGGGAAATGGAAAACAGGAAAATTATTTTTTGTTTTTTCTTTGAAATATTGCACCCAAAAAGGTGCAACTGTTACAATGGAAATGTTTTTATTTTTTGTAATTTTCAAAACAAAAAATAAAGCTTCATAATATAAATTTAGCCAAAAAGATTTCCCATCATTTTTATCAAAATTATGCAGAACAATATAAACTTTATTTCGAGTAAAAACATTGCGAAGTACTGCAAATAAAGCAACTCTGGCTACCACAATATTATAATTGGCATTGGCAGTTAAGCCCAATAAAAACAATTTTAAGTATGCAAATGGATTGGTGTAAAAACGGTTTTTTCTAACAATTTCAAGCGATACATTTTCACCTTTATTTTTCAAAAATTGATGCAATTGCTCTGCAAAAAAAAGCTCGTGTTTGTATCCACCAGTTTCATATTTTCCATACGAAATATATTTTATAACCTTCTTCAATTCCGATTTTGCTATTTGTAAATTTGAGCTAGCAAGTTACTAAAATGTAAAAAATAGCAAACAAATACTTTTTTGTAACAGAAGCCGTTATATTTGTTTGATACAATTACTGAATGAAAAAAATAGTTTTCGCTGTTATATTAATTTTTATTACCCAATTCACTTTTGCCCAATTATTAGGCAACGAATGGATTAGGCCAAATCAAACTTATTATAAAATAAAAATTTGGGAGAAAGGCGTTTATAAAATTGACTCCAATCAACTGGCACAAATTGGTATAAATTTATCGGGCATCAACCCTAATAAATTTCAAATATTTAAAAATGGTATAGAACAAGCATGTTTTGTTCAAGGTGAAACCGATGGTGTGTTTAATTCAACCGATTATATTTCGTTTTACGCTACCAAAAACGATGGTGTTTTAGATGCGGAATTATATAAAACAAATGCCGACCAACCACACCAATTAAACAGTTTATTTAGTGATACCACAGTTTATTTTTTCACTATCATTCCTGCTTCAATTTTTCAAATTGGTAAACGTTTTACCTTATTCAATGAAACAAATTATAATTTATTTACACCTGAAGAATATTATATTCATCAAATAGACACTGCACCAATTCAAGAATATTACAGAGGCAAATTTGAAAAAGTAGGACAAGGGGAACCTTATTATTTTTCAGAATATTTAGAAGGTGAAAGTTGGGTTGGTTTAAAAATTGGTGCTGAAGTACCAAACAGAATTTATCCAATTAGCACTTCTAATTTGTTTCTAAGCGGACCAAATGCAACACTTGAAGCAAAAGTTTTTGGCGTGAGTAACGATCTTTCTAAAGCCATCAATCACCATTTAAAAATAGGAATTTCTGCTGATAATTTAAACTTTTCGAACATAAAAGATACCACTTACACGGGTTATACTGAAACCAAATATTTGATTAATTTAAACAATTCGACCATTGGAAACAATACCTATTTAAAGTTTGAAACCGTAGCCGATTTAGGCGTTGGCAGCGATTTTAGTTCACTTTCTTATTTTACATTTAAATATGCAAGCACTTGCAATTTAAACAATAAAAGTGAATTGAATTTTAAACATATTGCGCAGCAAAATGCTAGCAGAATTTATTTTAAGTTTAGTAATTATGGTAAAAACAATCCGCAGTTATTAGATTTAACTAATTACAAAAAAATAAGTTGTACCAAAACTGGTAATGATTTGAATGCTTTAATTAACAATACAAACCAAAGCAGCGAATATTATATTTACGATGAAACAGATATAAAAAAAGTTTCTCAATTGGAGTTGGTTGATATGAATTTTGCCAGTTCAAATTTGAATACTGAATTTGTTATCATTTCGAATAAGCAATTGGAAACTGCTGCAAATGCTTATAAAAACTATCGCTCACAAAAATTTACAACCAATATTTTTTATAGCAATAATTTGTATAATCAGTTTTTTTATGGCTACGAACATCCTTTAGCGGTAAAACATTTTTTGAAATATTTGTATCAAAATCAAATTGTAAAACCCAATTATTTATTGCTTTTGGGAAGAGGTTATCAAAACAATTTGATAAGAAGTAATTATCAAAATGCGTATAGCAATAATTTAGTTCCTGCCATTGGTGAACCATCGAGTGATAATATGTTTACGGTTGGTTTAAATACTTTGCAACCTTACACTCCAGCATTGGCTACAGGCCGTATTCCTGCTGCTACAAACCAAGAAGCACAAAACTATTTAGATAAACTAATTAGCTATGAAAAAGATACAATTTTTGATACTGATTGGCGTAAGCAAGTTTTGCATGTTTCGGGTGGAGATAAATATGATCAAGCAACTTTAGCCAATAAATTAAACTTGAATAAATTACAAATCATGAAACCAGCTTTTGGTGCAAATGTGACCAGTTATTATAAAAATTCATCAGATATTATTGATGTTGGGTTTAGGGACAAATTGATTGCGGAGCTCAATAAAGGTAAAAGTTTAATGACATTTTTTGGACATGGTTCTTTATCGGTTTTAGATGTTGATTTTGGGAAAATTAGTGACATGCAAAATGCTAATAAATACACTTTTTTTTACTTTAATGGTTGCAATATTGGAAATGCCAATGATGCTGATCCATTAGGTAGCGGAAATATTTATGGTAAAGATTATATTGTTGCTCCCAATAAAGGAGCAATTGGTTGGTTGGCACATTCCAACCTCACACTTTTGAGTAATTTGGACAATCAAATGTCACGATTTTATGCCAATTTGGGTAAAGATTTATATGGAAAAAGTATTGGCAAAATTATTCAACAAACCATTACAGAAGCATCAATTGCAGGTGATGTTTACAGTATTTCGCATGGCAATCAATTAATTTATCAAGGCGATCCAGCTTTAAAATTAGCTAGCCCTTCCCTACCCGATTATGAAATTACTGATGCTGACATTTATTTATCTGATAAAAACTTAACTGCCTTAGCCGATTCGTTCGAAATAAATGTAATTGTAAAAAATTTAGGCAAAGCAATCAATGATTCTTTGCTAATAAGCATTGAACATGTAGTTGGTTCAACAGGAAATAAATTTTATTACGATAGCTTAATTTTATCCTCGCCATTATACAAAGATACATTAACTGTAAAGCTGAAAGGTCAAGGAAAATCAATGGCTGGGAACAATACATTCAATATTTTCGTAGAACATATAAATGTTAAAATCGAGTCGAATGAAAATAATAACAGAGCGGTTTTTAACAAGTTTATTCCTGGAAGTGGAATCAATTTATTGTATCCTTTAAATTATTCTATACACAACAAAGATACAGTTGAATTAATGGTTCAAAACAACGATTTATTTTCCAAAGACAAAGATTATGTTTTTGAAATTGACAATAATATTCAGTTCAATTCATCATCTGCATTTTACAAAACTTCAGGAATTATAAAAGCCAACGATGTAGCAAAATGGAAGGTAAATATAAGCAATGTTGATTCTGTAGTTTATTTTTGGCGTGCAAAATTAGTATCAAATAATCCGCTAAACGATACTTGGATTGATGCTTCATTTACCAAAATAAATAACAGTTTATTTGGTTTTATGCAAAGCAATTTCGACCAATTCAACACTTCACAAACTGATAAAGTGGTGTTTGATTCTATAAAACGTCAGCTCAATTTTGTAGATAATGAATTAGTTCTCGGAATTCAAAACAGGCGTTTTAACCATAGCAATATGGGAGTAATTGTACCTTATCAATTAAATGAAGGTGTTGGTTCATGCGCTGGAAATACAGTTGTTGCCATGGTTTTTGAACCGTTTCAAGTTGACTTTCCTTACGAAATTCCTGGTTATCCATTCAATTGTACTTTTGTACAAAACAACAAACAAAACAGAAGCAGAAGATATTATCCTTTTGAAACAAACACACAAATTGGAAGAGATGAGATTAGAAGATTTATTGATAGTATTCCAACAGGTTATTACGTAGCCATGTTTTCGAGATATGCGAGTGGAATTCAAGATTGGGATGCCACCACTTTAAATAGCTTGAACACTTTTGGTCTTTCAAAAATTAACCAGATAAAAAGCAATAATACTGCTTGGGCTTTTATTAGTAAAAAAGGTGCAGAAAACGGATTTGCCATGGAAGATTCTGTAAATAATGATTCCTTGGCAGCATTGATTGATTTAGGATTACCAAACTTGGAAGACAATAAAATTATGGTAATTAACAAAGCACTTATTACCAAATGGTACAAAGGAAGTTTAACATCAAAAGCATTTGGCCCAGCTAAAACTTGGAATCAATTAAACTTTGATTTTAAGGAAAGTGAAGTATCTCCAAACAGTAAATTTCAATTGGCTGTAATCGGTGTAAAAACTACAGGAGAAGATTCTTTGATTTATCGAAATATTACCAATTCTGGTTTTGATTTAAGCGCAATCAATGCCAACAGATTCCCTTATTTGAAACTTCAAATAAACATGGAAGACAGTGCTAAAAGAACACCTCAACAATTTGGTTTTTGGCAACTAATTGCTTCACCCATTGCGGAAGCTAAACTGGCTCCAAATATTGCATTTAGTATCAATAATAATCAAATTGATGAAGGCGATAGTTTACAAATTGAACTTGGAATTGAGAACATTAGTTCAGTTTTATACGATTCAAGTAACTTAAATATAAAAATTTTAGATGATGCAAGAATTATAAAATATGAATCGAATATTACTGTAAATCCTTTGCTTGCTTTTAGCAATTCAAAAGTTCTAACTAAATTGCCAACATTGGGTTTAAAAGACAATAATCAATTACAGTTTTCGTTGAATAACGAACGTAAAATTAATGAGCTTACTTACATCAATAATTATATTGCTAATACTATTTTGGTAAAAAACGATAAAAGCAATCCATACATTGATGTCACTTTTGATGGGGTAAAAATTATGAATGGTGATATTGTATCAGCAACTCCTTTAATAAATATTACTTCAGCTGATAACAATAAATATATCTTACAAAAAGATACCACTTTATTCAATGTTATGATTCGAAAACCTAATAATTTTGATTATGAAAGAGTCAATTTAAACACGAATGAAATTCAATTTATTCCTGCATCAAACAGCAATAACAAAGCATCTATTATTTACAAACCAACACAGTTAGAAGATGGAAAATATGCAATAAAAATTCAAGCTACAGATGCTGTTGGGAACAAAGCAGGAAACAATGAATATGAAATAGAATTTACCATTGTAAACAAATCGAGCATCAGTAACTTTTTCCCTTATCCAAATCCTGGAACTACCAATATTCGCTTTGTATTTACACTTACGGGCAGTAAAACTCCCGATGATTTATTGATTAGAATAATGACTATTTCGGGCAAAGTAGTGAAGGAAATTACTAAGCAAGAATTCGGAAATATAAAGTTTGGAAATAACATCAGTGAATATGCTTGGGACGGAAACGATATGTATGGAGACAGATTGGCAAATGGCGTATATTTATACCAGGTTTTTACCCGAATTAATCAAAAAAATATTGAAAACATGAAATCTGTAAATACCGATAAATTCTTTACAGAAGGTGTAGGGAAAATTTATTTAATGCGATAAGATTTATCGAAAACAAACAACCAAATAATGCCAATAATTCCAGCAAAAACTGTAAAAATAGTTTGGAAGCCATGAATAATAAAAGCCAATCCTAATGCGGTTTCTTTGTCAATATTCATGGTAGTTAAAGCATAAGCAACTGCCAAATGATAAGCACCAACAGCGCCACCAGGCAAAGGAAGTGAACGCGCAATTACACCAACAATCATTATTTGAAATGACTGTAAAAAAGTAAGACTTGAAGTTTGATCAAATACAAAAAACCACAAATAAGTCATTAGAAAATAGCTGATCCAAATAAATAAGGTGTGTGCTAAAAACTTCCAGTTTGATAACAATGCAAACATCAATTTTATGTTATTCAGAAAGGTAATTAACCAATTATTTTGATGTTTGAATTTTCTGTAAAAATAAACAAGTGTTATTAACCCCAAAAGTCCAATAAAAACTATAATCCAAATTTTGTTTCCTTTTAAAAAATCTTCTGGTTTTACCCAACCTAAAATCAAATAGCTTTTGGATAATATTTCTAATATAAATAGCGAAAAAACTAACAAAAGCAAACAAAGTGAGTCAATAATTCTTTCAAAAAAAATGCTTGAAATACTTTTATGAAGTGATAAATCATTGGTTTTTTTAAGCACTGCACATTTCACTACTTCACCACCTCTAGGAAATATAAAACTTACTAAATAACCTACAGCAACTGCTGAAAAATTATTCATAAACCCAATTTTTATGTCAACTTTATTTAAAATAATTTGCCATCGAATTATTCTAGAAATATAAACTAAAACTGAAAATAAAAACACCCAAAAAGCCATCCAATAATTGCCTTTAATAAGCGTGATGTAAAATGAATTTACATCAATTTTATTGAAACAATATTTTACTAACCATGCACTTGCAACGATAAAAAAAACGTATTGAATGATAACAAAAACTCTTGATTTAAACATGCTTACTTAACTTGATAAACTAATAATTTATTATCGAAATTTGCTGTAATTACAAAATAGTTTTCATCGTTCATTAAATGACCAAACGTATAAAAATAATTGGCCTTTAAAGGGAAATTTTCAATAGGTTTATTGCCTTTACTTTCCATATAAAGCAAACCTTTTAAACTATCTAAATAGCATAAATTAATAATATTGTTTTTATAAATCAAATCGTATTGATAATTGAAAGTATCGGTTAAGTTTTTTGAAAAGTATAAGGCTCCAATATTATTAAATACTGAAATATTTTGACCATTTTTTGTTATAAAATACAATGAATTATTTAACAAAATACTTTGAATAGGAATGGATTTGATGTTATTAATTATATTGTCTTTAATAGGTAATTGTGTGTGAAATTCTTTCACTTTAAATTGATTAGTTGAATCAACATAATAAAATTTGATCTGATTAGAATCCAACACTTCATGCCTCATGTATTTATAAACCATGTTACTATCAAAGCTAAAATTTGAATACATTTTACCATTGGTTTGATAAAAATTCAATTTGCCTTTTTGGTTAATAGAATAAGTAATCAGTTCGTTTCTGAAAGTAAATGCTTGAATGTTTTGAACTGGATTTGGGTAATAGTTTTTAGGATTCCAACCATTTTGCAACTTAGCGTGAATATTATAACACCATAGTTTATAGAACTTTCCAATTGCAAATATTTGATAGCTTTTATCGTTTAAATAATCAAAAACCTGAACAGGGAATTCGGTTCCTGTAGGTATCCAAATTGGATATCCTTGTAGGTTTTTACCTGTTTCGTCTATCAAATAAATTTGTGTAGCAGTGTTAAATAAATACTGTGTTTTACCATTATTGTAAGCATCTACTTGGTGAATGTTTCCAATAATTTTTCCGAAAACAGGAATTTTGAAAAGTATTTTACTTTCATTATTAATCAAATAAACTTGGTGTTTTACGTCTTGCACTAAAATTGAATTTTGATTGGTACTTGAATTATATACAATTTGAGGTTTTATATTCAATGTAGTATCAAGGTTTAATTCCCACAATAACTCTGTGTTTTTATTGGCATTAACATTGAAACTTATATGAATATTGGTTAGGTAATTTTTATTGTTTGTGGCACTCATTTGCATACTCACAAATCTTGTCTTTTTTATATATCCAATATTTGCTTTATAAGCTTCTAAAAGTTCAGTGTTTATAAGCTGTTCGGCTTGCTGTGCAAAGTTATTATTATTAATAAAAAGCTCCAAATTGGCATTGCCTTTTAGCTCTGTTTGATGACTTACAAATTCAGCATTTTTCGATAATAAAAATCCATTTACTTGTTGGTTATAAAAACTATTTAAAGTAATGCTATTATTACAAACCAAAAGAAAATCATTATAAACCAAAGCGTAATTTGCACCAATTCCCAAAAATATATTTCCCCAAGTGTAATCAAAATAATTTTGAAGGTTTATTTTATATAAATCAGGTATTTTTACTAATAAAGTATCTATGCCAATGCTGTCATGTATTGCAATTTCTTTTATTTGATTTACCAATTTGATTTTGTTTTTAAGTTTAATAACTAACACTTCGCAGCTATCAAAACTAAGTTGTGGATTGCTTAAATTCACTTGAGCAATTTCGCTTCCAAAAGTTTCGGTAATTTTTTTATATAAGTCAATATTTCTTTTTACATTATTTATACTGTCTCTAACTAAATTTCTAGCATCAATTTTATTTACTGTATAAAATTCTTTTAAATTCTGGGCAAATAATTTCTCATCACTATAATTTATTCCAAAATAATAACTGGTATTTAAAGGTAAAAACTTTTTAAAAGTTTGTTCTTTGGCTTGCATATTATTAAAGCAATCAAAGTATTGAAATTGAACTTCATCGGTAATACTAACGCCTTTTAATTGGATGCTATTATTGTTAGTATTAACACCAAAGGCCGACCAACTAGCTAGGTTTGAAAAATTTTCAAGCGCTTTGATTTTCGATAAGTTAATGAATGAATTTAAGAAAATAGGTAAGTTTTTATAATTAATATACAGGTTATAGTTTCCTAAACTTTTTACAAAACTTAGTTTATCTAAATTTGAAATTTTATAAACATCTTCATTTTCAATATTTAACAATGTTTCTTCAACTAGCTGTCCATTTGACGATACAATAAATATTTTGTTTTTATAAGCTATGCTGAATTTTTTTTGAGTTTTAAAATCAATAAAATCATAGATCAAATTATTTTCAAATTTTCTTTTACTCACCATCAACCGGCTTTTATTTGTTTGATAAATCCAGTTACTAATATCTACCATATCAAACTTTTTCTTGGTTTCAAATAGCACTAATTCATCAATTGATTTATTGGCATAAGCATGAAAAGAAACAACCATATTTTCACCATCTTTCCACCCTTTAAAGTTATCTTCAAAATCAAGTAAACTATCCAAAAATTTCAGGTTGTTATTGGCTTCGCCAATGCTTTTATTATTAGTTAATTGCTGCCAAAAAAGCTGCTGATTTAAGAGTTTAAATTGATGATTTACACTCTTAATTTCAAGTGCTAAAACTGTATTTTTGGGTAAAACATTAATGGCATGAATTGACTTAGTATTTATTTTAGAAAAATAAAAAACAACTAAAAAAATAATCGTCAAAATGGACGTAACAATAATGCCAGTAAGGAAATTTCTATTCATAAAATATTAAATCGAACAAAAATAATTGGTATTTAAAATATTATTGATGTTATTTGTTCACATAAAAAGTAAAATGAAACCATTATGGATAAGAACAACAACATATATGTAAAAACAGGATTTGGTATTGCAGCAATTTGTGTATTAATGGGTGCATTTGCTAGTCATTTATTAAAAGAAATGCTAGAACCAGCTGATATTGTTACATTTGACACTGGTACAAAATACATGTTTTACCATGCTATGGCCATTTCTTTTATCTCCTTATCTCACCGAAAATTTCATCAAAATATTTTAGATTTAAGCATGTTTTTGTTCATAGGAGGAATTGCATTTTTTACTGGAAGTTTATATTTATTAGCTACCCGCACCATTTGGGGCGATGAAAGTTATACTTGGCTTGGCGCACTTACACCTATTGGTGGTGTATTATTTATTGCTGGATGGATTATGTTAATTTCAAAAGGATTTATAAAAAATGGTGACGAAAAAAGTGCTACAGGAATTGATAAAAAGAAACATAAACACAGAAAATCAAGAAGTAAAAAAGATAATATTGAAGGTGATTCAGTAGCAGAAAATACAACCAATTTGTAAATAATAAAAAAATGAAAACCATCATTTTAATGCGCCATGCAAAAACAGAACAAGGAAATTTTGAATGTACTGACTTTGATAGAAAATTAACAGAAAAAGGAAAATCTGACGCAGATTTTGCAGCTAAAATTCTTGCTAAAAAAGTAAAAAAAATAGATCTAATTATTACAAGTTCATCAAAACGAACTTTGAAAACTGCCAAAATAGTTGCAGAAAACTATGCAATTGATAAAAGTAAAATCCAGTCTCTTTACGAAATTTATGAAGCAAATTCAGATGCTTATGTTCATGTTTTGAGAAACCTAAACGATGAAAAAGTAAAAACTGTAATTATAGTTGGCCATAATCCTACAATTGGGGCAATGACCTCTTTTTTAAGTGGTAATGAAATCATTGACTTTAAACCAAGTTCAATTGCTGTTTTCAATATTTCTATTGAAACATGGAAAATGTTTAGATTAGTACCAGCAGATTTAGTTTTAAGTTACACTTCATAAAATAATTTTATACGCTTATTTTATCTCAATATTCCTTTTATTTAAATTGACCGAAATAAAAATATTGAATGTTTTTTCATTCACTAATATTTCTTCTATCATATTTGGCCATTCTATTAAACAAATATTTCCACTTTCAAAATATTCCTCTATTCCTATATCGTAAGCTTCATTGATTGATTTAATTCTGTAAAAATCGAAGTGGAAAACAGTTTTTCCATTAACAGTTTTATACTCATTTACCAATGAAAAAGTTGGGCTGTTCACTTCATCAATTACTCCAAGGTTTTTACAGATAGATTTTATCAAAGTGGTTTTCCCTGCTCCCATTTCACCATCAAAAGTCCATATTTTAAAATCGTTTGATAAATCAATAATTTGAGCTGAAACCGCTGATATATTGGCTATTTGGTAGTTTTTGAATAATGACATTTAGAAATTTTTATCATCAAAAATAAATATAATTGGTTTCATTGCTTAC
>JBMOGB010000058.1:0-18156 GCA_049318585.1 Bacteroidia bacterium | reverse complement strand
TATGCATTTTTTGCAAGGAAGTCAAACGCTTGGTAATAATGGCTTTTTGTTGGGTATATTGTCTGTCAGATACCGATAAATAAAGTTCATTATTAGCTTTTTTAAATGACTCATAAGAGTTTTGTAATTCCCCTAATTGGTTCAATGAATACAAATCAATTCTACTAATACTATCTAAAATATTGCTATCAATTAAAAATTGAATTTTTTGTAGATCATTGGTTAATTTTTCTATCTCATTTATATTAGCTAGATTTTCCATTACAACCAATATTTGACCTTTTTTTACTTGGCTTTTATCTTCAATAATTTTAGTTGTAACTCTACCATTTATTTTTGAAACCATAGGTTTTGGAGGATTATTGCTAGTTAATACAAACTTTCCTTCTAAGGTATCGGGTACTTTTACAAAGTATAACAATACTAAAACCATTAGTCCTAATACCAACATAAAAGTCATACCATAACGCAACAAAAAACCCAACTTTGCTTGCAGCAAGTAAGCTATTGAATCTGAGTTTTTATAGTTTTCTTCTTCCATTTGTTAGTTCTTAGTTTATAGTACTAAGTACTTAGTTTTTTGTATAAGTTTTTATTTTCAATATGTTCGTTATTGCGAGCTTAGTATGGCAATCCCACATCAACAAAGAGATTGCTTCGTGCCTCGCAATGACGTTTGTTGTTGTAATTCGTTTTGCCAGTTGCCAGTTGCTAATTGCCAACAGCTAGTTGCCAAGCTCCAACTGATTTTTTACCAATTCATAATACTTACCTCTTTTCATGGTTAACGATTGATGATTTCCTGTTTCTACTGCTTCGCCATTTTCCATTACTATTATTTGGTCAGCATGTTGAACAGTGCTTAACCTATGAGCAATTACTACCACAGTCCTTCCTTTAAAAAACTCATTTAAGTTTTCCATTATTTTCTTTTCATTATTGGCATCTAATGCACTAGTGGCTTCGTCTAAAAATAAATACAAAGGTTGTTTGTAAACTGCCCTTGCTAAAAGTATTCTTTGCCTTTGCCCTGTGCTGACTTGTGTGCCATCATTGCCTATTTCGGTTAAATAACCCATGGGTAAAGTATTTATAAATTCATCAATATTGGCAATTTTTCCTGCTTGCATTATGGCATCCATTTTTTTAGGTTGCCCTGCGGCAATATTACTGGCAATAGTTCCATTAAATAATTTTCCTTCTTGCATTACCACCCCACATAACTCTCGCCAATAACCATGATGTAAACTATTAAAATGTAAGTTTCCCAAATGAATATTTCCTTTTTGTGGACTATAAAATTTAAGTAATAATTTAAGCAAAGTAGTTTTACCACTTCCACTAGCACCAACTATGGCTGTAACTTTTCCGTTTGGAATGGTAAAGTTTAAATTCTTTAAAATGGGTTCTAATCGATCGCTGCCATAAGTAAACGATAAATCATTTATTACTATATTTTCATTGGTAGGAATATCATTAACCAAAGCCAAACCTGTATCGGTTTCATCTTTTTGTAATACAACATCTCCAATTCTATCCATACCTATTTTGGCTTGCTGTACCGAGTTTATAAAACCAAATAATTGTTGCAATGGTCCATTTAATTGTCCAATTATCATGTTAATGGCAAACATGCCACCCAAACTTAAACTACCTTCTATTACCGCTGTGGCCGATATAAAACTAACCATAATATTAGTGCCTTGGCTTATCATGCCGCCACCAATACCTTGCATTTGTCCAATGTTTAAATTGATTATTTTTTGTTTATAAAGTGTAGCTTGAATTTCCTCCCATTCCCATCTGTGTTGTTTGGCACTATTGTTTATTTTTATCTCTTGAATGCTTTCTAACATTTCAATTACCTTGCTATTTTCCTTGCTAGATATTTGAAACATTTTATAATCCACTTTTTTGCGCCAAGCTAAAAACAAGTAAGTCCATATAAACCCTAAAGCTGCGCCAATACTGAATATGAGTAAAATACTTGGCTGATAGCTACCCAACATGAACATTAATACAACCATGTTTAAAACAGAGAAAATTGTACCTAAAGAACTTACTGTTAGAATACTTTCTAGGCGTTTATGGTCGCCAATCCGCTGCATTAAATCACCTGTAACGTGGCTATCGAAAAAGGGTATAGATAGGTTAAAAAGTTTGTAAAAAAAGTCGGAAACCATGCTAATATTTATTCTGGTACCTACATGCAATAATATTTTGGTTTGAATGTATTGAATTAAAATAGAACCAGTAAAAACAGCCAATTGTGCAAACAAAACCAAATAAACCATTCGGGTATTGTGCATGTTTACTCCTTTATCTATCATGGCTTGGGTAAGCATAGGGCTTAGTAAAGTAATAATACTACTTAACAACATTCCCATGGCTAATTGAAAGAAATAATTTTTGTAAGGTTTAAAGTAGTGAAATAAATAATTTAACCCTAATTTTTTTGCTTCACCATCTTGCTTTTCCATACTAAAAAACTCAGGAGTGGGTTCTAGCACTAAGGCGAAGCCTTGCGTTTGGTTGATCAGTTGATTAGTTAAAGGTTGATTGGTAACAACCCCATTAACTTCATCAACATTATTAACTTTATCAACCGTTGCGCTAGCTACTCCCCAATGTTCCAACACCTCTTCCTCGCTTAGTTTCATTAACTCTTTGGCAGGATCGGCAATTACAAAGTATGGTTTTCCAAATAGTGGTTTTTTATAATCGAAGAGTACTACAAAATGGTTCTTTTCCCAATGCAAAATACTGGGGTGGCTTTGCCCTATTTCCTTCAGCTTATTAATATCTATTTTTACTCCAATGGTTTTGAAGCCAATGGCTTCAGCTGCTTCGCTGATGCCTAACATACTTACTCCTGTTTTTATAATATGGCTTTTTTCGCGTAGGTAATCTATGCTGTAATTGCGCCCAAAATAAGTGCTTACCATTTTAAGGCAAGCAGGACCGCAATCTTTTAAACCTAACTGATGATAAAATGGATATGACACGAGGCAATAATATAATATTTTACTTTTAATACAAAACACTATTTTACCTTTCTTGAATATTTGAATTAATTGCAGTTTTGTATTAATCTAATACTATTGAATGAATTTATTATTTTTTGTGAAATATTTTTCTCGCAATTTTATTTTTTTGAAATTGGTTTTGAAGCTTAAATTGTTCAAATACATATGTAAATATTTATATTACAATAAATTACATTTATCACAAATAATCAAAATTTATCTCCAATTGTCTTTATTTAAATCTTCAAATATTGACTGATAACTATCTTAAATTACAGCATTATTATCTTATTTCAACAATATATTTACTTCTAGCAGATTTTAAAAATTGGATATACTAATCAATATTAATTTTACTAAAAAAATAATTTGCTGATTTTAAGTGATATAAGGATATTTTTTAGGTTTTTCTGTAAAAATAATAATTTAAATTTGTTTTTATCAATTCTTTTTTTGAGAATTGCTATACCAATGTCAGTAAAGTTTATGTGCGCAGTAGGTTTTGATTGATATTGTAAATTTTTATTTATTTAACCAATTATAGTTTACGGTTTTGATTTACAAACCGAACAAAACAAAATGAGAAATTAGAAAAAATGGATGGAAAACTTTTTGAAAGTTTGAAGCCAAATGTAATGAGTAACCTAGCTTCTTTTGTGGGTGGTTGGTCTGCTGAAACTTGTGTTAACAATGAAGAAGACACTTGGAAGCAGGCAACAAGTCCTTTTGATGGAGATCAACTTACTGAGGAAGCGGCAGATACTATTTGCACTACTATTGCAGCAGATGGTTTCGTTCTAGACGGTCATCCAGAAGGAGATCCTATGCATCCATATGATCCAGGTATGTAAAATCAAAGTTCAGAGTTAAGAGGATGCTTTTAAATAAATTTCATTTAATTTTTTTTCTAGCATTCTCTTAAAACTCTTAAAAGTAAAAAACATGAAAAAGAATTTTATCATTTTAACTGCTGTATTATTATGTTATTTTAGTTCAAAAAGCCAAAATAATATTGAAACATACTATAAACTAATAAATAAAGCAGATTCTTTAAACTATATCGTAAAAGATAAGAGTAAGGCTTGTGAATATTATTTTAAAGCAACCGATTTAAGTAAGAAAATGAAAATACATATTTCTTTTAATGAAGATGGCTTGAAAATTTTAAGGATTTTAGCTTCTTTTGGAAAAGATGAAGCAATAAAAGATTTATTTTTATATATGATAAAAAATGGACTTAATAAAAATGAATACATTGGTTATAAAGAAAATGAAACATTATTGAAACCATTTTTTCAAACTAATTATGCAAGTTATATTGAAACTAATTTTGATAGTTTATATAAGCTACATGTTGCAACCCGAAATTTGGCACTTGATTTCAGAATGGTTGGTTTACTAACTCAAGATCAATTTTCAAGAAGGGTATTAAATATGAAGGGTATTGACGACTATATTTCTTATGACACTATTGCTAAATTAAAACAATTTATCTTTAATTCTTCTGATTGCGAAATAAGAAAATCTATAATTTTAATATTGAAAGATAGTATATTTTTAAGAAATGATAATACTAATTATGCAATTGGTTTACTAAAATTTCTTTTGTTACATAATTTTTTTAATAGAGAACTATATACAGTAGATTCTATTTGTAACTATGTTGAATTCTATAATAAAGTTGAGCCTATAATTAAGGGATTTGTCTTCATAGGTAAATTTAAAAATACAGAATATGCTTATTTAATTGACAGAGCGAATTGCTGGGGCAATAAAGAGTATTCTGAACAGATATATGGGACTCATTTAGATAAAGATAGAAAGAGTTTACTTTATCCTATATATGATATTAAAAATGTTGACAAAAGGAGATTTGAGATTTTTTTACCTTCACTTTATCAAGCGTCAATAATTGAAGGTTTTCAATTACCAAAAGAATATATTTATCAAAAATGATTTTAATAATTTCAGAAAATAAAGATTACATAACAGATATAGTCTTAGATTGGTTAAGTTATAATGAGAGAAAATTTACACGAATAAATGACACTGATAAATTTGTAATTAGCCAAATTGAAATTGAAAGTGGAGTTGAAAATATAAAACTCTTTAATTCGAAATTTAAGATTAATCTATCTGATGTTTCTGTATATTGGCATAGACGTGGTGTTTTAAATTTAAAGCAATCAGTTGTTAGTTTAAATTTAGAACAAAATAACAATAAAGGCATTGGAAATTATATTCAGGCAGAATATAAAGCCATAAATTTATTTGTAGAAGATTACCTTTACAATAAGTCTGGTGTTGGTAGAATAGAAGATAATTATACAAATAAGCTTTCAAATTTAATTTATGCCAAAAATTGTGGTTTTATAATTCCTTCGACTTATATTTTAAAAAACAAAAAAGAAGTGTTAGATTTAATTGAAAAAGAGGATTTGATTACTAAAGGAATTCAATCTGGTTGGTTTTATAATGATGGAAAAGAATATTCCTTATTTACAAGTACTATAAATCAATCTGATTTAGCTGTGTTCCCAGATAAATTTGAATATTCACTTATTCAAAAGAAGCTTGACAAAAAGTATGAATTACGAATATTTTATTTTAATGAAAGAATGTTTGCAACAGCAATTTTTTCTCAAAATGACACACAAACAGAAACAGATTTCAGGCATTATAATAATCTAAAACCTAACAGAACCCCTCCTTTTGATTTACCCCTAAATATTAAGGAAAAAATCATCAAATTTATGACATTTAAAAAAATGAAAACAGGATCTATTGATATAGTAATTACTAAAAAAAATGAATATGTTTTTTTAGAAGTAAATCCTTTTGGTCAATTTGGACAAGTTTCTAATCCTGGTAATTTTCACATTGAAAAACATATTGCAAATTATTTAATAGAAAGAAGTATAAATGACTAAAGAAAATCTTACTTTATCATCCATTTATTGGACAGAAAAGCCAATTAGCAAAAACGAGGAAAAGAAAATCATTTGCAATTTTTACAATACAAATAAGTTAATGATATTTCCATTTACCAAACCTATATCAAAAATAATAAATTTAGAAAATGCACCAATGGAAAACCAATAAATACCTGATGATATTTGCTGATTGTATAGTAGTGAAAGGTAATCAGCGCGCTTTAATAGCAGATTTAACGAGGGGAAAATACCATTTCATACCCAATACATTAGCTGAAATGCTAACAGAAAATAAAGGAAGAACAAAGGAAAGTATAATTGAAAATTATGGTACTGGAAATACAGAAACAATTGAAGAATACATAAGTTTTTTAGAAGAGAATGAATTTGTTTTTTGGTGCGATGAAGATGAAATAGAATTATTTCCACCAATAGATTTAACTTGGGAATGGCCAGCACATATAACCAATGCTATTTTTGATATAAATGAAACTAATAATCTTAATTTTGAAGATATTGTGGAGAAAATGGTGAAATTGACCACCTGATTCCGGATTAAACTGACCACTAAAACCGGACGAAACTGACCACCTAATTCCGGAGCAAATTGACCATGAAAAACCGGATGAAATTGACCATCGAAAAAATGTAGTTTATTACTGATTTATTAAAACCAAATCTCGGAGTTTAGCGGATTAATCCAACAAACCAAACAGAGATATGGCAAATAAAACTATCAGTATGAGCAAAATAAGACAAATTTTAAGATTACATAGTCAGGGCAACAGTAAATTAGCCATTTACCGACTTACAGGAGTGTCTCGCAACACCCTAAAAAAATATCTTCTGGATTATGAAAAGTTGAACCTTGATATTGATGAGATCAAAAAACTAACTGACCAAGATTTGGAAGAGTTATTTAGTGCATTTAAATCTCAACAACAGAAACTTACGCCAAAAGCGATTGTACTTTTTGACCTTTTTCCAGAAATAGATAAACAACTCAAACGAAAAGGAATCACACGACAATATCTTTGGGAGCAATACAAGAATCAATATCCTGATGGATTAAGTTTAAGTCAGTTTAGTTATTACTACGCATTGTGGAAACAACAAGTTAACCCAGTCATGCACATGGAGCATAAAGCAGGGGATAAACTTTATGTAGATTATGCAGGCGAAAAACTTCATATCGTAGATACATTAACAGGAGAACAAAAGCCAGTTGAAGTGTTCGTTGCTATTTTAGGATGTAGCCAACTAACATATGTTGAAGCAAGTTTTAGTCAACAGAAAGAGGATCTTATCGCAAGTTGTGAAAGAACATTGCATTTTATAGGCGGAGTTCCTAATGCATTAGTCACCGATAATCTTAAATCTGCTGTAACAAAGTCCAGCAAATATGAACCAATAATCAATGAAGACTTTGCAGACTTCGCAGATCACTATAGCATAAGCGTTTTACCAACAAGAGCATACAAACCAAGAGACAAATCATTGGTTGAAGGAGCTGTTAAAATCATTTATACACGCATATATGCACGTATCAGAACTAATATATACCATAGTCTTGAGGAATTAAATGCGGCCATATTAATAGTTCTAGAAGAGCATAATAACAAATTACTCAAAGGACGTCATTATAGTCGCAGACAACAGTTTGATGAGGTAGAACGGCCAACTTTAAACCCTCTTGCCATGCTGAAATACGAGTTCAAGCAGCAACTTTTTGCAACGGTGATGAAAAATGGACATGTTTGTTTAAGTCAAGACAAACATTATTACAGCGTTCCTCATCAACATATTGGCAAAAAAGTTAAACTGCTTTTCAGTTCACAAAGCGTTGAAATTTATTATAATTATGAACGTATAGCTTGTCATCAACGACTTAAAAGCCCATACAATTATACAACAGAGAAAGACCATATGGCTTCAACACATCGCTTTGTAAGCGACTGGACACCTGAACGCTTCTTGAGTTGGGCAGCTTCAATTAATGAAACTGTACGCCAATATATCTATTGTATTTTGAATAAAAAACAACATGTTGAACAAGCATACAAATCTTGTGTGGGTATTCTTTCAATGGCAAAAAAATATGGAAATAATAGGCTAATTGATGCTTGTAAAAGAGCCATTGAATATGATATGTATTCGTACAAAGCAATAGATACGATTCTGAAAAGAGGGCTAGATCAACAAGATGAGGAAACGCAAGTGATACTTCCACTGATGCCAGAACATGAAAATATAAGAGGTAAAAACTATTACAAATAATCACCAATAAATAATATAAAAATGAATAATGAAACATTAGAAAAAATGCGTAAAATGAAATTTTACGGAATGTTGAGAGCCTTTAAAATGAACTTGGAGGCAGGTAAAACAGAGCAGTATACCGCTGACCAAATGGTAGAACATCTTCTTAATGCAGAATGGGACGACCGACATAACAGAAGTATAGGGCGACATATTACCAATGCGCGATTCCGTTATAATGCCGCTGTGGAGCAAATTGTTTTTGATCAAGAACGATCCATTGATCAAAATCAAATTTTACGTCTTGCTGAATGTGATTTTATTAACCGAAAGGAAAACATTCTAATTACAGGAAGTACAGGTATTGGTAAATCATTTATTGCCTCTGCAATTGGTCACCAAGCTTGCCTTTTGGGATATAGAACTTTATACTACAATGCTTCTAAACTCTTCTCACAACTCAAAATGGCAAAGGGAGATGGTTCATACGTGAAAGAAATTAGTAAAATTGAAAAACAGCACTTGCTAATTATTGATGACTTTGGCTTACAACCATTAGACGGACATAACAGGTCTGCACTTATGGAAATTATAGAAGATAGGCATGCGAAAGCATCATTAATTATAACAGCCCAGGTTCCAGTAAATAAATGGCATGAAATAATAGGTGAAACCACCATTGCTGACGCTATATTAGACAGGGTGGTTCATGGTGCACATCGTATTGAACTTTTAGGTGATTCAATGAGAAAAAAGAAAATAACAATAAATTAATTAAATAATATATTTTTGAATAATAAATAAGTAATGAACTAACTTTTTTCGCCAGCTAATTTTAGCAATTTTCGCCAATTAAAAAGTGGTCAATTTGCTCCGGAATTAGGTGGTCAGTTTAACAAGAATATCCAACTATACCTTTAACTATTCATGGAACAGTAGTTACAGTAAATTCAGGAGCTAATTTACTAGAAGATTTTGCAGCTTTAAGGCATCTTGTAATGAATAAACAAGTTAACAATGGTTCAAGTGATAAAGGTGATGAAGGTACGGTCGTTGAATATAAGCAGTCAAAGGCTAATCAATCAGGAAAAGAAGGAGCTAAAGATGCTCCGCATTGGGCTAAAGGTAGGCCACCTTCTAAAAAAGAAACACCTAATCAATATGCAAAAAGATTAATGGATGAACAATATGGTGAAGGTGGTTGGGACACTCAGCAGATTAAAAAACCAAAATCAGAATATCAAGAAATATATAAATACTTTAGAAAATGGGAATAATTAATCATAAGAAATGAGTTATATAGTTTATTTATTATTTCATGAACATAAAATTACAACCACAAATATCAGTATTAAAAACTGTGGTGTTTATGATTGTGAAAAAAATATAGAAGATGCAATTGAAATTTTAAGAAAAGCTCCAGGGTTTAAAGAAACTCCATTGGGCTTTAAAATTGTAAAGTTTATTTTGAACAAAACACGTTGGTTGGATGGATTTACTTCATTAATTGGAGACTCAACAATACCAGAAGATGACAGTTTAAAGATTGAAGATAAGCCTTTAAAAGAGCTGTGCTTAAAGGAGGTTTTTCTTCTTACGCATTTTTTTGAGATAGAACAAATTAATGGAATTCATGATGAGTGTAGATATATAGGTGTGTATTCGAATGAAGAAGAAACGATGATTAACATAAATAAATTATCTAAAATGCTAGGGTTTAAAGATTATAAAAATGCTTTTGGAGACGCTAGTGTTAGATTAAATGAAATAGAATGGTTATGTGGTTATGCAACAACAGATTAATTTCAACTCTTGTGCCTTAAGATATTGCCCCCTACTATCCGGAGAGTCTAAAGCCAAGCCAAAGCAGAGGGACTACGGATTTTAAATAAAAAAAGTGGTGAATTTGGCGGCTGAAGGAGATAAAGAAGCTAATGAAGCAATTAAAATTTTAAAGCAAGCAGATGCAAAAGGTCAACGATATTAACAATTTTATAAAGTAAAATATTATGATAGATTATAGTGAAATAATACTGCCACAAAAAATAAAAGGCATTAAATTAAGCAATTTAGAGTTTTATAACTTGGAAGGATCATTTGAAAAAATTTCAATTATTTTAGAATTTCAAGTAATTGACTTTACCCCTCTTATAGATACAGACGAAATTGACATTCAAATTAATAGTAATAAAGATGTAGAGGATTATTTTATTAGTGAGAATTTTGAAAAGTATGTTAACAAGGAAATTCTAACTTTTTGGAAATGTGTTAACTCTCAAGGTTATTTTGATTTGTTTATTTTTAGTATTGATTCATTAACCCCAACATTTTCTATATTAAGTGAAGGTTCTTCCTTAAAAGTAATAACGTGATAAAATATTAAGTAGTTATCGATTCATCACTTTTGTAAAAATGAATTTTGTAACTTTCTAAATTACAAAAGATAATAAAACAATGATTATGAATATAGATAAATTTAAGCAACAATATACTGAGTATTTTGGAAATAATCAGGAGTTAAAAGTTGTATTTGAAATGGGAGGTAATAAGCGGGGGAAAAATAGAATTTTTCAAATAGAAAAAAGGTTTAATGAAATAGCTGATTGGCTGTTAGATGATAAGGAATTTTGGATAATTTTAACTGTTTGGAATACTAACTTAGGAACCATGTCAGATTTATTAAAATCAGGGTTCAATTTGAATTCTGCTACAAATATTTTTAAAGGGGATAAACTAGATAAGATTGTTGAAGCCGATATTACAAATAATGACGAGGTTTTTTATTTGTATTATGATAGTTATAAGTATAGCGAAATAAAGCCTTTGATAGAAAGCATAGCAGCCTTTGAGATTGGAATTGAGCCTTCAGCCAATATTAATGCATATATTGTGAGTTTTGATAAGGAACCATTCTTTTTAAATTTATATGATGATCGTGGTATGGAATTTTTATGTCATGATAATATTCTATTTAACAATATAAAGGCAAGGTTTGAACTTTTGATACAGAAATGAATAAAATATTGATGATATAGGTAGTGTTCGATTCATCACTTTGTAACTTATATACTGTAAGAAAAAAAGAATATTTTAAATGGTTCAACAGCCCTGAGCATGAGTCAGGGAAACCCAATGCAATGCAATTGCGTTGGGTGTGCTGCGAGCCTCCTGCGAGTGCAGTTCACGGTGGAATATAAAGAGTACGAAGTACGGGAATGACCTATGTTGAAAACACAAGGGTTGGTATTTGTTTTGTGTAGGTATGCGATTGAAAAGGAAGAAACAAATAACAATCCCGCAGCCGTGAACTGCAATGCAGGCGAGCTTAATATAGCAACCACCAGACTGTATAGGTGCTAAGGTGTAAAGGAGTGGAATCTATACCCAGAGCGAAGCGTAGGGAATTAGATTACGCAAAATGAACAAAGCTCCTATACAGGATGCTGGAGGTTGCTGATGAACGAAATCAATACAATGGAAAGCATGACAAAGTGCAAAGCACCCTCACAAGGGCTATACAAGTGTTTTGTATGCCTTTGAAAGCATATAAACAAAACTGTTGTATAGCTTTGGCATGTCTTTTTGTATTGTATTGATTTAGTGAACGCCAATGAACCGATTACGGTACAAAAACGTATAGCGAAGCATATTCGTTTTTGGTTAGCTTTTACAAGTTACTCGCTTTTTTGTGAGTGTAACTTGTAATTTAATACAAAAAGAAGTGAAATTTCGAATATTTTGTACATCTGGAAATTTTATTTATCCCTGTGATATAAAAATTTACACTTTTCAAAAAGTGATAAAATAACCTTTCAAATTTAGATGAAAGAATGAAGTAATTTCATTCTTTCCTTACATTTAATTTTGGTTTAAATAAGCATGTAAAGTCCTACCCCATAACTCTGCCGATGGTCTTTCAGATGGAGTCATATTCCCATTTTCAAAAGCCTTCATAAAGAGATTTCGAATAGATTGAGGTAAAGCATTAAAGTTTTTATGTGGAGGGGGAATCATTGAAAGATACATTTTTCTAGTACCATGTACAAAAAGCGTTTTTTTTATTTTATCACCAATGGTTTCAGCAATTACATGCAATTCGTTACATGAAGCCGCATAAGGATGTAGCCCTAAAAGAATTTCATAAAACGAAACCGCTAAAGAAAACCTATCCCAATTTTCATGCATACTTCTCGTAGATTCTGGAGTGATATGATATTCAACAGGAGCATATTCAGGAGTTATTACATCAGCTTTGTGAAAAACTTGGTTAGAAGAAACATGAAATGAATCAATATCAGTAATGGAAATTTTCCCTTCACTGTTAAGAAGTATATTTTGAGGTTTCAAGTCAATTATTGAATAGATTTTAGATTGATGAAGAGCATGAATAGCGATAGCTATATTCGAACAAACCTTTAATCTGTTTTGAAGGCCCTGAGTTGTATTCCTGTCAAATTTCTGCCAAGAATAATTCAGCTTTGGAGACATTTTTAAAGCTGCCAATTCATATAATTTTTCGCTACCCACAAAGGCTAAAGGCATAATAAATCCAATGAATTTTCTATTGCTATCATAAACCAATTCAATAGGCCAACAAAAATTAAAATTAAAATGTGTAAGATTATTCGGTTTAGAGGAAATCATAAACGCGATCTTATTTTTCTTTGCTTCCGTTCTTTTAAGAAAATGGAAAACTTTTACGCAATGATTTGAATATTGTGGGTAATTAATTATTTTATGTACCGCACCTTCGCCACCAGGTGTAGATATGGGAGTTGCTACTAGCTGAATTGACTTATTTAATATGGTATATACAGTTATCATAATTCTTAAATTAAAACACCTAATATCATTGTTTTATCATCTGGCTCGGCCTCTATAGCTGCACTTCCTTCTTCAATAAATTTTCTCCATTTATTATTTGCACTATCAATAGATGTTTTACTTTCATGCATAGACCTCAGATTTTTTACTAACGGATTGAAAAATTTAGGATAAGGGATATTAGGATCATGCCATTTATTTGTTTCGGGATCCATTATACTGCATTCAAAAGAATGTAACTCACAGCCATCTGACATCAATGTAAAAGCGTTAGGTTTTTCATTAATCACATGACTTTCCGGAACTTGCTTTCCTGACATTATAAAGTCAGTATCAGTAATCCATTTTTGAGAAGTAATAAAAATTGTTTGGTTTGCTTCCTCTCCTTTGTGTGGTGTTATTAATGAATGCCATTCTCCATATTCATTGCAATAACCTGCTCTTCCATCACCAATATGCGTTACTAATAATCCAATAGGGGAATAAATAACAACTATTAATGTACAGGCTAATGAACTTAAAATAATTTGTTTATCATGAGCAAGCTTCTCCAAAGAATTATAAATTTGTATGCACCCTTCACGTGCACTTTTGTTCCATTCTTCTTGAGTTGGTAATGTATTTTTTTCCTGCCACCCATTTTTAATAATCAATTCTTTGAAAAATTTAATACCTATTTCAGTAGCAACATATTTTGATCCTAAATGCGAATTTATAGCACTACCTGCCCCATCACAACAAATGGTTATTCCCCATTTTTCATTAATGCTCTCAACATAATGATTATCTTGGCATGGGATATCACTTTTAAGATGAGACCTTCCAATGGACGAAGCTGAAACAATTAACCAATGAGCTATTTCAGAGGAAGGAGTTATATCACTGAAGTTATTAGAAAACGATTTTTCATGTTTAACTTCTATTGGTTCAGAGACTGTAACTTCAACTGGAGTTATAGTTTCTTCCTTTTGCGTTTCTTTTATTGGTTGGTCCTTTATTTCAGTTGAAGGAATCTCGTCATCTTTGTCTATAATTATTTCCACAGATGGATTGGATAATAATATTGTTTTATTATCTTCAATCATACTCACTTCAGCTACATGTTTCATAACATTAGGAGATGCAATTTTATTTATATCCTGGTTATTTGATTTTTTTCTTTTTCTCATCAAAAACAATATTACTTGTTCAAACATGTTTTGTTCCTCCTTGCTTTAATTAGTTTGCTAGATTGTGAATCCAACCATCCAATCTGCAGGATTGGGAAGGTTTACTTTATCTCCATCTTTTGAATTTGTTACTGTTGTCATTGAAGCACTTAGCCATTTAAAAAATTCAGAAAATTTCAACCCTTTCAACTTCATAGCAGGCATTGAAGGATCAGAGATATCTTTTAGCTTTAGCATATCAGCTCCCTGAACTCCTATTGCTAAAAAAAAGAAATCCTTTTTATTCATTCCGTCCTTTATTTCTATTGATAATGTTTTTACACTTTGAAAATTATCTGGATCTGCATCGGTAATTAAAATCACCCATGGCCTATAATAAGGTTGTCCTGTTTCCTTATACCAAGTTTTACGAGCTCTCGTTGTTTTTATACCTTCCCGTACGCCATCTACTAATTTTGTTCCCCCTTCAGCTAAAAGATTTGGCACAGTAAAATTTGAGGCTAGACTAGGCTGAATAAGCGTTTTTACATAATCATTAAATGTAATTATTGAAACCTCGAGCCGATTGGATGTTGTTGAATCAGTTTGAATATCTCTATAAAAAGCTTTTAGTCCTTCATTTAACTCGTTGATAGGGTCTCCATTCATTGAACCTGAAACATCAAGAACTAAAACACAACAGCATTTCTGTTCATAATTTTCAGGAGATTCAGTTTTAAAGTCTTGTGATATCATATAATTTTAATTACTATAATTCTTTGAGTTTTTGTTTTATACTTCAGTGGACATCTTAGTCGGTAAAATAGTTCCCTCTAAGAATGTTCCAGACAGTTTTGAGTAAACTATTCCTCGAGCAGTTGAGTATGCGAGACCTTTTACAATATCTGAGAATTTGGTTTCAATTAATAACTTGTTATTACTATTATCTATATGTGCATAATCCTGTAAGCCTTGATAATGAAAATAATTATCAATTTCAAATTTTGCTCCAGCCTTTACCTTCTTTTTATTCTGAAGAACGACTATCTCAATATCTACAATTACTCTTATTAATTGTTTTTCTAGATTATATAAATGTGATGCTGTTACTTTATGACTTAATTGATAATTGTCACCTCTTTGTAAGGGGGAATCTAATATATTATTAATCTCCGCTTTTAGAATTTGTACATCAAGGTATTCTATGTCTAATTCGGTATTTATCATGTTGTCTATATTTTAAATTAAAGGGTTAATTAACTGGTATTTGTCCGTATGTTGGTTGAAAAGCAGTATATAGAGTATTTAAATGATCTTGTTGCGTTTTTGGTGCTTGAGAGAATCTCCATTCATCTGTATTACCCTCACTTTGCATTTCTATTATACTTTGAGGAGTTGTAATAATAGTTTCACCCAAAAGTATTTCAAGCTTATTAATAGTATTTAGCTCCAAATTTCCTCCTACACTTAACATTTTACTAACTGCTGCTGGACTTACCTTAAGCATTTCGGACAATTCTTTTTGATTAATATTCTTACTATCTAAGATAGTATAAATTTGAGATATTATCTCCATCGATTTTACCATTAAAGTCCTTTCCTCTTCGGTAATGCGCGAAATCGCCTTTTTATGAAATTCACTTGCCATATCTTTTTTTAATAGTAAAGTACTATGTCCTGTTCTCCTGTATTGTTAATAATTTCATTATCCTCTATTATAATGCTACCGTCTGCCATAAGCGAATAAATTGCTTTTGCAATAGATTGAGCAAATCGGAATTGCCCACTAACATTCGGACAATCGAGTGCGCTATCTCTTGTCTTAATTCCTCCATTGAGTAAAATTACCACACCGTTTGTCAGCCAGATACAATAAAGACGTAATTTAGAATGCTCTATAACTTCTAAAAGCAAAACTTTTTCTGCCGGCTTTCTTTTAGGAGGCAAAGCAAGTGCAGCATCCTCTTCTCTTAAAATCCATCGTTCTGCACCTCTTTTATTAAAACCCATTGCATCAATTGCACTTAATATCGTTCCAAATTCCTTGTAATACAAATGATTTGGATCATTATATAACTTATAAAACTTATCTGTTTCACTTAATGCTTCTTTCTGCTCATCTATCTCTAATCTGACCGTATAATATGAAACATACTCATATTCATCATAAAAAACTTCTAGTAATGCGATATTCATTTTATAGGCCACAATCAGAAAATGTTTCAAGAACAAAGGTATGATTTATATTTATAAATTAACTCATAAGTTAATTTATAAATTAATTATTTACTTAAAATATTGATTTTCAGTAAATAATTTTATTTAATCGGTTGATAATATTCTGTAATTTCAAGAACATTCTAAAAGCTCGACACTTCTACGCTTGTTTATTTTATTTTCTTGAAAAGTCTATCCTTCAAATTATTCATATCATTTGCAACTTTTAAATCTAAAATTTTCGCATAATGTTGTGTCGTTCTAAGGTTTTTATGACCTAACATTTTAGATACTGTTTCAATGGGTACACCATTACTTAACGTAATCGTAGTTGCAAAAGTATGTCGAGCAATATGTGAGGTTAAGGTTTTTGTAATACCGCATAAGTCCGCAATTTCTTTTAAATATGCATTCGTTTTTTGATTACTCGGTACAGGTAATACTTTACCCTTTATTGTACATTCTGGATGTTTTTTATACTTTTCAACTAATCCTTTAGCAAAGGGAAGTAAAGGGATTCTTGTTTCAGTATCAGTTTTTTGTCTTTCGGTAAATATCCAATCCTCACCATCAATACCCATACTAATATCAGTAGATTTCAATTGTTTTATATCAACATACGCAAGTCCTGTATAACAACAAAACAAAAATATATCTCGTATTTGATTTAATCGTTCAACATGGAAATCTTTTTTAGATAATGTTTCTATTTCCTCCATTGATAATACTTCACGTTTTACTTCTTTTTTTGCAAGTTTAAAACCAAAGAAAGGATCTTGTTTTAGCCAACCTTGTTTGATACATTCATTGATTATTTTACGGAAATTTGCGATGTATTTCGCAGTTGTGTTTTGGTTACAGTTTCTTACTGTTTTTAAATAATGTACATAACTTGAAATGAAATCATATGATAGAGCGGTAACTTCCATATCTTGTTTTTTGTATTTCCAATAAATGAAATTACGAGTATGGTCTAAAGACGTTTTATAGCGAATTAAAGTACCTGGGGCAAACTCTTTACCCACAAGTTCAGCAAACTTTGTGTTATGCACTTGAAAGACTTCTAAAATCATTTTTGGCTTATCTTCTTTGCCTAATAATATATCCCTAATTAAATCTGGACTTATACTTTTATTATCTTCCATTGCTTTACGCTTTGCTTCATATGCTTTTTGAAAAAGAACATCTAAATAATGGTTCAATTCTCGCGCTTCTTCCTTGGTGCCTAATTGTCTTCCTGCTTTTTGATTCCATTTTTCAGGTTCACACTTTCTCCCAATTGAAAATTCTCGTTGAATTCCATCAATAGTTATGCGGAGATAAATAGGGAATTGTGGGGTAATATTTCCTTTGGGTTTCTTTAAAAAGAATAATAAATTAAATGTTTGAGGTATCATATGGTTAATTAATTGATTTAACAAAATTAGATTGAAAAACCAAGTACCACAAGATGTTCACCTGTTGAACAGGTTGGTAGACAAAATATTAGGAAATAATTCGTGCGTCTTTTATAGTACTTATTAGTACGCACGATTTATACTTGTTTGCTTTGATATATTTTGATATTTATTGACAATATCAAAACACAAAAAAGCCTACAAACTTAGTGTTTATAGGCTTCTTGATACTTATTGATATTCTACTGGCGGAGAGTTAGGGATTCGAACCCCAGGTCCTGTAACAGACAACAGTTTTCAAGACTGCCGCAATCGACCACTCTGCCAACTCTCCATCTGCGAAAGTAAGGCT
>JBMOGB010000057.1:0-19426 GCA_049318585.1 Bacteroidia bacterium | reverse complement strand
AGTTAAATCTTTTGCGCCTATATTTCCTTGGTTTTTTACAGTTATTTTATAGTTAATCAAACCACCTTCTTGAGTAGTGGCATTGATAGGATAATAAACAAAAGCAGGGTCGCAACCGTTTTGACCTTTATAAGCTACTAAAGCTATATTGGTAATAACTGTAGCGGTAACATTTGCAGTAACTCCTCTTGGAAACAAAGCATTGCTACTGCTTATATATATTTTATTTGGAATGGTATTAGCCAAAGTTCCTGGCTTAATTTCAGCTTTAAAATTAATGGTATAAGTGGTGCCTACTGGCAATGTACCTAACGTCCATGTTAAAATATTTCCAGAAACAGTTGGCAAATAAGTAACACTCGAAACAACAATACTTCCAGTTCCTGCAACATAATTTAAACGAGCATCTAACGTATCCACAATTACCACATTTGCTGCATTTACATTTCCACCTAATTGCACGCTAAATCTATAGCTAATGGTATCGCTTGCTCTAAAACTACTCGATGAATTAGTAATGGTTTTGTTTGGTGTATTGAATACTGGTTGTGGTTTTAAAATTTCAGCAACTCCAGCACAATTTGAGTAATTAGTTGAAACACCATTGTAAACAAATCTTCCAGTTGAATTATTGGTAATTGTTGTACCATCATCCCCAGGATTTGAAGTAATATAAGTAGTTCCTTCTACAATTGCAGAACCATCTTTAGCTGCTAAAGCAGTGCTTCTAACAGCTCCACTGTATGTTAAATCTTGACTTCCACCAATTGGTAAATCGCCATAGATAACAAAATTTACTTGCGTTAAATATTCGCCTACTGGTAAAGTAATGGTTACATTTAAATCGGCTGTAATTATGTATGTTCCTTTTAAAGTATAAGTTGAATTTAAATTGGTTTTGTATCTTAATTGCACAGTATCTCTGCTTGTACGTGCCAATCCATCAACTAATTTACCAATTTTGATTACGTTTACATCTACACTTTTATCAATGGTATAAGTTAACGAAACGCTGTCTAATTGCGTGTTTCCAGTATTTGACCAACCATTGGCAAATGAGTTTCCTGTAGTTCCAGAAAGCACATGTTTGTTTAACCAACTTGCAGTAGCAGCACTAATTCCTCCACCGCTACAAATGGCATTTGGAGTTGGAGTAGCTATTCCAAAACATACACTACCATTTTTATTAGATGATGCAGTATTGCCAATAGGCAAAACTGGAATATTACCTTTTAAAGTAGCCGAATTACAAACAGTATTTCCAATAGCAAAAGTGCCTGTTGGATGTATTACACTTAGATAAGCAGAACCACTGTAATTAGTAGCAAAAGATCCACTTGTCCAAGTCCAAGTTACTGTTCTGTTTGTTGAATTATAAACGGGTGCATTTGAACCACTAAAAGAAGTTGCTTCAACAAAAACTACTCCTGCTGCTAAAGTATCAACCAAAATTGGATTTGTTAAAGTTAACGAACCAGTGCTGCTTGCAGTTGAACTAATATTCAATTTGTAAATGGTTAAATCGTTAATTGCACCACCTGAATTTTTTACTTTTCCAACTGTAAAATTATTGCTTGCTAAAGCAATCACATTGGTGGTATCGCTATAAACTGGGCTTGTGCTTCCAACATTCGAAAAAGTTACTTTGGTAAATAAATCAGGTGCGTAATTATTAGGTGTAGTTCCGTTTAAGTATTTAAACTTAATTTGAATTTGACCAGTTGCACCTGCTGGCAATGGGTTAATGTAAGTAATGGTTACTGTGTTGGTGCCTGCACTGTAAGTGGCGGCTGTAACCTGCGAAGTAGGATAACTAATGGAATTACTAAATGTAACTTTGTCAAATGGCTCTACATTGGTAGGTAAAGCAACAGTTGCAACTACATTTTGTCCACTTGTGGTATTTCCTGCCGTAGAGTAGTTTATGGTATAAATAAACTGCGATCCACTGTTTACTGATGATAAATCACTAGTTCCTGTTACTTGAAACAAATACTGAGCATTTGTTTTTGCTGTAAGGAGTGAAAATAACATCAATAATAAAATGCTGCTTACTTTAAAAATAAGTGGCATTTTGTTCTTGATTTTGGGGTTTTGGGCTTTCATTGTTTTGTTTGTTTGCACACATAGTATGCAACATTGTGCCATCAATACCCTAATTCTATTATACGCATTTTAAACGGCTGAATACAAATTTTAATTGCAGATATTTTATTTAAGCGGGGCATTTCCAAAAAGCATATTTCTAATAAAAAGTTTCATTTTTGGAAGAAATCAATGGTTCATTTCCCATTTTGAAATGGAAGATTTTTGGTTTTTAAGAATCATTTTGATTCTTTGTAAATCAACAGTTTGAAACAAATATTGATAAAATGATTTGGCTTTTCATGACGCCCGTGGAATGACGTCATTGCGAGTGCCGATAGCTATCGGCACGAAGCAATCTTACCGTGAGATTACTTTTGTTGGTTTGAACACGTCAAAGTCGTGTACTAGCGTTTCAGATTTCTCGTGGACTAGCTGAGGAGCTTTGAGCTATATTTCTGAAAAACAATATTAGTTTATCTTAGGATAAAAAGAATAAATATATACATTTGTTCACCTCAAAAACGTTTTTAAAAACCCTTTAAATGGACACTTCAAAACAATATTTTATTAGGAGCAAAGGAAAAGGTGAATTTATTACCTATCATTTAATTAGCTTAGATGTTTTTGAAATGATTGATGATTTTTTTAGCACGGAACAAGCTGCCAAACAATACGCTGAAAAAAAGCAACTCACCATTATAGATTATACTGAAAAATTTGAACCTGAAGAAATTGGTAAATAACACAACTAAAGCAGCAAAACCTTTTTTAAAATGGGCTGGTGGTAAAACACAATTGATTAATGATTTTGAGAAATCGTTACCCAAAGAAATAATAAAAGGAAAATTTACTTATGTAGAGCCATTTGTTGGAAGTGGAGCTATACTATTTTGGATGTTAAATAATTTTCCAAACTTGGAGAAAGCGGTTATAAACGACATAAACGAAGACCTAATAAATACTTATAAAATAATTGCTTCTCAACCCAAAGAACTTATTTCAATTCTTCAATCATTACAAAACGACTATCATGGTTTAGATGGAAAAGAAGAAGAAAAGAAGGAATATTATTATCAAAAAAGGGAGCTATACAACACAAGAAATACAGAAAAAAGTACACAAGCTGCTTTGTTTATTTTTTTGAATAGAACTTGTTTTAACGGTTTGTATAGAGTGAATAGAAACAATGGCTATAATGTGCCAATGGGTTCTTATAAAAAACCAACTATTTGTGATGATACAAATATTTTAGCTGTAAGTAAAGCATTGCAAAAAGTAGAAATTCTAAATGGTGATTTTGAACAAACATTAGAACATGCTAATAAAAACACCTTGTTTTATTTTGACCCACCTTACAAACCATTGAGCGAAACTTCAAGTTTTAACTCTTATGCCAAAGACGATTTTAACGATTTAGCACAAATAAGATTGAGGGATTTTTGCGCTACAATTGATAAAAAAGGACACAAATGGATTTTGAGTAATTCAGACTTAAAAGGTAAAAACATAAACGATAATTTCTTTGATGAAATATATGCTGAATTTTATATTTCAAGAGTAAAAGCTAAAAGAAGCATCAATGCAAATCCGGAAAAAAGAGGAAGTTTACACTTTTATAAAATTGCCGCATAATGAAACAAAACGAAGCCGTTATTTTAACTTTGGAAAAACTTGGAGGAGTTGCAACACTTGGACAATTAAACCAAGAGGTATTTAAAATCACTGATTGCGAATGGAAAACGAAAACACCTTTCGCCAGTGTTAGAAGAATTGTTCAATTGGATAAAAATATCTATAAAATTAAGCCAGGATTATATGGATTAACAAAATTCAAAAAACAAAATGAGAATAAAGGAATTATCCAAGAAACGGATACAAATAAAAATTCTAAAGAAATATTAGAGTTTAATCATTCCTATTTCCAAGGTTTATTGATAACAATTGGAAATCTAAAAGGGTTGAAAACTTTTATTCCCAATCAAGATAAAAACAGATTGTTTCTAAATGAAAAACTTGCTGATATAAGAACGTTGAATGAAATACCTCATTATTCTTACTCTAAATTAGTTCAAAGAAGTTCAACTATTGATGTTATTTGGTTTAATGAAAGAGAAATGCCCCATTCTTTTTTTGAGGTAGAACACTCAACTGACATTCAAAATTCTTTACTAAAATTCAATGATTTGCAAGATTTCTATTCAAGAATGGTAATTGTTGCTGATAAAAAAAGAAAAGATGAGTATTTGAATAAAATAAAGTATTCTTCTTTTTCCAATCTACATAAACAAAACAGAGTATCTTTTATGGATTATGAAGCTTTAAACAAACAGTATGAAACTATTATTGAACAACAAAATTATGAATTTGTATTATGAAAACATTTAAAATTGAAATTCAGGAGTTTTTATCTAATATAGTTGAGATTGAAGCGGAAAATATTAGTGATGCAATATCAAAAGTTAAAGAACTACATCGAAATGAAGAAATTGTTTTAGATAGTGACGATTATGTAACAACTGAAATTAAAGAATATTTTGAATAGACTTTTATCTTCTTCACGGAAATATAAAAGACCTTTTGCCTCAATTTGAGCATAAGTTTGATATGGTTTTTGCAGACCCACCTTACTTTTTATCAAACAATGGACTTTCTATTCAAAGTGGTAAAATAGTAAGTGTAAACAAAGGCAAATGGGATAAGTCGGAAGGTTATCAGTTTGTAAATGATTTTAACCGAAAATGGTTAAGTATGGTTAGGGACAAAATGAAAGATAATGCTACCATTTGGATAAGCGGAACACTTCATAATATCTTTTCCATAGGTCAGTTATTAACCGAACTAGATTTTAAAATACTGAATGTAATTACTTGGGAAAAGAATAATCCTCCTCCTAATTTTTCATGTAGGTTTTTTACCCATAGTACTGAACAAATAATTTGGGCAAGAAAAAAAGAAAAAGTGCCACATTATTTCAACTATGAATTGATGAAGCAAATAAATGGTGATAAGCAAATGAAAGATGTTTGGAAACTTCCTGCCATAGCACCATGGGAAAAAAGTTGTGGTAAACATCCTACTCAAAAACCACTTTCTGTTTTAACACGTTTGATTTTAGCTTCTACAGAACCAAACGCTTGGATTTTAGACCCTTTTACAGGAAGCAGCACAACAGGCATAGCAGCTAATTTAGCCAATAGAAGGTTTTTGGGAATAGACCAAGAAGAGGAGTTTTTAAACATTAGTAAAAACCGAAAAATAGAAATAGAAAACCGAGGAATAGCCGAACAATACAGGCAAAAAATTAAAGGATTTAACGATAAAAAAGAGTTGCAATTGTTTCTATCAGAAGAACCCGAAGTGCCTTATGGAAATGAATTGATTTTATAAAATATTTTTAAATTCAATATCCCATAAATCCATCATCTTGGTATTTATAAAAGACATACATTCTTCCTTAGCTTTTAGATAATTTGTTTCTTCTAATTGCCATGTAATATTCAAGTTGTTTAATCCTAAAAACTTAGTACTATAGTTTTTAATTCCTGTATTAAGAAACATTTCTAAATTCCTTTGTTCACCTGAAAATTTGGCTTCAATAATTATCATAAGTACAAATATAAATAAAAGTTGTAATAAGATATATATATTCTTGCACCTACTGTTCGTTGTCTTGTGTTCATGGCAGTAGCATTGCTGACTACGAATTAAAAAATAACTCCTCCAAACTAAAAAACAGCTCGGAAGCGACTAAAAATAACTCGGACTATTAATAAAATAGTTGGGACATTTATAAAAATAATTCGGACAAAACTAAAAATGGTTCGGACGCTACAAAAAATGGCTCGGACACACAAAAAAATGGCTCGGACGGGCGTCCGAGCCATTTTTTTAGGTAAATATGTCTAATTTTATAGACGATATGCCATTTTTTTTAGCGTTAACAATATATGCTTCTGCTGTTAATTATTCTTTCCAACCCAATTTTTCTTTTAGTTGCGGTGTGCTGCTTAATGCAAGGGTTGCATATTTTTTAAATTCCATAAACCATACATCAAAAGTATCCCAAGCGGCATCTCTTAAGCTGGTAGCTTGCTGGGCTTCGCCAGTTTCTTTGGCTTTTAAAGGTATCATTGCTTTTAGGTTGGTGTATCCTGTTTTGCCAGCAGTTAATTGCGCATCGGTAATGCCTCGTTTGTTTATTGCAGCTTTGTAGCTAGCTGTAGCCAAACCATTGGTATAAAAATCAAGTGCTTGATTGCAATAAGCCATTTCAGCACGTTTGCGTTTTCCATCTAACCCCAATACTTTTATAGCAGCTTTATCATCTTCAAATATTAGTTTGCCATAGTTAACGTGCGTTAAATAAATAGGGTGAAGGCTATTGGCTAATTCGTTATAATTTTTTGTTGCTTCATATTGTTCGCCATATTCCTTTTTTTGGTCATCGTTTAGTGTTTTTAGTGCTTCTAGCTCGGCAAGTTTGGAGGCAATAGTAGCTGTTGGATAATCGGCAGCAGTTAATAAAGGTTCTACTTGGGCATCGCTGGCATTTACCAATGCAGTTTGCCTGTTGTCGTAATAAGTGTCAAAATCTTCGTAGTTGTTGGCTACTTTTTTAGGTTGGTTTTGTTCTGTTTTAATTTCTTCGTTGTTTTCCATAATTTTTATTTTTATTTTTTCAAAAATAATAAATTATGGAAATTATAAAATAGATTAATTTATTAATTATAATTCCATTTTATTAGTAGTCTTGTGAAATGGCATTTTGGGAGGGAGACTACTGAAAGTTACGTATTCAAAAACTATCAATCAATACCCAATTATGGCATGTGGATTTGTAATATTTAACAATTGAAAATTACTACTTGCTTCGTCCCATTCATAAGTATATTCCGATTCTTGTCTGTCGGTTGGTGCAGTTAAATTCCAGTTGAATTCTACACCATAAACTATCAATTCTCCGTTATCAGTAACTTTCATTTTTCGGCATTTATCATCACCTCTTGGGCCTAAATTTTCTAACGAAATTGCTACACGTTTTTTATTGGTAAACTTACCTAACGAATCAAGTACCCCACTATTCTTAGTCTGAAGCAGAGCATTGCGGGCCAGGACTAAGGATTTAAAATGATATAAGAGTCTCCAGTCTCATTTGAATTTGAATTTGCCCATGTCGGAGTCACTACATTCATTTAGAATCCTTAGAACGCTTTGCTAACTCTATGGATAGTCGCATAGTTCCATGTATTGATTCTCCAGAGTTTATCGAAATATCACCATCACATTGAAAGTTTCAATAATTATACAAACAATTGTGCTTGAATAATGCCAATGATGTTGTTCTTCAACAAAACCAGAAACTACAGTATTATTATGAATATAATTTGCTTTTTGTTCTATTTTTTCATTGCTCCAAAGCTCAATTAGTAAATTATAAAAGTTGCCAAAATTGTTTGCTTTTTTATATATTTGAATAAAAAACTTGTCTCTTATTTTAATTGTTGTAATTGGCAATTTAAGTACAGAACGCCACCAAACCAATGCACAATAAATTTGTAAATTATTTTTCAAAAGTATCTACTCTTTCTGAGTTGGAAGCAAAGGCTATTGCCGAAAACATGTGTGTTAAGACCTTTAAAAAAGGTAATTTTTTACTCAAAGAAGGACAGATTTCTATTGATACCTATTTTGTTTTGGAAGGTTGTATAAGAGAGTATATTGAAATGGATGGTGAAGAAAAAACAACTAATTTTTTCACAGAAGAACAATGGGTAATTTCAATGAATAATTTTAGCTTTCAAACTCCATCAGAAAACAATTTGGTATGTGTGGAAGACACCATTGTGAGTGTAGGAAATGAAGAACAAGCACAGAAAATGTTTAAAATTTTTCCAAGATTTGAAACCATTGCAAGGGCAATTGTAGAAACTGATTTTGCGGAGCAAAAAAAACAATTGACTTCATATCTTACCGACTCACCCGAACAACGGTACATGAAGTTGCTAAAATCGAGGCCAGATATTTTTCAAAGAGTTCCTCAATACCAAATTGCAAGTTATATTGGAGTTAAGGCTGAATCGTTAAGTAGAATAAGAAAAAGAATTGCGTTAAATGGTGATGCTAAATAATAAAATAACATTATGAAATTACTTGTTGACTCGGCATTTTAAAACCTTTAACAATAAGCCAAAAGCTCAGGAATATTTCAAATAAACCTCCTGGAATATCCAAAATTACATCTATGTTTATTCCAAAAACTGCAAAAAAAGCACCTGAAATAAAAATGATGTAGCCAATAAATCCCCAAATTGACATCCAATTAGGAACTAATTTGGTAATGTAAAGCATGTAGCAAAATATCAATCCTCCAAAACCCCAAATAATCATTGCAATTTGGTATGAATAGAAATTTGCTTTTTTACATAATTGGCCTAATAATTCAAATGGCATTTTATCAATATTAGTGTCTTTTACATACGCTTCACTTAAAGGAACTAAAACTAATAAGAATATAGCACCAACAATTAATAACACAGTTGATACAATGGCTGAACTTAAATATCCATACGCCATTTTTGGTTTAAATAGTTTGAATATTGGCAACATAATTACAGCTAACACAATGTTTATTGGAGCAAATACGGCCATCAATATTGCAGCTTCAAATATTACCGTGTTCTTAAATTTAAAAACTTCTAGTAAATAATTTGGTGAATTAATAATTGTATTTAAAAAGCCAAAGCCAAGCCCATAAGAAAGGTATCCAATAAGAAAGGCGATTCCAAAAGCCCTTGCCGAAATTTTGTTTGAGTTCATGTTTTGTTTGTTTAATTATTTGATGGTGCAAAAATACTTTTGTGTTTTTCAAACCTCGTTGACTTGGGTTAAGAAACGAATTGGTTATATTTGATGGGTAAAAAAGTAGTGAAACTGCTAAATTTGGTAGTAGTTACAATTACAAACCAACAAGAAATATTGTATAAAAATGGATGATAAACTACTAAAAAGTTTTTTAAAAATACAAGCACTATCGGATGAAGAAATATCAGCTATAGATGAAACCATGTCTGTTAAACAATTTAAAAAAGGCACCATTTTATTAAAAGAAGGGCAAACTTCAACTATTGCTTATTTTGTTTTGGAGGGTGTTATCAGGCAATATTATTTAATAAATGGTGAAGAAAAAACCACTGATTTTTTTGCCGATGAGCAATGGGTTGTTTCCTTAAACAGCATTAACTTAAATAGTCCATCAACTAATTATTTAGCGTGCAGTACCGATTGTACTGTGTTAATTGGAAACAGTGAAAAGGGAGAAGATTTATACAAAAGGTTCCCAAATCTTGGAATTGTTTCAAGAAAATTAATGGAAAAAGTATTTGCAGATCAACAAGCAAAAATAGAAGCTTTTACCATTAACTCTCCTATAGTTCGTTATCAAAAGTTGTTACAATCAAGGCCCGATTTATTTCAACGAATTCCTCAATATCAAATAGCAAGTTATATAGGCGTTACTCCTGAATCGTTGAGCCGAATTAGGAAAAGAATGCTAAAAAATAACTAATTCTTTAGCATTCTTTTTTATTATAAATTATTAGACAGCTTCTCGGTTTTTCCGCCTTTAATTATTAACCAAATAGCAAGTCCAAGTTCTCCAAAAGACATAGGTAAAACTAGCACCATATTTAAAGTATTAATTAATTCGGTTAAATGAGGAAAAACGGTTTTGATGAGGTGGATAATCGTATACGAAAAGCCTGCTATGATTGTTAAAATCCACAAAGCTTTTGGTATTAGTTTGTGAAGTTTCATAAGCAGTCCAACCCCAAGTAAATGCAAGCCAAAAACAATTAAACCAATTGACCAAAGTGTTTGAAATAATTGATGGTTTTCAAGAACAAAATCATTATTAATTTCCACTATATTTTTTGACAAGTAAAAAATGGCATTGCCAAACAAAATGGTATAAATAATTCTAAGCAAACTTGTAAATATTGCTAAATTTTTATGGTCGTTTTTAAAGTATTTGTATAAAGTAAAAGAAACTAACAAATCGAGCGCAAATACGATGATTAAACCAGCAATCATTTGCTTGTATAATGGCAAGTTTTGAGTAATATTAGTTTGTGCTAAGTGAAGTTGACTTTGGTTAAAAAACTGAGGAAAGGCAAAACCAAGTGAAAAGCCTGCTGCTACTGCCATAATTAGTAGTGAATAGCCAGTTATTTTGGCGAATTTTCTTTTATTATTTATTGTGTTTTCCATGGTTATTTTATTCTTTTTTTTGTAAAATATTTAAGTATTTCTATGATTGGAAATTAGCAACTAATATTTAACCATTAGTACAAATTTTCTGATAATATCTGCAGCAATATCTGGGAAACCACTTCTTATTAACCATAATGGAATACTTACTGGTGGCGACATTTTAGCATTAATGGTAATCTCAACTTTTCCATTTCCTAAGTCTTTAAAAGTATAAACTTTATGGTAATATTTAAATCGTAAATAATCGGTTGATTGGTATAAAAATGGAGCACATGTTAATGTAAAAACTGCCGTTTTTTTAATTTTATCTTCTTCAAAAATCATTTTTGCTACGCAATCGGTTGGTGAAAATGGCCAAGGTGCGCTGAAGCAATAATAGATAACACTTTCGTTTTCATTTATTTTCTTCACTAAAAAATTTGTTTTTAAATCCAAAAACTGATTGTGTTCTGAAACATCTTTTATGGTTAAAATACATTTTTGATAGTTCACATTTTCAACCGTTGTTGCTATGTATTCTATGAGTGGCAATGTTTTGTCTCCCTCTTTTCTTTCCGAGATAAGGCTTTTTACTGAAATTTTTCCTTTGTCCACAACGTCTGTTTTCCATTGTTTTGCTTGTGCAATTGCATTTGTTGTAATCATTGCATTTGAAATAATTAGTATTCCAACGAGTAATGTGTTTTTTATTTTTTCCATTTTTTTTGATTTGAATATGGCTACAAAACTGATTCTTTATATTCCAAAATTCATTGACTTTGGGTAAGAAATGAAAGTTGTATTCACCTTGTTTCAAATATTACCTTATTTTTAGGTGGGTTTTATTGGGAAAAAACATGCAAAAAAAATGACATTGTGTTTTAAAGTAATAATATACATTTGAATTTCAATTGAATAATTTTTATGAAACACATTACTTTTACTCAAATATGTTTATTGTTTAATAAAAAAACAAGCGCATTAGCTACGTTTGTTTTGTTGTTTGCTACCAGCATTTTTGCCCAAAATAGTTGCGAAGCAAACTTTACTTTTACTTTAAACCAAACCACCAAAACGGCAGTGTTTACAAATACTTCGGTGGGTACAGGATTAATTTATCATTGGGCTTTTGGCGACAATACAACATCGTCTGCTGCAAGTCCAACTAAAACATTTAGCACCTTTGGTACTTACGCAGTTTGTTTAACTATTACCAAATCCGATTCGTCTTGTTATCATGTTCGTTGTAGCACATTAGTGTTAGCTAGTCCATGTCTTTCTACTTGGACTATTGCTACCGCAAATGGAAATAACTTAAGTAAAAACTTTGCTAGTAATAATACTAGTTTAGACTATAATTACTTTTGGACTTTTGGCGACAATGGCATATCAGATTCTAAAACTCCTAATCACATATATGCCCATGCTGGTAGATATAAAGTTTGCTTAAGAGTAATAAAAAAAGACTCAAGTTGTACTACTCAAACATGCGATAGTATTACTGTTACAGCCAACACCACAACGCCATGTGTTTCTACTTGGACAGTAACTACCAATCCAAATACAACAACGCTTGCTAGGTATTTTACTAGCACAAGTATCAGTACTGATTTTTCTTATTACTGGACTTTTGGTGATGGTTCTTCTTCTAGTTCTAAAAATCCAAATCATACTTTTCCTGGAAACGGAATTTACCGCGTGTGTTTAATGGTTACCAAAAAAGATTCAACCTGTACAAATACAACTTGCACCAATATTACAATTGGCGAAAATAACAATGGTTGTAACGCCAATTGGAATTTATATACTGATAGTGTTAATACTTTAAAAAAATATTTTGCCAGTGCTAGCACAAGCAATGATTACAATTATTGGTGGTCGTTTGGCGATGGAATAAATTCGGATTCCAAAACTCCAAACCATGTTTACTCGCATGCTGGCAGGTATAAAGTATGTTTAAAAGTAAGCAAAAAAGACTCAAGTTGCACTTTAACAGTTTGCGACAGTATTACTGTTTCTGCAAATGTAGGTTGCGAAGCAAACTTTACATTTACAAAAACTGGTAGAGAAGTACACTTTACAAATACTTCAGGTGGTACATTTACCAGAACTATTTGGCGCTTTGGCGATAGTTTAAGTTCTGATCAAAACTCGCCTACTCACACTTTTGGCCACAACGGAACTTTTAATATTTGCTTGTACACTTACCGCATTGCTAATGGTGATACTTCTTGCCGTTCTAGCCGTTGTTATAATGTTACTGTTACTAATTTAACAAATAGTTGCGTAGCTAGTTTTATTTATGGCGTTAATCATTTACAAAGACGATTGGAAGTAAATAGCACTTCTACTGGAAATAACTTATTATACCGTTGGACCTTTGGCGATGACAGCACTTCCAATTTATTGCATCCTGCAAATCACATATATGCTCATAATGGTGTTTACAGAGTATGCTTGTTAGTTATAAATGCTTTAGATACAAATTGTAGAAGTGAATATTGCAGATTTATCAATGTAAATTACCACGATTCAAACATTGTTCATTCGGTAGTTCAAGCTGATTTTACTAAGAATACTACCAATCCATCGAACAATACAATTCAGTTTGTAAATGCTTCGAGCGGTGCTATTAATTATTCGTGGGCTTTTGGCGATGGTTCTTCATCAATAGATCAAAATCCGCTTCATAGTTTTGAAACCAATGGGTTTTATACCGTTTGTTTAACAGCATCGGGACCAAACGGAATTGATGTGTTTTGTAACAGTGTTTCGTCTGATAATTCTACTACTAGAATAACAAATGCTTTTGCTTTTGAAACCTTAATAGTATATCCTAATCCGTTTAACGAGTTAGTAAATATTGATTTAACAGTTAAAACTAACATGAGTATTACTGTTCAAATTACTGATATATCGGGTAAAATAATTGAAAATAAAAAGGTGGAGTTGCCATCAGGAAATAACAATATTCGGTTTGAAACTGGCCATTTAAACAATGGCATGTATATATTAAATATTTTAGGCGAAGGCTTGAACAAAAATTTTAAAGTAATAAAATAATCAATACAATAAAAAACTGTAGCCAAAACGTTGCAGTTTTTTTGTTTTTATAATACCAGTGCAATAACTTTTTTTAACAATTTAAAACTACAAACTATGGAAAAAATCTACAATTTAAAATTTACATTTAAACTGATTATTTTGGCAATTGTTTTGTCATTCAGTTCTGAAAATTATGCTACTCAGTTGAGCGGCTCTTACACTATTGATTCATCTGGTACAGCAAGTGCCACTGTTTTTCTTAACTTTTCTTCTGCCATAACTTACATGATTGGTTCAGGAGTAAGAAGCGATGCTGGCCCATCTAATAGCGGAACATTTGGCGTTTCTGGTCCTGTAATCTTTGATGTTTTACAAGGTACTTATGTTGGGGCAATTGATATTACTGCCATTACTGGTGCATCGGCTACTAATACTATTACGTTTGATGGTGGTGTTGGAAATGTTGCAACTCGTATAATGCAAAACACAGCCACTAGTTCAACCGATGCACATACGCTGCGTTTTAATAGTGCTAGTTTTATTGTTTTTAAAAATATTACTATAAAGTCGTTAGGTACAAATGGAATAGGTGTGCATTTTTATAATGCTGCAACAAACAATACTATAAAACAATGTAGTATTTTAGTGAGCAGCGCTACATCCACAACCACTAGAGGTTTAGCTGCTACTAACTCTAATATTTCATCTACCGGAACTGGTTGTTCATCTGCATCAGGAACAGCTTTTAACATTTTTATTGATTCTAACTATATTTCGGGAGGAAATATTGGAATATTCTTGTCTTCATCAAGCAATACAAGTATTCCGCATAACTTTTATGTAAGATGGAACACCATTGAAAATGCTTATGCAACTGGTATTGGTGCTTCAGGAAGTAACGGATATTTAATTGAAGGAAATTATATAAAAATGGCTTCAGGAAATACTGCAAGCAAAGGAGTACATCATTGTAATGGTTCATCTTCGGGAGTACAATCCTACAAAGTAGTAAGCAATGTTTTTGAAAATTGTGGTCAATATGGAATTCACTTCCAATCAAACAACTCCAATACAAATGTATTGTATCCAACAGTTATTGCTAACAATTATTTCAAACCAACCTTTTCAAACACTACTCCATATGCCATGGACATGTCGCAACCAAGAAACATGTTTGTTTTGAACAATACCATTTTGATGAATATGGCTGGTGGAAATGGAATTAACTTGGCTGCATCTGCAGGTACTTTGTGCAAATACAAAAACAATATTATTTCATTACAAGCAGCTAATTCAACAGGATTATGTATGATTTCAACAGGTGCAAATATTGATAGTTGTGATTATAATGTATTCATGAAAAACTCAACAACTAGTTTAAACATTGCTACTTTAGTTTCTTCTACTTATACCAAAGCAAATATTATTGGTGGTGGTGGATTTAACTTAAATTCTACCATGGAAGACCCTCGCTTATCTTCTGTTGCTGATCCAAAACCAGGTAATATTTGTCAAAAAGGTCAAATATCAGTTTATACTTTAAAAGACATCAATGGTTTAACAAGACCTAATCCACCTCAAATTGGATGTGCAGAAGGTTTAGGCGGATTAGCCATTGATGCATCGGTAACTATATTTGTTCAACCGTTAAGTTATCCTTTATCGAGTGGTGCACAAAACATAAAAGTGATTATTAAAAACTCTGGAAACTCAACCATTACTTCTATGAATGTTACTGTTTCATTAGGTGGAACTAATACAAGTTCTGTTTTATGGACTGGAGCATTAGGTGCTTGTAATGTTGATACTGTAACGTTTTCTGGTAGCAACCAATTAACTTTTGTATCTGGAACAAATAACCTGCGCGCTTGGGTTGACTCTCCAAATTTTATGGTTGATAGCAATGCAACAAACGATACTATTTCTAAAATATTTTGTACTCCTTTAGCGGTTGGAACATATACTATTGGTTCTGGTGGCGATTTTACAACACTAAATGAGGTCGCAAGTTTATTAAACTGTGGTGGTCTTTCAGGTGTTGGACCCACTGTTTTCAACTTACTAAGCGGAACTTTTAACGAGCAGTTTGCATTGGGCTTTATTCCAGGTGCTTCAGCTATTAACAACATTACTTTTCAGTCGCAAGCAGGAAGTGCCGACTCTGTTACTATTTCATATAACTCAGGAACTTCAAATAATTTTGTGGTTCGCTTAGCTGCTGCTTCATACGTTAAATTCAAGGATTTAAAATTACAATCTTTGAATTCTACAAGCGGAATTGTAATGGAACTGACTGGTGTTATTTCAAATGATACTGTTACAAATTGCAAAATTTTAGCTCCAGTAACAGCTACTACTGCTACTTCAATGGCTTTAATATATGCAAATGGTATTTCAGGTAAACTAAACTCTTTTACTAATAATACTTTTACCAATGGTTCTTATGGAATGTATTTTTACGGAAGTTCGTTAACTCAATCAATTGATAGTAGTTTCATTGAAAACAATGTGTTTTCTGCTTGTTATTATATGACCATTGCTGCAAGCTATACTTCAAACCTAAAAATTAGAAACAATGTAATTGGCGGAAGTTCATATTCTTCAAACTATTCCATTTACTTCATTAATAGTGCCAATGCTTTTGAAATTAGTAATAACAAAATTACCAGTGCTGGTACTTCAGGTATCTATATGTCATCGGATAATGGAACTGCTACATTGCTTGGAAACATTAGAAATAACACCATTTCTGGTGGCTATACAAGTACTTATTATGGCATGTATATGTCGTCTTGTACTTACATGAATGTTTATAATAACAGTGTTATAGGTAACAGTACAGGTACAGGAACTAACTATGCTTGTTATACTCAGTTTACTTCTTCAACAGGAACTACAGTAGTTTTAAGAAATAATATTTTTAGTAATAATGCTACCGGTACAGCTATAACTGTTGCCTCTTTATATGTTTACAATACTTTATACTTAAATAGTAATTACAACAATTTGTATTGTGCAGGCCCAAACTTAGTGAACGTGGCCACTCCTGCACTTACTCATTTAAACATATATGCTTGGAGAGCCGCTTCTACTTATGAAAAGAATTCTATTTCATACAAACCGGGTTATACAAGTAACATCAATTTAGTTCCAAATCCGCTTGATTCAAATGCTTGGGCAATTAACGGACACGGGACCTTTATTGCCAATAACAATTATGATATTTTAGGAACTTCAAGACCACAAAACGTAACTCAAGGGGTGCCTGATTTAGGTGCTTACGAATTTACTCCTAATTCTACTCCTCCTGCGGCATTAACTAATATTGCGCAATTAGCAGCTGATTCTACCCAAATATTTATGTTTGCTGGCGATACTGTTGCTTCTATTTATTGGGAACCTTTTAACACTGTTCCATCCAGTGTAACTGTAAGACGTTTTGGTGGTGTTAGACCAAACTATATAGATACTAATGCCAATAACTATATGTATTATTATACTCAAATTTCTGGTGCGTATGGTTATTATTATTTTAGAGTAAACCAATATTACAAAAACGATTGGTTAGGTACTGTTCCTACAGAAACCGTTTTAAAAGCTGCTACAAAAGATACCACTTCATTTTCTTCATGGACTCCATTTACTTTAACAAATAGCTCAGTAGATTCTGTTAGAAACATAATTAGTTTGCCTAATAATAACTTCATGGATTATTTTTATACCGGTACTAATGACAATAACCCATTGCCTGTAAAACTTTTAAAATTCAATGCACGAATAGTGAAAAATAATATTGAACTAAACTGGATTACTGGTGAAGAAATTAATAACAAAGGCTTTGATGTGGAGCGTTCAATAAATGGGAAAATTTTTGAGAAAATTGGTTTTATTAAAGGTGCTGGAAATAGCAATTTAGTTAGTATTTACAATTTGATTGATCCAAATGCCTTTGAAAAAACAAACAATTCAACCTTGTTTTATCGCTTAAAACAAATTGATTACAATAGTGTATTTACTTATTCAAATACTGTAATAGTTAAAAAAGATGCAATCAATAACGAGCCAATATTTGTTTACCCAAATCCATTTAAGGATAAATTAAATATAGACTTTGCTGCTGAAGCAAAAGGAGAAATTACCTTGCAAATTACTGATATATCGGGTAAAATAATTGAAAATAAAAAGGTGGAGGTTTTGCCTGGCAATAATTCAATTTTGTTTGAAACCAACCATTTGATAAATGGTGTTTATATGATGAATATAGTTGGCGAGGGAATAAATAAAGCCTTGAAACTAGTAAAATAAAAAAAGCCTGAACTCAATAATTGAGTTCAGGCTTTTTTTTATATTTCATTTTTGGTTTTATGGAACAAAATTATATTCTGTTGCCATTTCTGCCAATGTTTTATCTAAAATATTAACATCCATTTTTATATCTACATTTGGTCTGTTACTAGTTGCGTTTTTTGGTTGTTTAACGATGGTTGCTGCTACATCCATTCCTTTAATTATTCTTCCAAAAACTGTATAAGCACCGTTTAAATTTGATGTTCCTGCTGTAGGTAATACAATGTAAAACTGCGACCCACTTGATGCCCTTTTAGGATTATTTGCATCGGGTAAACGAGCTGCACCCACAGCTCCATAAGTATGTCTTAATTTGGAATTGGTGGTGTCTATTTCGGCAGGAACGGTAAATCCTGGTCCGCCTGAACCATCGTTCAATGGATCTGAATCTTTTGAATTAGGATCGCCTCCTTGAATTACAAAATTGGTAACACAACGGTGAAATGTTGTGTTGTCAAAATAGTTTGTGTCGGCAAGTGCTAAAAAATTTGCCCTATGCAATGGGGTTTCTTTATAAAGCCACATGTACATATTGCCAAAACTGGTTTTTATTTCTACTACTTTTTCAGTTGATGGTACTACTACTTTTGTTTCTTCTTTTGTACAAGAAAAAATAGTTGAAAGTAAAGCACTAATTAAGATAAATTTCTTCATGTTTGTTATTTTGCTAGTATTCTATAAATATTCAACTTTAAGGATTGAAATAAAAACAAATATATAAATTCGTTTCAAACAGCAATGGTTTTTGTTTACAATTCTTGTATTTACATAACAAAAATTTATTTTAAAAAATTTAAAATAAATGTAATTTGCAGCCCAGAAAAATGCTGATTTCTGGTAAGAACTAAATAGTGATTTTCAAATAAATGGAAAAAAATAAAAACAATTATGCCATTATCATGGCGGGTGGTGTTGGAAGTAGATTTTGGCCAGCAAGTAGAAGTACTTATCCAAAACAATTTTTAGATATTTTAGGAACCGGTAAAACCTTAATGCAGCAAACCTACGAAAGGTTTTTAAAAGCATTTTTACCCGAAAACATTTTTATAGTAACCAATACTGCATACATACAGTTGGTTAAAGATCAATTGCCAAATATGCCTTTTGATAGGATTTTAGGAGAACCAACTGCCAAAAACACTGCCGCTTGTATTGCTTATGCAAGTGCAAAAATTCACAAATTAAATACACATGCGGCTTGTATTGTAGCTCCTAGCGATCATTTGATTTTAGATGAAGTGAAGTTTTTAGATTATGTAGAACAAGGACTAAATTATGCCCATAAAAATCCTTCATTGGTTACTCTTGGAATTATGCCAAGCCGCCCCGATACTGGTTATGGCTATATTCAATACCTTGAAAATAATACCGATTCTAATATTCATAAAGTTAAAACATTTACCGAAAAACCTACTTTAGAAATTGCCAAAACTTTTATTGATAGTGGTGATTTTTTATGGAATGCAGGTATTTTTATTTGGTCTGTTTCTTCTATAAAAAAAGCTTTTAAACAGCATTTGCCCGAACAATACGATCTTTTTGAAAATGCTGCACAAAGTTTATTTACCGAAAACGAAGCCGAAACAATTAGGGCTTTTTATGAGCAATGCAAAAGTATTAGCATTGATTATGGTATTATGGAAAAAGCCCAAAATGTGTATGTTATTCCAAGTGAATTTGGATGGAGTGATTTAGGTAC
>JBMOGB010000056.1:0-19434 GCA_049318585.1 Bacteroidia bacterium | reverse complement strand
GCACCAACTATATATTGCCAATCGCTGCTTAAAAACACAAATAACCAAACCAAAATTCCTAAAATGGCAGGCAATGGAAACAAAGGCATTTTATAAGGCAATCGTAATTTTTTAGACCGATAATGCAATGCAATTAATCCGACAGATTGACTAATAAATTGCACCAAAATCCGCATGATGATAATGGCTGTAATTACATCCTTCAATTTAAACAAAAGGCTAAAACAAAATGCCAATCCACCTAAAACCAATAATGAAACATGGGGAAAATGTTTGGTAGGATGAAGTTTGGCAAATACTTTGAAAAAATTACCGTCTTTAGCTGCTGCATAAGGCACTCGCGAGTAACCGAGCATAACTGCAAACAGCGAAGTAATGGCAATAAATAAAATTAAACCTGTGGCAAATTGAGCAGTGGCATGTCCGTATAATTTTTCGAAAAACGTGCTGATTATAAAGGTAGAATTTTGTGCTTCTTGCCAAGGAATTACCCCTAAAATTCCAATTTGCATACTTATATATAGCACTGCAATTCCGGCAATGGAAATAAAAATACTTTTAGGAATATTTTTTTGTGGATTTATAATTTCAGCACCTAAATGACACACATTATAATAACCCAAATAAGAATAAATACTTTTTACAGATGCTTGGCCAAGGGCAACAAAAAACATAGGTTTTAAATCGAAGGCACCTTCGGGAAAATCGAAAGCAATTTGTGCATTGAAATGAGTAAAAGCTGAAATAATTAACCATAAAATAGTTGATCCAACAACCACCCACATAATAACAGAAAGTTTGCCTAAAGTTTTGATATTTCGGTATAATATCCAAACTAAAATTAACACCAATGAACCCGAAACAATTTTTTGTTCTAAACCAGATAAAGGCAATAAATAAGTTAAATATTGTGCAAAACCAATGGAACCCGATGCCACAACTAAAGGCGCTTGAATACTGGTTTGCCAAACAAATAAAAACGAAAGCATTCGTCCGTATTTTTTACCATAAAGTTTTTGTAAAAATACATACGAACCACCTGCTTGTGGCCATTTGGCTCCTAATTCGGCCCACACAAATGCATCCATAAATGAAAGCAAAGCACCTAATAACCAAGCCAAAATACATTGTGGGCCTCCCATTGTGTGTATAATAAATGGGATGGTTACAAAAGGACCAATTCCCACCATATCAATCATGTTAAGCGAAGTAGCTTGACTTAAATTGAGTCCTCTTACCAGTTTGTTCATCTTTATAAAACGAATATTTTAACGTTTAAAATTATACATAAAATCAAAAAAATCATCCTCTTTTAGTTGATTTTTTTTGATCATTTTTTTTACTTCAGATATATACTTACTACTTTTCAGGTTTTCAATATAGGTTTCTATATCTGCAATCTTTTTATCTGATTTTTGCTTAATATTTTTTAAGTCTAAATTTTTTATTTGGTAAGGTATGTAAACCAATTTGTGTAAAGATTCGAAACGAGGATGTTGAATAATATTGTATTCATTTTCTTCCAATTCTCTTACTTGCTCTGAAAGAACTTCAATATAAATTTTTAGCTTATCATCTGTTAATTTATTATCGGCATTTTCTACTTTATGAATCCACATTAGCTCCAATTTCAGCAAAGTATGAATATCCTTTTTTTTGTAAGCAACATTTAATTGCTTCATATATTCTTCTTTTTCAATTCTTATGGTTTCATCTCGTTCCAAATCGGGATGTAAAATTCTAGCTAATTGCTTGTAAATACTGCTAATGCTTTTGTTTTTAGCTTCTTCTATTTCCTTGTCTCTTTGTTCTTTTTCGAGTTGTTTTTTCGATTTTGGTTTGGGTTTCGATTTTGAATTATTTTGTGCATGTTCACCCAATTTTTGCTTCATTTCATGCATTTTCCTCGCCAATTCCTCTTCACTCATATCATGTTTGAAACCGTCAAAATCAAAATCTATGTCTTTTTCTGAAAACATATTTTTAAATTCATTTTTGGCATTTTCAAAACCTTCCTTTTCTATTTCTTTTAAACTTGTGCCATGCAATTCATTGAAAATTTGCTCTATTTCTTTATCAGTTTCACCTAATTTTAAATTCAAATAATCATATACTTCGTCAATCAGAAAATCTTTTAAAGCAGCCCTTTCGCTTTTGGAAAAAGAATTTTTTTCGAGTTTACATTTAAAAAGTAATTTTATAAACTCTGCTTTCAAATTTGCCAAATTTGAATCAAGTGGATGAATATTTTTAACGTAAAACGATAATTTATCATTCAATAATTGTTCTGTTGTTATCAGCTTTTTTCCTAGCGATTCAATTTTCTTGATTAATTTATTGAATACAATCTCATTTTTGGTAAGAATTCTTTTTGAATTTTCGTTGGCTTTAATTAACAAATTACCTGATTCATTTTTATATTCTTCTTTATCAATTAATTGCTTTTGTTTTATCATTTACTATTTTTTTTGTAAAAAAAGGAAGTTATTTACTCAGTTTATTAGCAAATTGTTCACCAATTGAAATAATAAATTGATTTCGTCATATTTATTTAAAACAATCATCATTTTTAAAACCTATTCTCAATAAATATATTGCATAAAATTTATTCTATGAATTTGAATTATATATGTTAAAAAAGAACTATCAAACAAAAGTAATTTTTACCCTATTTATTGTTTGTAATATGTTAGTCTATAATTTTTCATGTTAGCATGAAACCATTAATAAGTCTAGCATAATAACAGATACAATTACAATTGTTCCAAATACCAATAACAATAAAATTGACAGTATTTGTTACGATGAAATGATTCAACCAATGATACTTTCAAGTTGTGTGCGTAATGGTTGTCATAACGTAAACACACATCAATCGGGCATAAATTTATCGAGTTTTGAAAGTTTAAAATCTACTATTTCAGCTGATTTATTATTACAATCAATTCAAGATTTAGGAGAACTACGCATGCCACCAACTCCTTACCCAATGCTAAACAAAGACCAAGTAATTTTAATTCAAAAATGGATAAATGAAGGCATGCAAAAAGGAATTGATTGTGAAGGACCTTGTGATACTTTAAACATTACTTTTTCTAAAACTATTTTACCCATTTTTCAAAATAATTGTTTAGGCTGCCATAGCCGAGGATTGAATGATATGTCATCGTATTCAAAAATAAAATTAATGGTTGATAACGGTAAAATGGCTTGTTCTATTAATCAAACTGGCAGTTGTATTCCTATGCCACAAAACGCCCCAAAACTTTCGAACTGTAAATTAAACCAAGTAAATAAATGGATTGCCGCAGGCGCTCCAAATAACTAAAAAATATGAAAAAGAATTTTGTTTATATAATTATCGTTGTATTTCTTTCTATAGCAATTAAATTATTAGCAGTAGAATCTGGAATTTCTGGTAAAACTGGCGCACCATCAGAAATTACTTGCGCTTCAGGGTCTGGTTGCCATACTCAATACACCTTAAATTCAGGTACTGGTTCAGTGGCAATAACACACAATATTCCATCGGGAGGTTATATTCCAAGCACTACTTATTCCATTACAGTTACTGTTTCTCAAACAGGAATGACCGTTTTTGGATTTGATTTGGAAGCTTTAAATTCTTCAAATATTTCGGCAGGAACATTGGCAGTTACAAGCGCTGCAACCATGAAACTAATGACTGCTAGCAATGGTCGTAGCAATATTACACATAAAATGGATGGTGGTTTTGTGTCAAACTCAAAAGCATTTACATTTAACTGGACTGCTCCTTCGAGCAATATTGGCGTGGTAACTTTTTATACAGCAGCAATTGCAGGAAACCATAATGGTAATGAAAATGGAGATTATGTTTATTCCACTTCTTTAGCTATAAGCCCTAGAAGTTCTAATGCAATAACTACAGGCACAATTGGAACTTCATTTTGCGCAGCAACAACAGGAATTTCTATACCTTACACCATTACTGGAACTTATAATGTTGGTAATGTTTTTACTGCTCAACTTTCTGATGTAGCTGGATCATTTACAAGTCCGTTGACTATTGGCACATTGACATCAACAACTGTTGGAACAATTATTAGTAATATTGCTTTGCCAAATACAGCAGGAACTGGTTATAGAATTAGAGTAATTTCATCCAATCCAGTAATAACAGGTAGCATCAATTCTTCAAACATTTTAATCAATGCTAGTCCAACTTTAGCTAATGCTGGAACTGATCAAAACACTTGCAATACTTCAACAAATTTAGCCGCAAATACTCCAACTACTGGAACAGGATTATGGACTGTAATTTCTGGTTCGGCAACTGTTACTACAACAAATTCGGCAACATCGGCTGTAACAGGTTTAAGCAGTGGAACCAATACTTTTTTATGGACAATTTCAAACGGAACTTGTAGCCCAACAAGAGATACAATTACAGTAATTAAAACTACGGAAACAACAATATCGAATGCTGGAATAGACCAGAATGTTTGTGCAAATACAACTACTTTAAATGGCAATATTCCAACTGTTGGAATTGGTGCTTGGGCTGTTATTTCAGGAAATGCTACATTATCAAATTCAAGCTTGGCAAATACATCTGTATCTAACTTGTCAACTGGAATAAACACTTTTGTTTGGGCTATTACCAATGCACCTTGTGTTACATCTTACGATACTGTTATTATTAATAAATCGGGTCAGTTAACTACAGCAAATGCTGGTTCCGACCAAAGTTTATGCAGCAGCAGTACTGCCACTTTAAACGGAAATAATGCCACAATTGGTACTGGTTTATGGAGTGTAATTAGTGGAAGCGCAACCTTTGTAAATGCATCAAATGCAACAACTAATATTAGTGGTTTAAGCTATGGAAACAATGTGCTAATTTGGACTATTTCAAACAGTGGATGTACGCCTTCTGTTGATACAGTAATTATATCAAGAACTCAATTACCAACTACTTCAATTGCTGGAAGCAACCAAGTAATTTGTAATTCCAGCACCACATTAGGAGCAAATATGTCAACTGTTGGAACAGGTTTGTGGCAATTAATTTCAGGAACAGGAACCATTACAAATGCAAGTAATCCTACCACAACTGTAACAGGTATTGGTGGTGGAAACAATGTTTTTAGATGGACCATTTCAAACGCTCCATGTACAGCTTCTTCTAGTGAGGTTACTATTAACAATTGTTTTTCAAGCGGTACTATTGCCACAGGCAATATAATTGGAAGTCCGTTTTGCGCTGCAACTTCTTATTCTTTATCAGTACCTTTTACCATTACCGGAACTTTTACAGGTTTTTATTCTGTTGAATTATCCGATTCATTAGGAAATTTTACTAATTCAACTATCATTGGTGCGGGAACACAAAGCCCTTTAATGGCAACAATTCCAACGTCTACACCATTAGGAAATAAATACAGAATTAGGGTAAAAAACAGTAATCCGGTAACAAACGGAACCGACAATGGAACCAATTTATTGATAAATACTTGTGCTACTAATTCATTAACTACAGGAACAATTATAGGCAGTCCATTTTGTGTTAGCACATCCTATTCTGTTTTAGTTCCATTTAATTCTACTGGAATTTTCAATGGATTTTATTCGGCCGAGCTTTCCGATTCATTGGGTAATTTTACTTCACCTTTAACCATTGCTTCAGGAAATTCAAGTCCTTTATCTGGTTATATTCCAGCTAATACTCCTTTGGGAAATAAGTACAGAATTAGGGTAAAAAACAGTAATCCATTATTTATTTCAAACAATAATGGTACTGATATTTCAATCAATAATTGTATAAATAATACCATTACAACTTCAATAATTAATGGAAGTCCGTTTTGTGAAAATACTTCTTATAACTTACAAGTTGGGTTCAGTTATACTGGTAATTTCAATGGTTATTTTACTGCGCAATTATCAGACAAAAATGGCAGTTTTAACAATCCAACACCCATTGGAATTGGAGCTACAAGTCCAATAAACGCTAGCATTCCAGTAAATACTTTTAGTGGAACAAATTATAAAATTAGGGTGGTAAATAACAATCCGAATACCATTGGTTATGACAATGGAAGTAGTTTAGAAATAAACAATTGTATAGCAATAATTTTAGACACAGTTTCAGGAAGTCCATTTTGCAGTAAAACTTCCTATAACACCACCATTCCTTTTAAAACTGTTGGAACAATTACAGGTGCTTTTGTAGCTGAATTGTCTGACATTTCGGGAAATTTTGATAGCGCATTAACAATTGGTTATGGTTACAATAACCCAATAAATATTAATATTCCAATTGGCACTTTAAGAGGAACAAGTTATAGAGTTAGGTTAAAAAATGCCACAGCTGGAATCTTTAGTAATACCAATAAAAACAATCTTTCAATAAATAATTGTGCCAATACAAACATAGTTTTGGCAAATAATTTTGAAAATAATTTCAATATTTATCCAAATCCTTTTACTAACCAAATAGAGTTAAATTACTACAATGAAATGGCGGATGAAATGTATTTAGTAATTCAAAATACTTTAGGTAAAGAAGTTTATAACCAAACTATTCAAAACAATATTGGGCAAAATAAAATGTTTATTGAAAACTTGAATAATTTAAATGCAGGTATTTATTTTACTTATTTAAAAAGTAAAAATGGCAATAGTAAATCTATCAAACTGATAAAAAACTAGCACTAATAAATCCAAAAAAATTGAAGGTTTTTAAGTGGAAATAGTGCAGTAATTCCTATCATTGCATTACATGAACACCATTACAAATAATGAATTTACTAACCCAATTGAAAAGAAAAACAATTTAATTGGTTTAGTGCTTTGTGGTGGAAAAAGTGCTAGAATGCAAACTGACAAAGCATTTATTCAATACCATCATTTGCCACAAGCATTTTATTTATATGAGCAAATAAATACTATTTGCGAGCAAGTGTTTTTATCGTGTAATCAAACTCAAGTTGAAAGAATAGATGCTCAATATCCAATCATTGTTGATGATACAAAATACGAAAACAACGGACCCATTTGCGCCATTTTAAGTGCTTTGGAAATTCATAAAAATAAATCGTTTTTAGTATTGGCTTGCGATTATCCATTGCTTACTTTTGATGATATTTTAAAACTAAAAACCGTTTGGGAAAATGGAGATAGTTCTGTTTCATTTTATAACAACGAAACCAATTTCAGGGAACCTCTTTTGGCTATTTATCACCAAAATGATTTAGAAAAATTAGTTCAATTTTACAATAAAGGCAATACTTCATTGCAGTATTTTTTAAATGAAATAAATGCTAAGAAAATAAATGCTAAATCCAATAAAAGCCTAACAAGTATTGATACAAAAGAAGCATTTGAAAAAACTTACAACTTATTAAACAACTTATAAATAATGTCAAAATCAGCTGTATATCCTGTAAAAATTACCAAAGTAAACGAAACAAAATTTAAGCAAACTGATGATTTATTGGCTGTGGAAGAGCCATTAGAAATACGCATTGGTTTTGGCAAAAAAAATGATAGAATCCAAAAGAATATTTCGGTTACAATGCGCACACCAGGTTATGATTTTGAATTGGCTTTGGGATTTTTATTTACTGAAGGAATTGTTGAAAATTTAGAACAAATTTCACAAATAAAATATTGTACAGAACTTAATTCACAAAAAGATAATCAGAATATTGTAAGAGTAGAATTGCACGAAAATATTGACATTGATTTCAGTAAAATTCAACGAAATTTTTATACCACTTCTAGCTGCGGTGTTTGCGGAAAAGCCAGCATTGATGCCATAAAAACTGTTTGTAACTTACCAGAAAACACATCTGATTTTTCAGTTTCACATGCTATAATTTTATCATTACCTCAAAAACTAAGAGCACAGCAAAATGTGTTTGAATATACTGGAGGTTTGCATGCTTGCGCTTTGTTTGACACATACGGAAACTTAGAAATATTGCGCGAAGATGTAGGCCGACACAATGCATTAGATAAACTAATTGGCGCTGTAATTGGCAGTAAAAAAAAGGAAAATACATTTAACAGTAAAATACTTTTACTAAGCGGACGAGCAAGTTTTGAACTGATTCAAAAAGCTGCAATGGCACAAATTAAAGTTGTTTGTGCTGTGGGCGCACCAAGTAGTTTGGCTGTTCAAACTGCCAACGAATTTGGCATTACTTTGATTGGTTTTTTAAGAGAAAACAGGTTCAATATTTATTCAGAAACACAACGAATTATAGTATAATTCAGTAAAAATAAAGTTGATTTTGATAAAAAACATTTGCATTTAAAATATGGTAACCTTTTTCAGTAAACAACCGCTACTGGAATCATATTCGTTTTTAGTTTCAATTTATAAATTCGTTACTTTCCTTACCCCATCTCAAATAAATTTTTCAACTCTTTATTGCTTAAATTTCCTATCCAACTTTCGCCAGTTGCTACTGTCATATTTGCCAATGCTTTTTTACTTTGAATCATGTCGTTAATACGTTCCTCAAAAGTGTTTTTAGTAATAAATCTATGAACCATTACATTGCTTTTTTGTCCTATTCTGTAAGCCCTATCAGTTGCTTGTGCTTCTACCGCAGGATTCCACCACAAATCGAAATGAATTACATGATTAGCGGCTGTTAAATTTAATCCTGTTCCGGCAGCTTTTAGCGATAAAACAAACACTTTATCAGCCCTATTATTCTGAAAACTATTTACCATTTCAGCTCGTTGTTTTAAACTGCAACCGCCATGATAAAACAAAGGCTCTTCTTTATATCGTTCATTAATGAAGTGCTTTAACAAATTACCCATTTCGGTAAATTGAGTAAAAATCAACACCTTTTCGTCACTTTCTATAATGCTATCTAATTTATCAAAGAGTAAATCCAATTTGCCACTTAAAGAAGCATCTAAAACATTATTCTTTAAAAACTGTGTTGGATGATTACAAACTTGTTTCAATGCCAAAATCATTTGTAAAATTAACCCTTGGCGAACAAATAAAGTTTTGTTATCTGAAGTTTGAATTCCTTCAATTTCTTTTAACGCCTCCTCTAAAGTTTTTTCGTATAAACTAGCTTGTTCTTTTGCTAAATTTGCAAAACAATCCATTTCAATTTTATCAGGTAAATCCGATATAATACTTTTGTCAGACTTTAGCCTTCTCATCATAAAAGGTGAGGTTACTTTCTTTAATTTTTCTGCTACCGCAATGTCGTTAAATTGTTCAATTGGATTGCCATAAGTTTCACTAAATTCTTTTGGATTTCCCAAAAAACCTCTGATACTATAATCCATTATGCTCCATAATTCACTCAATCTGTTTTCAACTGGTGTGCCACTCATGGCAATAAAATTAGCTGCTCCAATGGTTTTTATAGCCTTAGTTTGTTCAGTATTTACATTTTTTATGTTCTGAGCTTCGTCAATAATTAAAGTGTGCCAATTTTTCTTTTTCAATTCTTTTGCATCACTTCTTACTATTCCATACGATGAAATAAGTACATCAAAATCCTTTTCCATTTTTCTGTTTGTACCATGGTAAACTTTTACTTTTAGGCTAGGCGCAAACTTTTCTAATTCGTTTACCCAATTGGTTAACAATCCAGTAGGAGCAATTACCAAAGCCTTGTTTTTTTCTAGTAAACCATCTTCTTTATATTTAAGTAAAGTGGTAATAACTTGTAGCGTTTTACCTAAACCCATGTCATCGGCAAGTACCGAACCAAAACCAATTTGGGCGTTCCTATACATCCATGAAAAACCTCTGTGTTGGTATGGTCTAAGTTTAGCGTTAAGGCTTTTTGGTAATGCTATTTCACTAAAGTTAGTCAACTCTTTTATTAATTTTCGTACTTCATCGGTTAAGCCAATTTTACTTCCTAAATATTCGCCACTAAGGGCAGCCCTAAGCATTTGAAACGCATTTAACTCTTTACTACTTGAAAAATGTTTATGTATTTTTTCTAAATCACTTTGACTTACATAAATATAATTGGTTTTGTATTTTATTAAACCTTCCGATTTTTGGAGTAATTTTTTAAATTCTATTTCGTCCATTAAAGTATCACCAATGGCAATTTGCCAATCAAAATCAAGCAATTCATTTAATTTCAAAAACGATTTACCGCCAGCTTTTTTCTTTACTTTTATACTTGCTTTTGGTTTTAAAATATACTGCAATGATTTTGGCAACAAAATATTAATATCCAACAATTGAATGGCAGGAATCATTTGCATAAGAAATGGTGTAAACACTTGGTTTTCCATTATTATTTCTTGCTTTCCTTCAGAGTTTATGTATTCATCTAGTCCACTTATAAATGAACTTAATTGGGTTAAACTTTGTAAAATTTCGTACCTGTTTTTATCGTATTTTGTTTTGGTAAGTACCTCTTTTAAAGCAATTGGATTGTTTGTTTTTTTACTATTATTTTCTTCAATATTTACTACTATTTTAAAACTATCCTCTAGCAATTCTTCTACAACAATTTGTGGTTTAAAATTTCCTTGTGTAATATAATATTTTTGTGTCCACGATTGAATTCCACCACTTAACGATTCTTCGCCAGGGTTTTTAAAGGAATAAGCATGTTTTTTGAAAAACAAATTTATAAACAAATCATCTTGATTATTTTCTTCAAAAACAGCAATTATTTCTGTTAAAAATAACGACAATAAGTTAAAGGATGTGTCCTTATTTATCTCTTTTAGTTTTGCTTTTTCATCCCATAAAAATACCGATGGAGGTAAAATGTTTTTTAACTGTTCTACCAATTGTCTTACATCCTTACTTAACATGGCAGGTAACCAACGAATGGTAAATTCTTTGTTTTGTAATTGAATAATTTGTGGAACCACCGCTCCATTGGCAAGTAAGTGAACTGCAAAATGTAAAACAGTATGCAAAGCAGCCGTAGATGGTTGGTAATTGTTGGTTTTTGATGATTTAATTTGAGAAATTTGCTGTAAAAAATTCAGAAACGAAAAAGAATTTTCATTCACCAATACCTTCGATTTATATTGTTCATCAATGGTAATAGTATTATTGGTTTTGTGGTTTATGTGTTGCTCTTGAAGGGTTGCTTTATAAAATAAATTCTCTAATAATATTTTTCCTTGAACCACTTTTTGTACATTTTTTACTGTTTTATCAATTTTTAAAATGTACTTTTCTTTGAAATTACCTGTACCTTGATAAAATGCTGGAAAGTCAGAAAGTAGTATAGTTAACGGTTCGTGAATTGGTGTTAGTTTGGTAAATGAAAGTTTAGTATAAGCATTTTCTGAATAATACTTTTCTGTTTTACTTTTTTTTGTTTCAAAATACAAATCGGTAATTTTCGATATTTCAGTTGCTTGTTTATTTACAAAAATTCCTAATTTTTCTAACTCCGCAATTAAATTTACATTGTGTAATTCAAAAACTAAAAATGGATTGTTATCAATTTCGGCACTTACTTTATATATAACTGCGGCCAAGTGTTTGCAAGGCACAGCCCAATCAGGACAAGAACACTGCATTTTAAAATCAGTCCATTGTTTAGGAAAAACTTTTAACCCCATTTGCTCCGCAATGGTTAAAACTTGCGGATCTAATTCGCGGTTTAAAAGCTTGGAAATAATGGTTGGTTTTTTAGAAAGTGCGGTAATAAATTCACTTAATTCTGGATCGAAAAATGGTGGTAAAATTACATCAACATTATAAGGTTTTGGTGCACTACCAGCCACTTTAGCATTTATTCTATTGCCTTCAATTTTTATTTTTACAACTGACCCATTTCGTGCATAACGACTTCCACGGTCAAGTCTGTTTTCGTAATCTATGTTACTTAACGAATTTAACCATTGCTCGCCCCACCAAGTTTTACCAAAATATTTGCTCATGTAATTCAGTTGAAATTTTTGCAGCCAAATTAAAAGATTCAATTTATAGCCTAATAAAAATATGTAAACTAAGTTTCAACAAAGACAATTTATGGGATTTATTATTTAAAAAAAATGTATGTTTGGAAATAAAAAATTTTGGCATTGCCACTACAGAGAAAAACTTGCTTTGGACAAAATAATTGACAACAGAATAGATGACAATAGCGCAATACATTGAAAATATAAATAAACGATACCAATTAGGTAATGCAACTGAACATACTTTTCGTGGTGATTTGCAGCAATTGCTTGAAAGTTTGGTGCCCGATATTAGAGCTACCAACGAACCTAAACGCCAAAGTTGTGGTGCTCCTGATTATATTTTAACAAAAAAAGATGCTTCGACTGGCTCAGCAGGCATACCGGTTGGTTTTATTGAAGCTAAAGACATTGGTGATAATGATTTAGAAGGTGCTAAAAAAACTGGTAATAAAGAACAGTTTGATAGGTATAAAGCTTCATTGAATAATTTAATTTTTACCGATTATTTAAGCTTTCATTTATACATTGAAGGAGTTTTTATAATCAAAATTTCCATTGCTGAAATTACCGACAAAGGCATAAAACCTTTAACTGAAAACTTTGGAGCTTTTGAAAACCTAATCAAAGATTTTTGTGTTCATATTGGCCAAACCATAAAAAGCAGTAAAAAACTGGCCGAAATGATGGCTGGTAAGGCTAGGTTACTAGCCGATGTTATAGAAAAAGCTTTAACAAGTGATGAAGTAAACCAAGAAAACAGTACGTTAAAAGACCAAATGGTGGCTTTTAAACAAATATTGATTCACGATATTACTCCTAAAGGTTTTGCCGATGTATATGCGCAAACCATTGCTTATGGTATGTTTGCAGCTAGGTTACATGACCCTACTTTACCAACTTTTAGCAGGCAGGAAGCAGCTGAACTAATTCCAAAGTCTAATCCGTTTTTACGCAAATTGTTTAGCTATATAGCCGGACCAGATATAGACGATAGAATAAAATGGATTGTAGATAGTTTGGTTGAAATATTTTTGGCTTGTAACGTAGAAGAAATTCTGAAAAACTATGGTAAGCAAACCAAAATGGAAGATCCAATCATCCATTTTTACGAAACTTTTTTAAGTGAATACGACCCTAAGTTACGCAAAGCCCGAGGTGTTTGGTACACGCCTCATCCTGTAGTTAGTTTTCAGGTTAGGGCTATTGATGAAATATTGAAAACTGAGTTTGATTTACCTCAAGGAATTGCAGATAATAGTAAAATAAAAATTAAGGTAAATGTTCAAGGTAAACAAGTAGAACAAGAAGTTCACCGAGTACAAATATTAGACCCAGCAACTGGTACCGGAACCTATTTAGCTGAAGTAATAAAGCACATTCACAAAAAGTTTGAAGGGCAACAAGGCATTTGGAGCAATTATGTAGAAAACCATTTATTGCCTCGTTTAATAGGTTTTGAGTTATTAATGGCTAGTTATGCCATGGCTCATTTGCAAATAGATTTGCTGCTTACTGAAACAGGTTTTAAACCATCTGTCACTTCGAGCGGAGCCGAGAAGAACCAGCGCTTAAAAGTATATTTAACCAATAGTTTAGAAGAAAGTCATCCTGATACTGGAACATTATTTGCCAATTGGTTAAGCTCGGAAGCTAACGAAGCAAATTTTGTTAAGCGTGATGCACCAGTTATGGTTATCATGGGAAATCCTCCATATGCTGTTAGTAGCACAAATAAAGGTGAGTGGATTGAAAAACTAACTGTTGATTATAAGAAAAATTTAAATGAAAGAAATATCCAACCTTTATCTGATGATTACATAAAATTTATTCGTTTTGGTCAACATTTTATTGATAAAAACGGAAGCGGAGTTTTAGCATATATTTCAAACAATAGTTTTATTGATGGTATAATTCACAGACAAATGCGAAAGCATTTATTGGAAAGTTTTGATAAAATTTACATTTTAGATTTGCATGGAAATGCAAAGAAAAAAGAAGTTTGCCCAGATGGAAGTGTTGACCAAAATGTATTTGATATTATGCAAGGTGTATCAATCAATATTTTTGTTAAAACAGGTAAGAAAAGCAAAAGTGAGTTGGGTAAATTATTACATTTTGATTTACAAGGTAAACGAGAATTCAAATATGATTTTTTAAAAGAAGGATCTTTAAAAAACGTAAACTGGAACGAATTGAAACCGTTACAACCAAACTTGTTTTTTGTAAATAAAGATTTTAGTCATTCGAAACTATTTGTAAGTTTTATAGATTTAAGAAAACTATTTATTCTTAATTCAATGGGAATTGCAACAGGAAATGATGATGATTTAGTAAGTTTTGATAAATCAGAAATTCAAAATAAATATGGTAATTCTAAACCATTTTATTATAGACCATTTGATGTAAGACATACTATTTTTGATAATACTATTTTGCAAAGAGCTAGATTTAAACTAATGAGTAATTATAGCAAAAATAATTTAGGATTGAATATAGTTAGACAATCTAAACAAAAAGGAATTGAAACTCTAATTACAAACAATATAACCAATAGAGATTTTATTACTAACCATACTTACAATTTCCCACTGTACCTATACCCAGAAATCAATGCCCAACAAACTCTTGATTCTAAAATTGAAAGAACTCCCAACCTTGATTTAAAAACTGTAAAGCAAATAGAAAAAAAATTAGGTTTAACTTTTGTAAACGAACCCTTCGACTATGCTCAGGGTGACATTAGAGATACTTTCGCACCTATAGACATTTTAGATTATATTTATGCGGTTTTGCATAGCCCAACATACAGAGAAAAATACAAGGAATTTTTAAAAATAGATTTCCCAAGAGTGCCTTATCCTAAAGATGTAAAAACATTTTGGCAATTGGTAAAATTTGGTGGTGAAATACGCCAAATCCATTTATTAGAAAGTGCAGTAGTTGAAAATTACATTACTCAATATCCTGTAGATGGAAGCAATATTGTAGACAAAATAAAATTTGTAAGTAATAAAGTTCCAATTGAAAAGGTAGAAAAAAAATACTATTCAACTTCTGATGATGTAGATACCAATCAAGATAATCGAGATGACATTTCTTTTCCTCAACCACATTTGAAAGGCAATGAAGATATGTTACTACACGAACCTAGTTTTGAAGAGACTGCTTCGTTCCTCGCAGTGACGGGTAAGGTATTTATTAACGAAACCCAATACTTTAACAATGTGCCAGAAGTGGCATGGAATTTTTATATTGGAGGTTATCAACCTGCGCAAAAATGGTTGAAGGATAGAAAAGGTAGGAAGTTAGAATTTGAAGATATTTTACATTATCAAAAAATAATAGTTGCTTTGACCGAAACTGACAGATTTATGAAAGAGATTGAAAGTATAGAAATAGAATAGAAAAAACATTTTCATCTTAAAAACCAGACAACAATTTTCAGTAAAAAATGTAACATTTAACAATAAAAAACCGCTACTGGAATCATATTCGTTTTTGTTTTCAATTTATAATTTCGTTGTTCATTTATAACAAAATTGATGAGATGATAAATTATAAAATTACTTTTTATTCAATTCTAAAAAGAACAATTATTTTTTGTTTGATTAGCACATTATTTACCAATTGCAACAACCAAAATAAAAACACCGCTAAAATCAAAGCAATTGAATCGGCAGATGCTGAATTAACGGCACCACCTTTTGTACCTAAACCTTTAGGAAACCGAGCTGCAATGAAGCTAAAGGTAAGCATGGAAATTATAGAAAAAGAAGGAGAAATGGCCGATGGTGTAAAATATATTTATTGGACATTTGGAGGTTCGGTTCCTGGTAGTTTTATAAGAACAAGAGTTGGAGATGAAATAGAGTTTCATTTAAAAAACCATCCTAATAATAAGTTACCTCATAACATAGATTTACACGCTGTAACTGGTCCTGGCGGTGGAGCAGCATCATCGTTTGTAGCACCTGGCCATGAGGTTGTTTTTTCATTTAAAGTATTGAACCAAGGTTTGTTTGTTTACCATTGTGCAACTGCGCCAGTGGGAATGCATATAGCCAACGGCATGTATGGTTTAATATTGGTAGAACCCGAGGGTGGATTACCAAAAGTTGATAAAGAATACTACATTATGCAAGGCGATTTTTACACTAAAGGCGCAAATGGAGAAAAAGGTTTACAATCGTTTGATATGGCAAAAGCCATTAAAGAAGAACCCGATTATGTAGTATTTAATGGGAAAGTGGGTGCATTAACTGGCGATAATGCAATTACTGCAAACGTGGGTGAAACAGTAAGGTTATTTGTAGGAAATGGTGGACCAAATTTGGTTTCTTCTTTTCATGTTATTGGCGAAATATTTGACAATGTAAACATTGAAGGCGGCTCATTATTAAACCATAATGTACAAACTACATTAATACCTGCTGGTGGCTCTACCATTGTAGATTTTAAAGTAGAAGTTCCAGGTACATTTATTATGGTTGATCACTCCATTTTTAGAACATTTAACAAAGGTAGTTTAGCTATGCTAAAAGTAAGTGGTGAAGCCAATAAAAATATTTTTTCGGGTGAAAAATATGAAGGTGTTTACCACCCTGAAGGAGGAACAATTCAGAATATGCCCGAAAATGTTTATGAAAATAAGGAGCATAAACCAACAACTTTAAAAGAAAGAATAGCTGAAGGACAATCGGTTTATAACAATAATTGTTTTGCTTGCCATCAAATAACTGGGTTAGGTTTACCAAACGCTTTTCCTCCTTTGGCTAATTCCGATTATTTGAATGCTGATGCAAACAGAGCAATAGAATTTGTACTAAAAGGGCATACTGGCGAGATAAGAGTAAACGGTAAAAAATACAACAGTGTAATGACAGCTCAAGTATTAAACGATGAGGAAATTGCCAATGTATTAACATTTGTTTACAATAGTTGGGGCAATAGTAAAAAAGATATTTCACCTCAAATGGTTACAAAAATTAGAAATATGATAACCAAATAAAATCATTAACAAGTAAAAACAGCAAACAATAAACTCATGAAATTTAACAAAAAAACATTGACAATTATAGCAAGTATTTTATCCATAATTTCTTGCAATAATAACAAGACGGCAGAAATAAAAACTGATGATAAAAACCACAAACAAGCAGAAGTTCACAAAGGAAAAAATGCAGACGAAGCAATTGCAGAATTGAAATATGGTAACAACCGATTTTTAGAAAATAAATTTATAAACACCAATTATAAAGCACAAATTGAGGCTACAAAAGGAGGTCAACATCCACATTCATTTATACTTACTTGTATTGATTCTAGAGTTCCACCTGAAATAATTTTTGACCAAGGAATTGGAAATATTTTTGTTAGCCGGTTAGCTGGAAACATTGAAGATGACGATGTATTGGGAAGCATGGAATTTGCAGCAAAAGTAAAACATACCAAACTATTTGTGGTATTAGGTCATAGTCATTGTGGGGCTGTAAAAGGTGCAATTGACAATGCTGGTTTGGAGCATTTAACTCAATTAACCAACAAAATAAAACCTGCAATTAACCCACAAAAAACTTATCCTTTGGAAGATGAAGTAGAAGACATTGTATCACGAAAAAATGTAAATTTAACCATAGAACAAATTCTAAAAAACAGTGCAACTTTAAGATTGATGGTAGAAGAAAAAGAAATAAAAATTGTTGGCGCATTTTACGATATTTCAAACGGTGAAGTGGAGTTTTTTGATGAAATTAAAAACGAAAAATAGGTACTGAGATTTTGGGTTTTGAATGGTGAATTTTGAACTGGCAATGGGCAATGGGCAATGGGCAATGGGCAATTGGCAATTGGCAATTGGCAATTGCCAATTAACACACTAGCTCGCATCTTACGAATTTAAGTTATAAAGTCGTCACGACCATATGTTAAAACACTGACAAATTAGCTGTAAAATTATAGCTTAGTAAGTTTAAATTATTTGAATAGTTTTGTTGAACCAATACATCAAGAATAATGAGTTTTTATGCTTTGGTACTTTTTTGTATTTTTAAATTTATATAAAGCTTCAAAATGAATCATTTAGTATTATTAGGAATTTTTGGGCTAGGTTTTGGAGAATTACTAATTATTTTATTTCTTGTATTGTTGTTTTTTGGTGGTAAAAAAATACCTCAAATAATGCGCGGAATTGGGCAAGGAATTAGTGAATTTAAAAAGGCAAAAAATGGTGAAAATCCAAAATTAAAAGATACAAATAAAAAAGTGGAATGATAAAAGATCAATTCAATAGAACACATGATTATTTAAGAATTTCGCTTACCGATAAGTGCAATTTGCGTTGCGAATATTGCACAGCAGAATATTTACCAACAGGAAAATCGACCAATTCAAAATACATGTCGGCAGCTGAAATTGATAGCATTGCGGCTGTATTTATAAAAAATGGCGTAAACAAAATTCGTTTAACAGGTGGCGAACCATTGGTAAGAAAAGATGCCAAAGAAATTATTGAAAAATTATCAAAATATCCAATCAAATTAACCATTACCACCAATGGTGTTTTTGTAAATGATTTTATAGAAACTTTTAAAAATGCAGGAATCAATTCAGTAAATGTAAGTTTAGATTCATTGGTAAAAGAGCAATTTTTATCTATTACCAAACGTGATGAATTTGACAAAGTAATGCGGAACATTGATTTGCTTTTAGCTAACAATTTCCATGTAAAAATAAATGTAGTTGCCATCAAAAACTTTAATGATAACGAAATTTTAAACTTTATAGAATGGACTAAAGACAAACCGTTACACATTCGTTTTATTGAGTTTATGCCTTTTTCGGGCAATGAATGGAGCAAGGACAAAGTATTTACTCACAAACAAATTTTGGATGTAATTTCATCAAAATACAATTTCATAAAATTAATCAATGAGAAAAATGATACTGCAAAAAAATATTTTATTCCAAATTACAAAGGAACATTTGCAGTAATAAGCACCATGAGTGAACCGTTTTGTAGCGGTTGTAACCGAATGCGATTAACGGCTGAAGGTAAAATGTATAATTGCCTTTTTGGCAAACAAGAAACCGATATTTTAGGAGCATTTAGAGCAGGAAAAGACATTGAACCACTAATTTATCAAAGTGTAAAAAGTAAAAAAGAAATGCTAGGTGGTAACAATGAAAATATAAACTGGGGTAAAGAAAACACCGAAACACGTGAAATTAGTATGATTGGATTGGGTGGATAAATAATCACGGATGCTACAGATTCACTGATTAAAACAGATAAACCGTTTTGCTATAAAAACATGAGTAATGATTTCTACAAATCTGTGAATCTTTGGCATAAAAACCCATAAAATTTATAAGAAATAATCTGTGAATCTGTGGCAAAAAAAATAATTATATTGCCCAAAAATTTAACTTAAAAACCATTAGAAATTGTCAGAAAAAAATCTGTGTTAATCTGTGGCATAAATAAAAAATCATGATTTCAGTTTCAGAAGCACAAAA
>JBMOGB010000055.1:0-19438 GCA_049318585.1 Bacteroidia bacterium | reverse complement strand
AAACAGCCTACTTTTTGTCTATTACACCATAAATTCACTTTATTTGTAAGAAATAAATTCCATGAAAAAGTTCGTTTTGTTCAATATATTTATATTGGTAAATACATTATTATTTGCTCAAGTTACCATAAATATTACATCGGTTTCAAGCAACACGCCAAGTAATGAAGACATTTATATTGCAGGAAATTTTAACAATTGGAATCCTAATAATAGCAGTTATAAATTAACAAAAAGCGGTAACAATTACAGCATAATTTTACCCGCAGGAACTGGTGAAGCAGCATATAAATTTACCCGTGGAAGTTGGGCTACTGTTGAAGGTGATGCAGCTGGAAATGTTATTCAAAACAGAACTTTTAGTTATAGTACAAATGCCATTATCAATGTTTCAATTTTGGGTTGGGAAGACAAAAAAACTGGTGGTGGAAATAATTCAACTGCACTGCCAAATGTGAAATTATTAAGTAATAATTTTTACATGCCTCAGCTAAATAAAAACCGTAGAATATGGATTTATTTACCCAACGATTATGAAACAAACACCAATAAACGTTATCCTGTTTTATACATGCACGATGGGCAAAATTGTTTTGATAAAACTACCGCTTTTGCAGGAGAATGGGGAATAGATGAAACACTAAATTACAAAGAAAAAAATGGCGATAAAGGTTGTATTGTTGTTGCTATTGATAACGGTGGTGCAAGCCGATTAGACGAATATTCACCTTATGTAAATGCTCAATATGGTGGCGGAAAAGGCGATGATTATGTTGATTTTTTAGCACTTACTTTAAAACCATTTATTGACTCGGCTTACCGAACTTATGCCGACAAAAATAATACTGCTATGGCTGGCAGTAGCATGGGTGGATTAATTACCATGTATGCTCTTTTTAAATACCCAAATGTTTATGGAAAAGCAGGAATATTTTCACCAGCATTTTGGTTTACAAACCAATTATATACTTACATTATAAATAAAAGTAAAAGCAATAATCAAAAGTTTTATTTTGTATGTGGGCAAAACGAAGCTAGCAATATGGCCAATTGGCAAGATAGTATGAATGCTGTTTTGCAAAGCAAAGGTTACGATAAAACCACTGAACTTAAAAACATTAAAAAACCAGAAGGTACCCATTCAGAAAGTTTTTGGAATGCTGAGTTTGGCGCATGTTACGTTTGGCTTTTTGCAGATTTGAAGCAAAATGTAAAAAAAAACGAAAAAGTAAACGATGATATAATTGTTTATCCAAATCCAGCCAAAAACAAACTATATATTACTGATAAAACAAACAAAATTGAATCAATAATATTGTATGATTTTAGTGGTAAATTAGTTGAATTAGAAAGTGTTGAAAGATTACAAGAAAATCAATTTCAAGTAGACATTCAGCATTTAAAACAAGGCAATTATTTGGTAAAAATAAATACAGATAAAGGTGAATTTACAAAAAGGTTTACAGTTAATAAATAGGTTTATCAAACTATTTTGGCTGTTTTGAATAACTAGTTTCGTAGATTTAAAAACTAGTTTCTAAATTAAACTAGCAAATCCAACTGCAACATAATCAATCTCACCAGATTCGTTAGTTAAAGCACAGCCAACAATTACTTTTTTTCGATTTATTAATGGCTCAAAAGTTTCATTTTTGTACCGAGGTGAAACAATTAAATATCGACTTCTAAGATTTGTACCTTTTATTTTTCTGAACATTGTTAAACCCAGAATACGCGTTAGAACTTCGTTATGAGAGTTAAATATACAAAAAATCAGTTCCATAAATTTTAAAATCATAGCAGCGCTACGTTTTTCAAATTTATGGAAACACTGATTTGAAGTAGATTTGACTCGTAATAGATTTTCTAATGCGTATTTTGGGTTAAAGTTATTTCTTCATTTGAAGAACCAGTAATAACACCCGATAAATTTCCATATTTCCAATCATATTGATCTTGAACTTCTATACTTATAATTTTTCCGATTAATTCTTCCATTTTGAAAACCTTGAAACTTAATTATTACAAACAAAATGAGCTCGATAAATTACCGAGCTCACTTTGTTAAATCATATATTTTACCTTAAAAACTTTCAAAATTCTTACTTAATAATTAAGTCAACTCTTCGGTTTAAAGCCCTACCTTTTTCGGTTTTGTTTTCTGCTATAGGTTTTGAACCACCAAATCCCTCGCTCGATATTCGTTTTATATCAATGCCTTTACTTATTAAATAATTAGCAACTGCCTTGGCTCTATTCTTCGATAATTCTAAGTTTTTAGCTGCATTTCCTTTGTTATCTGTATGGCCTTGAATAATGAATTGAAGGTTTTTGTTAGTTTTCAATTCGTCAGAAATTTGATTTAAAATATTATACGACATTGGTTTTAAAACTGCACTACCTGTTTCAAATTGAATACCTTTTTTTGATGCAACAACTAAAGCTTTTAGTCTTGTTGGAACAACAGTAACAGTAGGGCAACCATCTAATTCTTTTACCCCAAACACATCAGGACATCTATCATTTTTATCGCCTATTCCATCTTTATCTCTATCTGGACAACCGTTTAACTCAACAGTACCTGGTTCAAGTACACAATTATCTTTGTGGTCAGGAACTCCATCATTATCTGAATCGGGGCAGCCTTCATTTATAGGTAATCCTGCAATTGTTGGGCATTTATCCTTGTCTTCAGTTACACCATCTCCATCGGTATCTGGGCAGCCAGAAGTAGTAAGACTTCCTTTTAAATTGGGGCATTTATCGTGAAAATCAGAAATACCATCATTGTCAGAATCTAAACATCCACTAAACCTTGGATCGCCTGCTATATTTGGACAATTATCTTTATCATTAGTAACACCATCGCCATCAGAATCGTTTTCAGGACAACCATCAAATAATTCAATACCCATAACATCAGGGCATTTGTCATCAGCATCAGGAATACCATCTTTATCTCGGTCTAAAATTATTACTTTTTGTGCTTTTACTTTTTTTACTTTTGGTTCTTTTATTTTTTTTGATTTAAAATCAATATAAAAAACAAATCCTAGATTGTTTTGAAAATAAACATCTTTACCAAAAATAGTATTGTCGGTTGATTCATTGCCGTCATTTACATTTTTATTGGTAAATCCAAAAATTGATTCATACCTAAGCGCAGTTTTTTTTCCTAATTTCAAATCAAAACCTGCAGAAACAGGAAGAGTAGCATCGCTAATTGTATTACTACTTCCATTTATTTTTGTTGTAAAAAGGCGTACTCCAATTCCAGCTGAAACAAATGGACTAAATTTAGAAACATCTAATCTTTTAAATCGATAGCGGGCCGAAGCCGAAAACTCTCTAAATCCTTTCGTTATAAAATAATCATTATCTGCAGGAGAAAATGCCCAAACTCCACTGTTTGTATTTATAACCCAATCAAATTTTGGATTGTAATACCTACTATATTGAACTCCATTAATAGCAAAGAAAGAGTTAAATATTCTTACTGATTGAGTATATGAACCTATATAATCGTTTTTTCCTGCATAAATATTTAAATTCCATTTTTGCTCACTTGTTTGAGCACTAACTTTAAATGATAAAATGAAAATTATTATTATCAGTTGAATTATTTTTTTCATAATTTTAAATTATTTCCAAAAATAGTATAATTTACATATTTAATCTAACATTTTTTAGTTTGTTTTGGGCTTAATGTATAAAATACTGACCATTATTTCATTCCTAACGCTTGTTCAAGTACTTTTTTAAAATCATCGGGAGCCAAATAACCAGCCGCTATTTGAATTTGTTTTTTATTAGGTTGTATAAAATATGTAGTAGGAAATCCAGTTGATTTACCTTGTGTTAATTGACCGAACAATTCTCTTCCTGAAATTTTATTGCCATCTAATTCATATATTATGTTTTCTAGTTCAGGATTGAATTTTATTACAATAAAATCTTTGTTTAGCGCTTTTATAATGTCGGCATTTGTATATGTATCTCTGTCCATTTTTTTACACCATCCACACCAATCAGTATATGCATCAACTAAAATAATTTTATTTAGTTTTTTAGCTAGTGGATAGCCAGTATTCCAGTCTAACCATTTAAGTTCAGTTGCTTCATTTGAGGGAGTAAATGAACTAAAAAAGAACAATATAGTAAAAGCAAAAAATATATTTTTCATACGTGTTTTTATAGAAATGGTTTATTTTTTTAAAAGAATAAATTAATTTGATGTGTTATTGAATCCAAATCCAATTTTGTGAATTCATGTGGAGAATTTGGCAAAACCAACAACTGTGAATTTTTTACGTTTTTAAAAACTGCTATAGTATCTGTTAAACTAGCCGTTGTATCTCTATCGCCTAAAGCAAATAATATTGGATGATTGAATTTTGCAAAATCTTCATCAGTTAATAATTGACCTTTTGCTAAATCCATCATCATATTACTGGTGCTTTTTAGTAAATTTTTCCAAACGTTTATTCCATGAAGCATCATTAAATTATTAGCAAAAGCAGGCACTTTTTCTACTATTTTTTCAGGATTTAAAAACTCAGTTTCTTTTGCAGCCGATTCTAAATCCCACTTTAGCTTTACACTACAGGTAAAAATTTTATCCACTCTCTCTGGGTATTTGTTTGCAAACATGAGCGCAGCATAACCACCCATGCTGTAGCCAAATAAGTTAATTTTTTCAATATTATTTTGGTCCAAATAGTTTAAAATATCGTTCACAAAAAGATCAAAATTTAGCCCGTTTAATGGCATTAAATTACCGCCATGCCCACTAAAATTAAGCAAATGAATAGTATGGCTTTTGTCTAATTTGGTTTTTAAAACATCAAACTGAGAAGATGAATTTAAAGCCCCATGAAGTAATAATATTGAACTCATAATTTATTAAATAAGAATTACAATAGTACAATTATTTTAAAATATTTTAGCCTTTACAATGGTTAATTATTTGCTTCAAAAAAAATATTTAATAATCTCATTGCTTTTTTATATTTTTGATGTCCAAAACTAACAATTAACTAAAACCGAATTTGAAAACAATAAGCTTCTTTTTAACAATTTTTCTAATAGGAATTTCGCAAATAACTTTTGCCCAAGGGCAAGACCAAAATGCACCTACTTATGATTACAGTTATACAGACAGTACATCTAACACTAATAAATCCAGTGATTCAACCGTTACTGATTCTGCCACTTTAGATACCGAAAATGCTATAGCTTCCTACAAAAGAATAGTTTTGAATTTTGATTCAAACACTAATTTAATTTCATATAATGGTGTAGTAGAACAAGAAGATAGTGGAAGTGACTCGCTTTATGCTAGGGCAAAAAAGTTTGGCGAAAAAATATTTGGTAAGGATAAAAATATTTTTGAAGTTCAAAAATATGGACAAAAACTAATTATGAATGGGTCAATAACTGCTTACTCTTATGCCAATAAATACAACAAAAAAAGTGTAGGTAAATATGAGTTTAAGTTTATAGTTCTAATTAAAGAAGGAAGGTACAAGTATTCAATTACTAATTTAGTTCATCAAGGACCAATACCTGCAAATGGAAAACCGTATAGAAATTATTTTGAATATTATTATAATTCTACTTCAAATATTAGAGGCAACGATGTTATTTTACGTTATGCCGATAGAGAAATTAAAGATACAATTGCCAAGTTTCAATCATCAATGAAAGAACCTAAATTGGTTGATGAGGATGAATGGTAAATTCTAAAAAAATTACAGAAAAGTCATTGGTATTATTACTAATGACTTTTTTTGTTTATATAAACATTGGTGCTTTAAAATATTTTTTGTTTAATTGCGCTATATGTTAATTATATCTCCCGAAGTAACTTTACAAGCCATTCAATTACGAAATGCAAATACCATGAGTGAATGGTTAGGTATTGAATTCATTGAAATAAATACTAATTATTTATTAGCAAAAATGCCTGTTGATCACAGAACAACACAACCACTTGGAGTAGTTAATGGTGGTGCTTTTTGTGCCTTGGCTGAAACTGTTGGAAGTATGGCTGCAAACTTATGTTTAGATAGAACAAAGTTTGTTGCGTTAGGTTTAGATATTAATGCCAATCATATTCGTTCGGCAAGCAAAGGCTGGGTTTATGGTAAAGCGGTTCCAATTCATTTAGGAAAATCAACCCAAGTTTTGGAAATAAAAATTACTGATGACGAAGAAAAACTTTGTTGTATAAGTAGGTTAACAATGAGTGTTATTGAAATTCGCAAATAAATAAGAAGAAATTGAGCAAAGCTATCATATTTTATAGGCTACCTGGAACTAATGAAATAGTAAAAAGAAATGGTGATATAGCAAATCTGTTATTGCCAATTAACTTTACTAATGAATCAGAAAAAGATATTTTTTATATTGCTCCATATAATTCAGGGACTAAAGCATATGCTTGTATTTTAGGCAATGAAATCAATAAATTTGAAATTATTTCTTATCAAAATTCCCATAAAAACGAATACGATTCTGAAACTGATTTTATTGATAAAGTAAATTTTGCAATTGATGAAATGAAACAACTTAAACAAATAAGTAAAGTTGTTTTGGCCCGATGCAAAAAGTTTGAAATAGCTGATGAAATTAATGTAAACGCTTATTTTTTGGCATTATGTTTAAATTATCCCAATGCTTTTGTTTATGCCATTTCAAGCAGTGTAACCGGAACTTGGATAGCTGCTACTCCAGAATTACTTTTAAAAGCTACTCATAAAACCATTGAAACTACTGCCATTGCTGGCACTAAATTATTTGATAACGATGTAGAGTGGGGAGGTAAAGAAATAGATGAACACCATCAAGTAGAGCTATTTATTGAGCATTTAATTCAGAAATACGAACTAGAATTGATAAATAAAGATGGACCTAAAAGTATTAAATCGGGTCACCTTACTCACCTTTCAAGTTATTACAGAATAGCAAATAAAGGGAAGGTTTTAGATATGTTTTTAAATGAACTGAATCCTACTCCTGCAGTTGGTGGTTTGCCTTCAAAAAATGCCATTGATTTTATACTTAAAAATGAAAACTTAGATAGAAAGTTTTATACCGGATTTGTAGGAATAAAAACCAAGAATTTAACCCAACTTTTTGTAAATATTAGGTGTATGGAAATTTTTAAAACTCATGTAAATGCCTATGCTGGATGCGGTATTACAACACAATCAATAGCCGTAAATGAATGGATTGAAACTGAATATAAACTAGAAACTGTTTTGAAATATTTATCGTAAATTTTTAAAAAAATGCTTCATTAATTGCGATGCTTCATCGCTTAAAACACCCGATTCAATTTTAGTTTTTGGGTGTAACTTAACCATTGCTTTTTCAAAACCTCTTTTTTCATCATTGGCACCAAAAACCACTCGTTCAAACTGCGCCCAAAATATTGCGCCAGCACACATTACACAAGGTTCTAAAGTTATATAAATGGTACAATCAGTTAAATATTTTGCACCCAAATAATTAGCAGCAGCAGTTATGGCTTGCATTTCGGCATGGGCAGTAACATCATTTAATTGTTCTGTTAAGTTATGCCCTTTACCTATAATTTGATTATTACAAACTACTACACACCCAACAGGAACTTCACCTAAATCAAAAGCTTTTTGTGCTTCAATTAGGGCTTGTTTCATAAAATAATCATCGGTAAAAAAAATATTTTCCACGGTTCAATATTAAATCAATTGTTGTGTTTTGAATAGCTTTATTTAGATAAAAAAAAATAGTAATAATTGATTGGGAAACTGAAAAAAAATAATTTTTCAAAGTTAAAATATTTACTAAAAACTCTTACTTTGCAATGCCTATTTTGAAGTAAAGAATGAACAAAATTGAACATATTTGTATTATAAACGATGATGATGTTTTTTCATTTATTGTAAAAAAATCCATTTTAAAACTTTCCATTTGTAATCAAATTACAACTTTTGTGAATGGTGAAGATGCTATCAATTCATTTAAGAATCATTTGAACTCTTTACCCGATATTATTTTACTAGACATTAACATGCCTGTTATGGATGGTTGGAGTTTTTTAAATGAGTTTGAAGAGTTAAATATTGAAAAAAACATTTCAATATATTTGATTAGTGCCCACATTTCGGAAGAAGACAACATAAAAGCAAAAAACAATATTTATATTACTGGCGTTTTAGAAGATCCAACAGACACCAATACTTTATTAACTATTACCGGAAATGTTTTAGCTAATTAAGCAAATAAATACAGCTTTTTTGTTGTTTAACTAAACCTTCTTTGAATCAGTTTCTCTAAATCTTTTACTAACGCATTTTCATTGTTCCAGTTGTGATTTATTTTTAGTTCTGTCCAAATAAGCATTGCTTCATTTAAGTTTTCAGAACTGTTTATTTTATCAATAGATTTGGCGTATTCAACCACATTTTCTTTGAACAATTCATTTACAAAAGCTATTTTTTTGTTCAATGAAATAGCTGTTTTTAAATTGTCTATTTTAGGTTCTATCACTTTTTCCGACAATTGAAAACCTTCTAGTTTTTGTGCAATTTTTTCGTTTAAACTTGGCTCTGTTCTTGGCATTACTGTTTTTCCAATGCTAAAAAATGAAACAGGTTTTTCTTTTGGTTCTTCATTCACTAATTTGGTTTCAAATATAGGAACATCAAGAATTTTTGGAATAATTACGGTTTCTACAACAGGAATTTCAACTTTAGGAATTTCAATAATTTCGGACTTAATTTCTTGTTCTATAACAACAATTTCTTCTTCAATTACTGGTATTGAAACAGGGGTTTCAAAAACCTCGTTTTCAACTATAATAGTTTCCGTTTCTTGTATTTTTGGTGTGTAAATATCTTCTTTTATTTCGGCCAATATTTCACCAATTGGATGAATATTTTCAAGTTCAATTGCTGCAATTGGTTCAGGAACTAATTCTACTATTTCTTGTGTTATAACAGGCTCTTGTAATTTAGTTTCAGCTATGGAATTTATGCTTACATCATCTTGAAAACTGTTGGTAATTACTTCCTTAAAACTAAGTTCGTTTCTTATTTCTTGACTCAAATTTTCTTTTAAAGCCAATTGCTCATCACTTAAATCGTTGCTGGTTTTTAGTTTTAAAACCAACTCATATAAATCACTACAATTTCTTTTTATTACTTCTTTTTCTATATTACTTAATTCGCCATTTGGCTTCAGTATTTCTTGACTTAGCATGGCTAAATCTTCAATGCGCGAATTTATTTTACTAATTAATTGAATGGAATTCATACTGCAAAAATTCATTTAAAAGCAACACCAAACAATAATTAATAATAAACATGTGTTACTAACCTTAAACAATATTTGTAAGTTTAATAATTGACAATTAGCCAAAAACAATATTATGGTAATTTGTACCATACAACCTATTCAAAATCTATTATATTTGTTATTGAATGTTTATAGAACCTCGCGCGCATACCGACAAAAGAAAAGGCTGGATAGAAGTAGTTTGCGGCTCTATGTTTTCGGGTAAAACAGAAGAGTTAATTCGCAGGCTGAACCGAGCAAAAATAGCAAACCAAAAGGTAGAAATTTTTAAACCATCGGTTGATGTAAGGTATGATGATACTGCCGTTGTTTCACATAATCAAAATTCTATAAATTCTACTCCCGTTTCTTCTTCGCTTAATATTTTATTGATGTGTGGCGATGCCAATGTGATAGGAATTGATGAAGCCCAGTTTTTTGATAATGAATTGGTTTTTGTTTGCGAAAAACTAGCAGAACAAGGCGTTAGAGTTATTGTGGCAGGATTAGATATGGATTATTTAGGAAAACCATTTGGCCCAATGCCAGCATTGATGGCTATAGCTGAATATGTAACAAAAGTGCATGCCATATGCATGGTTTGCAACGATATTGCAACGCATACTTACCGCAAAACCAACGACAATAATTTAGTAATGTTAGGTGAATTGGATTCCTACGAAGCCAGGTGTAGGTTTTGCTTTAACGATGGAATGAAAAACAAGAAATAATTGGAGTTCGGAATGCGTTCCGATAGCTATCGGAATGAACAAAAATGCGGAGTGAATTTGCGTCAGCCTAAGAAGCAACAAAAGAACAACTCTGAAGGAGTTGAATATGAATAGCCGCCAGTGAAACTGGTGGAATTCAATAAAAATAATAATACTAAAACCCAAAAAAACTTGCGAAATGCCTTCGGCATTTCGCAAGTTTTTTTGGGTTTTAGTGAAAGATATTTCGTTTGTATTTCAACGGGTTAAAACCAGTTGTTACAATAGTGTCGTTCCTACGGAACTTTGCATATGAAATTCCAGTCGGAATGAACAAAAATTCGGAATAATTTAAAAGAAAAACTGTAAAACTTACCTAAACCGCAGCACCATTTCCAGCTAAAAAGCCAGTAGTCCAAGCAGCTTGAAAGTTAAATCCACCAGTAATTCCATCAATGTCTAAAACTTCACCAGCAAAAAATAAACCTTTTATTTTTCTGCTTTGCATATTTTTAAAATCTATCTCGTTTAAGTTTACACCGCCACAAGTAACAAATTCTTCTTTAAAGCCCGTTTTTCCTTCTATTTGGTAAGTATCGTAAAGTAAAGCTTGAACCAATTTATTTACCTGCTCTTTGCTAATTTCTGCCCAATTAAGTTTTGAGTTAATATCGCTTTTTGCAAATAAATAATCTAATAATCGAGTTGGCAATTTAAAAGGGAACAAGTTATTTACTTGCCTGTTTGGGTTTGCCGCTTTAATATTCATCAATTCGTTTCTGCACGATTCTTCTTTTTTATCGTTTAACCAGCTTATTTGTATTTCGAAATTGTAGTTTTTTTCAGCTATTAAACGAGCACCAAAACTTGATAACCTTAACACCGAAGGCCCGCTGAAACCCCAATGTGTTATAAGTAAAGGACCACTTGTTTCCAATTTTAATTCAGGTATTTTTACTTTTACTGGATTTACTGCTACACCAGAAAGTTCGGTTAATGGGTGGTTTGGTAAATTAAAAGTAAATAACGATGGAACAGGTTCAATAATGTCGTGTCCTAGTGTTTTAAGCCAATTAAATTGCTCTTCTTTTGGAGCGCCACCTGTAGTAACTATTACTTTATTACACTCTATGTTTTCGCCATCGGTAACGTATAACTTAAAGCTTGTATCTCGCGTTTCTATTCGCCTAACTTCTTTGTTATTTAAAATTTGAATTTTAAGTTTTTTTGCCTCTTTCATCAAACAATCAATAATAGTTTGGCTATCGTCAGAAACAGGAAAAACCCTTCCGTCAGGTTCAGTTTTCAATTTTACTTTTTTACCTTCAAACCAAGCCATGGTATCTGACGTTGAAAAACGACTGAATGCACTTTTTAAATGTTTGTCGCCTCTAGGATAAGACAGCGATAATTGTTTTAAATCGAAACATGCATGAGTAACATTGCATCTTCCACCACCCGAAATTTTTACTTTTTGTAACAGTTTAGCTGTCTTTTCCAAAATAATAACTTCGGCCTCAGCATTAGCTTTTGCTGCACTTATAGCTGCAAAAAAACCAGCTGCTCCTCCTCCAATTACAACAATTTTCAATTTAGGTATAGGTTTAAAATAATTTTTTGATAGGAGGCAAAAGTAAGTGTTTTTATTGCTTAAATACAAACTTTTAGCTGTTTTACGATTTATATCAAAAAAAAAAGTCCGTAAAAACTTGGTTTTTACGGACTCTTAAATTATTTAAAAATACAGCTTATTGAATAGCTAAACGCTTAGTTGCGCTAGCACCATTGGCTAATTTTACATTTACCAAATAAATTCCTTTAGTTAAGTTTTCAGTGTTTAAAACAAACTCATGAGCAGCAATATTGCTATTTGAAACCAATACTTTACCAGTAATATCAAACAAATTGATTTCGCTGATATTAGCTTGAGTTTTGTCCATGCTAATGGTTACGTTTTCTTTAGCTGGGTTAGGAAATAAACCTAAAAAGCTGCTTACATTTACTTCATTTACACTTGTACCACCAAATAATCCAAACTGAACTGCTATACGAGGGCAAATAAACTGAGCAATTGTATCAATATAAGCTTTTGCACGTGCCGCACTCATAAAAGGATTGGTTTTCATAGCCAATGAATCAGCATTTCTTCCAGTTCCTAAACCATAAGTATTGTTAGCTTGAACTGTTGGTCTATCCCACCATTCCCAAGGTGAACCTTCAGCAGGGAAACTTGAAATAAATGGAAATAAATTTTTGATTCCACCAGTAATTGACATAGCTCTCATTGAAATAGGATCTTTAAAGTCAAATGCATTTATTTTATTGTTAATTCCTAAACTATTAGCATAAGGAATAACTGCACCAGCACCAGAAGCGCTGTTAATTACTGTAACACCAGTAGTAGGAACAATTACATTTCCTGATTTGTAAGGAGCAAAATAGTCAGTAGGGCAATGCATACCAACAATTGGTAGAGTGCTTGCATCCATCCAAGTAGAATCACCCATTGCACCACCATAATTAAATACCATGTGTGCATTTCCAGAAACAGTAGATTCGCCACCATAATTAAAGAAAGGTGCTCCGCCAATTCCATTCCAATCGCCTAATGTATCTACACTAACCATTGGAGTAAAATCACCTCTTTGGAATTTTACTCTTCCTTCTATTTCACTTCTTTTATCAACAGCAGCTAATCCTAAAGCTACGTATCCACCTGTACCTTGACCACCAACTATAATTTTAGAAGTATCAATTTTATACATTTCAGCATTTACACGCATGTAACGAATGGCATTACGCACATCTTGTATAGCACGGTAAGTAGCTTTAATTAGTTGCTCAGTTGCTTGAGCTTGAATAGTTGTAGAAGGATTCCATCCTAAGCGGTAATTAACTGCCATAACTACATAACCACGTTTAGTTAAACGGTTAGCTAGTTCTACTATAGAGCTATCATCTTTGTTACCTGTAGGTTGTTGGTTAATAATAGCTGGTAAATAACTACCTGTAGAAGCTAAAATAATCAAAGGTCTTCTCATTAATGTGTCACCTTCTGGTTGGTAAATATCGCAACGCAACTTAACAGTAATAATAGGAGGAGTGTTAGGAGGAAAAATATTGATGGCACGATTACTATCGTATTCAATATTGGTTGTTTTCAAAACATTTGAAAAAACCTCGTCAACAAAGCGTTTGTTTTGTGCTGATGCAGAAAAGCATAATGCACTAAAAGCTAGTAATGTAAATAAATTTAGTAAGTTCTTTTTCATTCTTTTTTGTTTTTTTGTGTAAAGCAAATAAATAGTTTTTTATGTAAACAAAAAACAAAAAACGTAAAGTTTAAAAAAATAATTTTACTTATATCACTTATTAAACTAACTTTATAAATACAATCTGACTAAATAAACTCACCTATTAAAGTTTCTAACGTTAAACCAGGGCCGAATCCACAAGCAAAAACATTGCCTTTTCTTTTCTCGTTTTGCATTTGCTGTAACACAAAAAGCACGGTTGCAGAGCTCATATTGCCATAATTTTTCAACACATTAAACGAAGCTTCTACATTTTGGTTGGTTAGGTTCAATTCTTTTTGAATGGTTTCTACTATTTTTCGTCCGCCAGGGTGAATGGCCCAATTTTGAATAGCAGTTTTTTCTAGTTTTGCTTCTTTTAAAATTCCTTCCAATAAACTACCAATTCCGCTTTCAATTAACTGTGGAATATAAGCACTTAAAGTCATAAGGAAACCAGTGTCTGAAATATGCCAAGCCATGTCGTTTTTTCCATTAAAAAGTACTTGGCTATAAAATGAGTTGAGTTCAATGGCATTTTCAAAAGTGCTTTCATTGCTAACTATGCAAGCTGCAGCACCATCGGCAAAAAGCAAATTGGCTGCAACATTTTCCATTGAAAAAGTGTTTTGAAAATGGAGCGTACATAATTCAACTGAAACAATTAACACTTTGTTATTAGGATTTGCTTTGCAAAAAGCATCTGCCATTTTTAAAGCATGAAAAACAGCATAACAACCCATAAAATTTACCGAAGTTCTGTGTGTGTTATTGGGTAAATTTAATTGTTCCATTACTATTAAATCTAGCCCCGGGGCTGCCATTCCAGTACAACTAACAGTTATAAAATGGGTAATGCTTTGCAATTCACTCTCCTCATTTATGCAGTTTTTTATAGCTTGAACGCACATTGCCGGAGCCACTTTAAAAAACAATTCCATACGCTTATTTACGCTTGGAAATTCAGCACTAATATTGGTTGGTAAAAGTTGCTTATTTTCAAAATTTAAATTGTAATCAGGAATGGCACTGTAACGAGTTTGAATTCCTGAACGGTCGTACATTAATCCAATTTTACGTTTTTCATCGGCTGATATATCATAAAAGTTTTTCATAAAATGAGCCACATCCGTTTGGTTCATTTTAAATGGAGCAGTAGCTGTTCCAATTTTATTTATAAAACTCATTTATACCAGTTTTTAATTATAATTTCTAAAGTAAAATAGATAGTTAGCATCAATGATGAAAGCATGTTCATACGCATTGTATTCTGAAAATTTGCATGTTGGCTGTTTTTAAAAACCTGGTAAGCCCACCATAAAAAATAAGCAACAACAGGAAATAAAAATGCTTGAAACCAATAAAAATGCAAAAAATTTAGTGTGAGGAATTCTGTTTGAATAAAAAACAAAATAGTAGCTATGATAAACAAAGTAGCACTAAAAATAAAGGTGCCTTTATAGCCTAACAAAATACTTAAAGTAATATCTCCACTTGCTTTGTCTTGTTGGTGTTGGTAAATTTGAGAAAGCGGATAAGTTGCTCCAATTAATAAGGAAGGTACAAAGAACAAAACAGTAGGAAATTGTTCAAGTTTAAAATTATTGCTTAAGCAAAAGAATAGCACTAAAAACAAATAACTTCCTTGAAAAAAGCTTACGGTAATCCAACTAATAAATGGATATTTTTTTAACCGAATTCCTTTAAAACTATATGCCCTCGAAGCTAAAATATAAAGCATTATTAGTGCAGCAAAACCAAAGCTTATAAAACTACAAAGCACAAGCCCAATTATATCGAAAAGGAAACTTACATAAAATAAGTTTTTAGTAGGCATTGGTGGGTTTTTAAGTCCGCCAATACTTTCGGTATCATTGTCCATATAGCTATTATAACCATTGCTAGCAGGATAAATAAATAAATGCAAAGCAACAAATGCAATAAATGCGTTGACTAAATGAATGCTGTTTATAGACGCCAAAGCAAACAAAAACACAGGCATCAGGAAAAAGCTGAAAGGAATTCTCAGTAGTTTTATGGTATTTTTATCAAATTGAAGTATCACTTTGCATAAATACAATATAGTTTTGGAATGGTTTTAAAAAAATGTTACATAATTTTGAGTTTTTGTCAGTTTAAATACTTTATCATAAAAATAACTTAATTTTTAAAAATGGTCAGCAAGAATTTTTTAAGTATTGATACATTCGTAAAAAAATAAAACCGTTTTTAGGATATACAATCCAATTTATTCTAATGTTTTTATGTTTTTCCTAACTTTACCACTGCAAATTTAGAAGTACTTTATATTGACTTTTGTTTAGAAACAAATAAAACAGGATATACCATATTCCATTTTATTGAATAACCCTAGAGGTAGTGAATTTTAAAATTCACTACCTCTAGGGTTATTTTTATTGAATTATATTGTGAATGTTTGCATATAAAAATACTACATATGTATTATTGTTTTTGCGATAATTATTACTAAGGTTTGCTTAAAAAAACACAAGATGTATTTGAACAAAATATACCCACTAATGGGTATTGTATTTATGAATTACATAGACCACTTTTGAATGACTAAATAAAAAACTAAACATATGAAACAAATTACAAAACTCATTACCATTATTAGCCTTATTGCCTTTTTTAACAGTTGCAGCCCAGAATGCCCCAAACACGATACGGTGACCAATTATGTAGATAAAGGCTTTTTACCTTTTATTATGCCTTATAGTGACACTAGCACTAGGTTATTTTTGAAAAACGGAAAAGACACTTTGATTTTTAGAAGCCAAGGTATAAAAGAAACTTTTTTGGATGGTTCTACATTAGAAAGTGATTGTCCAAAGAATTTTAATTTACAACAACTTAGCCTATTAATGTTAGCAACAGATTCAGATTATTTTAGAATAAATTATTATTCAAACACTTTTTCTGATCCAAGGGTAACTATGAGAATAAATAATCAAAATACAACTAAAGAATATAGTTATGAAAGTTTCAAATATTATTATCCTCCTATTGTTAGTTTAAAGGTCTTGAATAATTTATACGATACAGTTAGAATATTGAAACTAAATTATCCAGATAGCATTTGTTTAAAACCAAAAATTGGAATAATAAAAATAAAAACAACTAAAGTAACTTACGAATTAATTAACTAAATAAAATGAAAAAGATAATTGTAATTTTAATAATACTTGGAACTATAAATAAAGTAAGTGCCAAAAATGATAGCTTATTAGTTTGTAACGATAGTATAATAATAAAACATTGTGTAAATCCAATTTATGATTCACTTATTGTTGACAATAGTAGTGGAGAAATAAATTTAAAAACAAATAAGATTAGTAATAAATCAATTCCGAAAAATAAACAATCAAATATAAAGTCAAATAATAAACCAGATGGATTTGGTGATTTTTTAGTTGGATTAATTGATTTTATTAGCCCACTTTGGAAGCCAGTATGGGGTTATTACGAAGAAGAGAATATGAAAAAAGAAGGTCCATATTTTATGTTCAATAGAATGGAAAATAATAATATAAATAACAAATAAAAATCAAATAACTATGAAACAAATTACAAAACTCATTACCATTATTAGCCTTATTGGCATTATTAGCATTATTAGCAGTTGCAGCAAAAGCTGCCCTGACCCGAGTACTAAAACAACTTATGTTGATAGAAGTTATTTACCGGACATTATTCCATACAGTGATACAAGTACAAGGCTTTTTTTGAAAAATGGAAAAGACACTCTTCTCTTTAAAAGTTTAGGTTTAAATCAAAGTTTTGAAGAGGGTTCAACTATAACTTCCATTGAGTGTACAGAGTTTTACAAAAACGAAAAACTCCTACTTCGCATGTCTGCATCTGATACCGATTTTTTTGATATTGTTTATAATGCAAAATTAGATGGCTTTTCGGAAGTATATATTAATGTCAATAATAAAAGTAAAACACGTGGTTATGGTTATAGTGAATTTAGAAAACCTTATCCTCCTATTTACAGTGTTAATATATTAAATATTAAGTATGACACAATAATAAATCTACCAGAACAAAACATGGTGGTTTATATAAAACCTAAGTATAGTGTATTAATGTTAAAAACATCATCAGTTACTTACGAACTAATAAAATGAAAAATATAATTCTACTGATTTCTTTTCAACTAATTATTTTAAGTAGTTTAAAAGCAGAAAATGACACATTAAATGTTTGTAGAGAAACATACAATACGAATATTTTAGATGATAATAATATACTTGATAGTTGTCAAGAAATAAGAGAGCTAAATTCTGTTGAAAAAAAACAGTTTAGTAAACCAATAATTAATAAAAAAAATAAAATAAAAAGAACTATTAAAAAGCAAAAAAACTCTCAACCCGTTGGTTTTTCTGATTGGTTAGATGAAGCATGGGAATTTTTAAAAAATTTAGGAAAACCAGTTCATGGTCGTTACACTGAAGAATCATTCAGGAGCGAAGGGCCTTATTTTACTTTTGATAGAAGCTTAGAAGGCAATAACTATTTAAGGATTCAATTAGATAGTATGAGAGAAAAGATAAAAATTGCTTTTTCTGATGAAAAAGAACTTTATAAAAAAATATTAGCATCAGCAGGTACAACTACAATTGAAAACTGCCTTCTTCCTGAGTATTTAGACCTTACTATAGAATTGTGGGCAATTAATCACAGCGATAATACGTGTACTTCACCCGCACGTGCTAAAGCTAGTGCATTTGTATATTTGGTAGGATTAAATGCTAGTGGAGATACACTAAGTACAGCTGATAGAAATGGTTATAGAGACAGAGCGATTTAGTATTTGAGATATGTAAAAGCACAAGGGCTTAATAACATTTACGATTATATTCCATTTGGTGGTTCATTGGGAAATATAGAATGGGGAAACCTTATTTGGAGAGCTAAAGAATTACAGCAACTTTGTCAAGCTTGGGATATGTTACGATGGTGTTACAATATAGATCCTAATTTACCAAACGACAATATTGTAATTTCACGTTTAAATGAATCAGCCGAAAGAATAATTGATTTTTATGTAAAACCTTTACAATTAAGAGCACAAGCTACGTTTGGTGTTTATAATTTAGCACATAACAATTTTAATTTGGTAATTGGTGCATCACTGGCAAGCGCAGCTATATGCTTTCACGACTTTGGTACTTACTTTTGGAATTATTATAAAAGTCCAGTTCGGTGGGCAAACTCTGCTTATTATAATATTCATAAAGTAATGTGGCGAGATGGTTTTCTTTTTGGAAAAAAAATGAGTCAAGCAAGTGGATTATTTGGATATGCAGAAGGTACGCATTATTTTATGTTTGCTTTTGAAAACTTAATACCAATGTATAAAGCTAGAAATAATTTTTCACCTGTTGATAAAATCAATCCTTACAACTCTTTTGTTTTAGACCCAGATCCTTTCTATGTTCGTAATTTTTGGCACGACCCTGATTACCATAATCTGTATGAATGGTATTCAAATTTAATACAACCAAATGGAACCCATCCTACTATTGATGATAGTTGGCCAGGTAAAGAATTTAATTCTTCATTAGCTATTTTAGGTAACAAAAGTAAAAAATATAGCTTTTTAAGAAATATTTATGCACTTCGAGATTTAAAAGAAGATTATTTAGTATCATTACCTAAAACCAATACAATAAACTTTCCACCATCAAATCAAATGGCAAGTGGAGATATAGTAATACGTAGCAGAAAAGCAGATGAACTAGCTGGAAAAGGTAGACATTACATTCATATAAATGCTGAAAAAGGTTCAGCTTTGAACGGAGGTAAGGGTTTAATAAAATCATGGGGACATGAACATGATGATTTTGGTAGTTTTATAATAGCAGCAGATAACGACTTGCTTATGTTAGATCCACCCCTTTTTTCTGATGGTAGGTCAGAAATTTACAATATGGAACACCATAATACAATAGATGCTGGTTTTGTCCCTGGCACAATTACAAGTAATTTAAATGATTTAGGACCAACTGCAACAATTAAATTAGCTTCTATAAGTGTATCTGGTGGTTTGTGGCAAAGGACTTTTATAGTTAATAGAGAAGACAG
>JBMOGB010000054.1:0-19662 GCA_049318585.1 Bacteroidia bacterium | reverse complement strand
ATGTACATTTAGATGAAGTAAAAGCTTTAGCAGCTTGGATGACATGGAAATGTGCAGTAGTTGGAATTCCTTATGGTGGAGGAAAAGGTGGTATTAAATGCGATCCAAAAAGTATGAGTAAAGGTGAGTTAGAAAGATTAACTCGTTCTTACACCGATATGATGGTTGATGTGTTTGGTCCTGATAAAGATATTCCTGCTCCTGATATGGGAACTGGTCCGCAAGAAATGGCTTGGATTATGGATGAATATTCAAAATTAGTAGGTCGTTCTTCACCAGCAGTAGTAACAGGAAAACCAATTGTTTTAGGCGGTTCATTAGGCCGTGTTGAAGCAACTGGACGTGGTGTAATGGTTTCAACCAGAGCAGCTTTAGGCAAATTAGGCATTAGCCCAATTGGTGCTACTTGTGCAGTTCAAGGATTTGGTAACGTAGGTTCAATCAGTGCAAAATTAATTGCTCAACAAGGTTTAAAAATTGTTGCAATTAGTGATGTGAGTGGTGCTTATTATAGTGCTGAAGGTATTAATGTAGAAGAAGCAATTGCATACCGCGATGGAAATAATGGAACTTTAGAAGGTTATAAATTAGCAAAAATTACCAATGCTGAATTGTTAGAATTAGACGTAACTGTTTTGGTTCCTGCGGCCATGGAAGATCAAATTACTGAAGAAAACGCTTCAAGAATTAAAGCTAAAATTATAGTTGAAGGAGCTAACGGTCCAACAAGTGCAAGTGCAGATCATATTTTAAATGAAAAAGGTATCATGGTTGTTCCTGATATTTTAGCAAATGCTGGTGGTGTAACTGTTAGTTATTTCGAATGGGTTCAAAACCGTTTAGGTTATTACTGGACAGAAGAACGCGTTTACAGAAGAGCTGATAGAGTTATGAAAACTGCTTTTGAAGGCGTTTATGCAGCATCATTGAAATATAATATTCCAATGAGAATTGCAGCATACGCAGTATCAATTGCTCGCGTAGCTGAAGTAGAAAAATTAAGAGGAAAATTTGGTTTGTAAGAACTAAATTTTTATAAATTAAATCCCCAATTGATACATTTCAATTGGGGATTTTTTATGTACCGAATTCTAATTCTTCAGGGTTTCTTCTACAATCCCAAACTAAATGAACAATTATGTTTGTTGAATTCATCTCGTAAAATATTGCATTTCTATCTTTTATAAAAACTCTTATATTTTCTTCATCTGTTTGTTTGCCAGCATAATTATATTTTGCAATCAATTTGATGGTGGATTTTATTTGTAATGATAATTTTTTACTAAAATTTGAATTGCCATTTTTGTAAAATATAAAACTCCAAAATATCAATAATACTTTCTTTTGCAATTTCAGTAAGTTTTATCTTTTTTGTAGCCATGAATCAATTTCGTCAAACGTAATATCTAAGTCTTTTGTTTCATTCATTTTTACTTGCAGTTTACTGATTTGTAACTTACTTTTCTGAGTACTATTTAGATGAAAAACAGAGTTGTCTGTATTTACCCTATCAATTAAATTATTAATAGCTATCAAATAATTAGCATCATCTATTAGTTCAATTTTCTGAACCAATAATTGTTTTAATTCAAGTGTGCTCATTTATACAATATTTTATTCAAAAATAGGATATTTTAACAAAAAAACTATTTGTAAATTGTACATTTTATTTATCTATTTTCACATTATATTTGTGCAATTAATTAACTCAATCAAACATATTTTATAATCATGGCAGGAAACGAATATTTTGGCGCAGACGAGCGCAAAGAAATCAATGATGTTTTGGAAACAGGCATTCTTTTTAGATATAACCACGATGCACAAAGAAATAATATTTGGAAAGCACGCGAATTTGAAGCTGAAGTGGCCAAATTAGTTGGTGCAAAATATGCACATGCTGTAAGTAGTGGAAGTACTGCTGTAAGTTGTGCGTTAGCAGCTGCTGGCATTGGTGCTGGCGATGAAGTGATTGTTCCTCCATTCACATATATTGCTTCGGTAGAAGCTGTAATTTTTGCAGGCGCATTACCTGTTTTTGCTGAAATTGATGAAACTTTATGCTTAAGTGCTGAAGGAATTAGAAAAGCTATTACTCCCAAAACTAAAGCGGTGATGTTGGTTCATATGTGTGGACAAATGGCGCAAATGGACGAAATTATGCAAGTAATTAAGGAGCATAATATTGTTTTGATTGAAGATGCAGGACAAGCAATGGCTGCAAGTTACAAAGGTATTTCTACAGGATTATATGGAAAAACTGGTTGCTATAGTTTCGATTTTTTCAAAATTGCTACAGCTGGCGAAGGTGGTGTAATGGTTACAAATGACGAAGCTGCTTATAAATTAGCTGATAGTTTTGCTGACCACGGACATGATCATCAAGGCAATAATCGTGGTATGGAAAACCACCCAATTGTAGGTTTTAATTATAGAATTTCTGAATTGCATGCTGCTGTAGGCTTGGCTCAAACACGCAGAGTGCCAATGATTAGGGAAGTAAATAACAAGCACAAAAAATTCATGATGGCTGAATTAGGGAAAATTGCAGGTGTAAGCTTCGCAACCATTCCTGATGCTGATGGCGATTCGGCTACTTTCCTAAATATGTTCTTACCTAACACCGAAGCTGCAATGAAAACTGTAGATGAATTTAACAAAAATGGTGTTGCAGGTTTCAACTATTGGTTTACCAATATGTACCATTTTATCAATCAATGGAATCATATAAAAGAAGGTAAAGTAGCTGCAAAAACCAATGTACAGTTGTTAGGTGCTCCTCAAGATTATAGTAATTTGGATTTACCTAAAACACAAGAAACAGTTGGTCGTTTAATTTCATTTGGAATTAAAGCAACTTGGACTGAACAAGAATTGAAAGATTTAGTTGCGAAAATGACTACATCAATCAAATCAGCATTAGCACAAACAGCATAAAAAAATAGCCACAGATTCACAGATTAATTGAAAAAATAATATGTGAATCTGTGACAAAAAAAATAAAAAATGCCAACAATATTAAGAATTGGAAATTTGAGATTTCACTTTTATTCTGATGAAGGAAATGAGCCACCTCATATTCATATATCGACACCCGATGGTGAGTGTAAATTTTGGTTAGATCCTATTATTTTGGCAAGTAATATTAATGTAAAACCACATCAAATAAGGGAAATAGAAAAGCTTGTTTTTGAAAATATAAACCTAATAAAAGCTAAATACAATGAATACCATTCTAATACAAAATAATACAATTGCTGAGCCTGTAGGGGTTGATGTTTGGGTAAAAAACAAAATAATTTTTATTCAATTAACTGATGGTCGTATAATTGGTTTCCCAGCTTCTAGATTCAAGCTATTAAAAAATGCGACAGATTTAGAATTGGAAAAAGTAGAATTGCGATTAAATGGCTATGCACTTAGGTGGGAAGAATTGGATGAAGATATTACTGTAAAAGGAATATTATGTGGTAATTTTCAATTAAAACTTGAATAAAATAATTCAATAAAAATAGCCAAAGATTACACAAATAGTTGTAATTTCAATTATTGTAATTTGATATAAAAAAAATTATAAAAATAAAAAGTAAATCAGTGCCATCTGTGTAATCAGTGGCAAAAAATAATAACATGCATAAAAATTTTAAAAGCATAGAAAAAACCGTTTTTGGTCGTGGTAGTTTTGGGCAATTGGCTGAAATTATTGCGCCAAAACGTAGTGAAAACAACAAATATTTTGTTTATGTAGTTGACCGTTACTTTAAAGGAAAAGATTTGGAAAATAAGCTCCAAAACCAACCTGAAGACACTGTTTATTTTATTGATGTTGATCCTCATGAACCAACTACGGAACAAATTGATCAACTTCGTGATGAAATATTAGCAGGTAAAGGTTTGCCAAGTGGCGTTATTGGAATTGGTGGCGGAAGCATTATGGATATTGCCAAAGCACTTGCTTTAATGCTTTGCAATGAAGGACCATCACAAAATTATCAAGGCTTAAACCTCATACAAAAGCCCGGAGTTTACCATGTTGGTGTACCAACTATTTCGGGAACTGGCGCTGAATGTTCAATGACAGCAGTGCTTACCGGACCAGAAAAAAAATTAGGTTTGAAATGCGAATGGACCATCTTTGACCAAGTTATATTAGACTCTGAGCTTACTGCGACTGTACCTGTTGATAAATGGTTTTATACCGGAATGGATACTTTTATTCATTGCATTGAAAGCAGAGATGGAATTTTAAATAATGCCTATAGCATGGCTTATGGCGAACAAAGTTTAAAGCTATGTAAGGATATTTATTTGAGTGAAACTGCTGGACAGAGTCCAGAAAATGATGATAAATTAATGGTTGCTTCCTTGATGGGTGGACTTAGTTTGACTTATAGCGAAGTGGGCGTTTGTCATGCAATGAGTTATGGTTTGAGTAAAATTTTTGGAGAAAAACATTGCTATGCAAATTGTTTAGCATTTCAACATTTAAGCGATTATTATCCTGAAGGCGTAGCTGAATTCAATACCATGCTTGCCAAACATAATATTACTTTGCCACAAAGGTTAAGTAAAAAATGGAGTGATGCAGAAATAACTGCCATGGCACATGTAGCTTATAACTTGCCTCATATGTGGAACCATGCCATTGGAACAGATTGGAAAGAAAAGGTAACCATTGAAACGATTGAAGCATTGTTCAGAAGACTATAAGAAACTTAAAACATGAAACATTTAATTGTAACTCCAAACGAAGATTATGATATAACACTTTTATTGAATGAAATTAGTAAAATAGCTGGTGTTAAAAATGTAGAATTGGAAAATAATTTTGCTATAGCTGGAAATGTTTTAAATGAAAGTGACTATATAAATATAGTAAATGAAGCTGATGTGGATGAGTATTTACCAGTTAAAAATGTTTTTGACAATTTCAAGAAAAAGTTTTCGGAATGAATATAATTGTTTCGAAAAAGGCTCAAAAAGACTTAAACAGTATTTTAGAATACATAGCTGAAGCAGGATATCCAGAAACAGCACTTAGGTATTTAGATAGACTTATGGAATTTATTAATTCATTGGTTTTATATATTGAAAAATACCAATTGTGTAGGAACAAAATATTTAAAGAGGCTGGTTTTAGGTGTGCTGTTTTCGAAAATACATATGTTCTATTATATAAAATTGAACAAAATACTTTAAAAATAATTAGAGTTATTCACGGTAAAAACTTAAAAGAATAACTATCATAAATGAAAATACTAGAAGTTAATACTCCCGCATTATTAGAAGATTTTATCAATGTACATCGCATTATTTATAAAGGAAATAATGATTGGATTTGTCCATTAGATAAGGACATAAAAAAAGTTTTTGATGAGCATGAAAATATCCATTTTAAAACGGGTAAAGCCCAACAATGGATTTTAAAAAACGAGCAAGGACAGTCAATTGGAAGGATTGCGGCATTTTTTGATTCTACTCAATTTAAAGGAAAAGATCATTTTGGCGGTCTCGGTTTTTATGAGTGTATTGACGATTTCAATGCATCAAAATTATTGTTTGAAACTGCAACTAATTGGTTAAAAACAGAAGGAATAAATATAGTAAACGGGCCAATAAATTTTGGTGAAAAAAATGCTTTTTGGGGCTTAATGGTTGCTGGATATAAAAACCCTTCTTACAAAGAAAATTTCAATTGGGAATATTACGAAAAGCAATTTTTAAATTACGGCTTTGTACAACACACAGAGCAAACGACTAGTGAAATAACGTATGCTAACTTTGACATGGAAAGGTTTAAAAAACTTTCGGCCCGAGTAATGCAAAATCCTGATTATAGTTTTGAGCATTTTAAAATGAATGAATTGGAACGATTTGGGCTTGATTTTGTTGAAATTTATAACAAAGCATGGTCTCATCGTGAAGATTTTGTGCCAATGACCAAAGAGCGAATTATGGCTGAAATGCTGGAGTTAAAGCCAATAATTATGGAAGAAGCCATTTGGTTTGCATACGCTCACGGAAAACCAATTGGTTTTTATGTAAGTGTAATTGATGTAAACCAAATTTTTAAAGAGCTAAATGGCAAAATGAATTGGTGGGCAATGCTGAAATTTATGTACTATAAAACCTTTGGAAAAGTGAATAGAATTAGGGGAGAAGTGTTTGGTGTGATTCCTGAATTTCAAGAAAAAGGAATTGAAACAGGTATGATAATAAGCTTGTATGATGCACTCCAAAATTTTCCGAAAATAAATACTTCAGAGTTAGGTTGGATAGGGGATTTCAATCCGAAAATGCACGGACTTTTTGAAAAATTAGGCGCTAAAACTACCAAAGTGCATAGAACATATAGGATGGAATTGTAAATCACACAAAAGCCAATTCAAAACTGAATTGGCTTTTGTGTGTAATAAAAAAAAATTTTTTCTAAAGGCTTTCAGCAACAACCTCTTTAACTTGAGGAACCATGCGGGTTAGCAAACCTTCAATTCCTTTTTTTAAAGTTACTGTTGATGATGGGCAGCCGCTGCAAGAACCTTTTAGTTCAACTATTACAACACCACTTTCTTCGTTAAATGATTTGAAAGAAATCAATCCGCCATCGTTCTCTACTGCGGGTTTTATATATGTGTCTAACACATCTAAAATCTGTGCAATGATTACATTATCTGAACCTTCTATATTTGATTTATCAGTTTTGTAAGTGATAGGTTCGTCTGCTTCTACATATGATTTTAAAAATTCTTTTACAATGGGCATAATTTCGTGCCACTCAGAACCAACAGATCTTGTAATGGTAACAAAATTATTCATAATAAATACGCCATTTACAAAGCTAAATTCAAACAAACTTTTTGCTAATGGCGAAGCATTTGCTTTTTCTTTGGTTGGATAATCTTCTGCCTCATCAGGTAATATCATTTTATTAAAAACAAACTTCATCGTTTCAGGATTTGGAGTCTGTTCGGCATATACGTTCAAAAATTCAGTTTTATCAGTCATGTTATTTTTATTTAGTCTATTTTAGAATTACAGCAAACATACAACTAACATTTCTATTCAGATAAAAGTTTTGATAATTTTTAAATCAATTGAGGAAATTCATTTTTTCAAAAATAAAATCGAGAAAAATAGGAGCAAAGTTTATTAATTTTATTTATGTAAACCTGTTATTGATTTAAATGATTTACAAAAAATATCATTTCTAAAAAACTAAGCATGAAGTTTTGGATTTAAATTTGACAGAAAATTAATAAAATAAATAACAGAAAAAGAGTTGTTTATATATAATCATCAATTATTTTACTTTAGATTTCAAATTAGCAATTTCTACATTGATATTTTGTTGAGTTTTATCTAATTCACTTTGAGTGTTTAGCAAAATAGCATCCAACTCATTGATATGCCTTAATTCATCCATAAACAGTTTATGATAACTAATAACTTGCGATGTATTGGTTTTAAAAGTGTTTAGTTTAAGTACCAATTCAGCGATTTTATTCAACTCATTATCAATATTTAGCTTTGCTTTTTCGGTTGTAATCATTTCACCTTTCCCAATCATAAGCCAAGTAGCATTAATAGTAGGGTAGGTAATAAGTATTTTTTGCAAAATATCAATTCCAGGTTTATTTCTACCATTAGTAATATGGGTTATAATTGGCAAACCAACGCCTAATTCATTGGCGAAAATAGATTTGGATCCGCAAAAGCGCTCCATTATTTCACATACACGTTTGTTAAGTTCATCCATATTGGTAATCAGCGCAATAATACATTTGTAAAGCGACAAATTTACAAATGTATTCCGATAAAACAAATGTAAAGTTAAGTATTTACATTTGTATAGTAATGGGTGATCAGGTAACTTTACATTTGTGACTATAAAACACTCATATATAAACTAATATACGTTCTTAGGTTCAACAAAATAGCATACAATTCATTGATAAAAACAATTGTAAAGTGCATAATTTAAATCTAAAAATTAATAGTTAACTATAATTATTAAAACTATTTTTTTGGATAAATTATATAAAATTAGGTGCTAATTGCTGAGAATCGCATAGATTTTTTAAAATAAAACTTCTGTCCTTATGAGCCAGCTATTAATTTTTTAGTCTGTAGTTTAAATTTTAAAACATACTATTCCCCAAAATCAGTTATTTTTTGTTTCATAAAATTAGCCTTTATTTGTCTAAAAATAAGCTTTGAACTACCTTTCGCATTATTATATTGATAGCAAACCTGGCAATTATTACTATAATTCTGCCTTATTTTTGCCTGATTTTTCTAGAAATTATGCTAAAGGTTTTCAAAATCAGCAAATTGAATTGAATTCACATCAGAAAGAATTACAATTAGGCTGTATAGCCCATTTGAATGCCGATAAAGTATTTCATCCATCACCATTTTTTAAAAATTTTACTCAAATAATAAATGATGAATTGAAAAATTTTGAACTTTTGGCACATTTACATAGAAAATGGTTTTTATCACATATTTTGTTTGAAATGTTAATAGATAGGCTTTTAGTAAAACATTTTCCTTCAGCTTGTCATTCATTTTACAATGATTTAAAACTTATAGATACTAAAATATTAGCAGATTTCGTTTTACGCTTTTCAAACAAGAATATTGACCAATTTATGCGAAATTTTCACCATTTTTGTGAAGTAAAATACTTGTTTGGATATGAATATAACGATAGTTTTGTTTTTTCAATTGCAAGGGTTTATAAACATGCCACAACAATCGAAATGAGTATAAATGATAAGTTTTTTTTGAAGGAATTTATCAATAAAATTGAAAAACAATATTTTTATGATCCTTTGATAATTGTTGCTCAGTTAAAGCAAGTTTTCAGTATAAATTCGAATGAAGTAAAGAACAACATTTAAAGAAATTTTAGTTAAATAAATTCAATGAGAAAAATAGGACTTAGTTTAATCACACTATTTGTATTTCAATATTCATTTGCTCAGTTAAAGTACAGTAACGAGTTTTTAAGTATAGGTGTTGGAGCCAGAAATTTAGGTTTGGCAGGAACCGCGGTAGCCAATGTTAACGATGTTACAGCAGGTTATTATAATCCGGCAGCACTACTTGATATGGACGACAAATTTCAGTTAATTGGAATGAGAAATAGCCAGTTTGCAGGAATTTTAACTCATGATTATTTAGCAGGTGCGTTTAGGTTAAACGACAAATCAGTGGCTGCTATTTCTATTATTCGCTCTGGAGTCGATAATATTCCAAATACTTTATATTTGGTAAATAGCAATGGACAAATAGATTTAACCAAAATCACTAATTTTTCAGCAGTAGATTACGCTTTTATTGGCAGTTATGCCACTGAAACAAAATGGGTAAAAAATTTGCAATTGGGTGCCAATGTGAAAATTATAAGAAGAGTAATTGGCGAATTTGCCAATGCTTGGGGTTTTGGATTAGATGCAAGTGCTTTATATAAAGTAAAAAGATTCAGATTTGGAGCCATACTTCGTGATGTTACTACCACTTTTAACGCTTGGAATTACACATTTAGCGAAGCTGATAAAGAAAAATTATTAAGCACAGGAAATGCTTTACCCAATAATAATTTAGAACTTACATTACCCAAATTAACTGTTGGAAGTAGTTATACTTTTGAAAAAAGTTGGTTTTCGGTTTTGGGAAGTATTGATTTTGATGTAAATACCGATGGGCAAAGAAACACGTTGGTTTCAAGCAAATATTTAAATTTAGATCCAAGAATAGCAACTGAATTAGGTTATAAAAAAGTAGTGTTTATAAGAGGTGGAATTAATAATTTCCAGAAAGTGAAAAACATTGATGGAAGTTCGTCTTTTAACGTTTCACCAGCTATTGGTGTTGGTTTGAAGCTGAATAAAATTCAAATAGATTATGCCCTTGGCAATGCTTTTAATCAAGGTCTTTTAAGTGCAAGCAATATTGTTTCACTTAAACTAATGATTAGATAGTGCCTGCAATAAAATCCCAATTTCTTCGTTATGCTCGCTAAAAAACTGGTCATTTGCTATACTTCGACTCCGCTCAGTACAAGCTGCAAACTCCCATTTTTCTACCTGCACAAGCCTCGAACTTGGAATTTTCTTATCAGTCAATACAACTATTAAAACTACTACTTAGATAAAAAATATTATAAATGAAAATTCGCAATAGCAGAAAACCAAAATTAATAGAAAGAAATGCCGAAAAAGGCGATTTTGAGGAAATTATCGCTTTATCAAAAATATGTTTTCCTGATAATGAACCTTGGAAATATGACATGCTGGAAAGCCAATACAAAATATTTCCAGAAGGAATGCAAATTATTACTTTTGAGGGCAAAATAGTTGGTTCTGCAACTAGTTTAATGGTGAGTTGGGATGAATATGATGACGACCATGCATGGAAAGAAATTTGCGATAACGGATACATTACAAACCACGATGAAGAAGGTGACACATTATATGGAATTGAAGTAATGGTTCATCCCAATTACCAAGGTTTGAAAATTGGTAGACGTTTGTATGAAATGCGCAGGAATTTATGTGAAGACAAAAATTTGATGCGCATTTTGATTGGTGGGCGTGTTCCAAATTACAACAAGCATTCAGAAGAGTTTGGGATTAGAGCTTATATAAAACGTGTAGTTGATAAAAAAATAAAAGATCCTGTTGTTACTTTTCAATTGGCACATGGTTTTACGATTCAGCGAATCATTAAAGATTATTTGCCCGAAGACAAAGAGAGTGAAGGTTACGGACTTTTACTAGAATGGGTAAATTTGGATTATCAAGCAGAGACCAGAGAACGAAGTGTGTTGATGAAAAAAGTACGCATTTGTTGTATTCAATATGAACTTAGGAAAATTACTTCCTTTAAACAATTTGCACAACAATGCGAATATTTTACCGATGTCGCGAGTAACTACAAGTCAGATTTTGCGCTATTTCCCGAGCTTTTTACTACTCAATTACTTTCATTGCATGAGTACAAAAGTATGAGTCCAGAAGACAGTATTAGAAAACTAGATAATTATACTGAAGATTATGTAAATTTGTTTGCAAGATTGGCATTGGAGTATAATATTAACATCATTGCTGGAACACATTTACAAGTTGAAAACGATAATTTATATAATATTTCTTATTTGTTTAAACGAGATGGAACTTACGAAAAGCAATATAAAATTCACATTACTTCTAATGAAGCAAAATGGTGGGGAGTAAGACCAGGAAATGAAATAAAAGTTTTCAATACCGATTGTGGTAAAGTTGCAATCAATGTTTGTTACGATGTAGAATTTCCTGAAATGGCTAGAATTGCTTGTAACAAAGGTGCTAAAATTCTTTTTGTACCATTCAGTACCGATGAAAAGCATGGACATTTACGTGTAAAATTGTGCGCGCAAGCCAGGGCAATTGAAAACCAAATGATAGTTGCTACTGCTGGAACTGTTGGTAATATTCCTTCGGTTGACAATATGGATATTAATTACGCGCAATCAGGAATTTATACGCCTAGTGATTTTGCTTTTCCTCCCGATGGCGTTGCTGGAGAAGCAAGCACCAATATTGAGACTGTGGTGATTGCTGATTTGGATTTAGCAGCTATTGAACGTGCAAGAAATACTGGAACTGTGTTAAATTGGAAAGATAGGAGATTGGATATGTATGAAGTGGTAGAAAAATAAAATCGATTTATGATTTTTGACCTGTGAATTTTGATTTGTTTTTAAAAATATCAACCAACTAATTTACAAGAAACACTTCACCATTTTCTTCTTTCAGTAATCCAAAAGGTTCATCGGCTATAATCATATAACCATCTAAATCGGCATAGTTACAAAGTCCAGTAAAAGCATACGCCCCGCTCATTCCAAGCGTTGTTTCCACCATGCAACCAACCATTGTTTTCATGCCATTTTTTTTGGCTTCATGTATCAGTCGCAATCCGTTCAAATAGCCACCAGCCTTCATTAGCTTCATATTTACTGCATCAAATTGTTGTTTCAATTCAGTAAAATCTACATGTGCACAAAAACTTTCGTCCGCCATAAGTGGTAAAGAAACTCTAGGTTTTACATATTTATATTCATCCACCATGCTGCTATGCATGGGTTGTTCTATCATGGCAATGTTCAAACCTTTTAAATTATCCATGAAATTGATCAATGCATCAGGATCTTTCCAAGCTTCATTAGCATCCACCAAAATTGGTTTTTGGTAAATTTGCGAAAGTGTTTTTATTTCATCCAAAGCGCCATCCACACTTATTTTTATTTTTAAATAAGCAAATCGGTTTAAATTATTTTCATAGAAAAATGAAACAATTTCAGTGGGTTCCATGATTGGTAAAGTATAGCAAGTATGAGTTTTTAAAGGTTTTTCTATTTTTAAAAACTCATAAATGGTTTGATTTTTTTCAGCACAAAGAAAATGGATATAGGCTTGTTCAATTCCAAAACGCAAAGCATTGGGCGCATTTATTTGATTCAAAATTACCGATAAATCATTGGCGCTTTTTATTTGGTTAGCACCAGCGTTGATAAACATTTCAAAGCATTGTATAATCAATTCTGGGGTTTCATTGTAACGAATATTTGGTGCTACTTCACCCAAACCTTGATAAATTTCATTGGAACAAGTAATAATAGAATTCACTTTGAATGTGGTTGCATTGCGCGAAATTTTCCAAGTGTATTTTAAATTGAGTTGTATTTGTTTGATTGACCAATGTAGCATAGAAATAAAATATTTTGATAGATTATGTGATGCAATAAAGATAAAAAAATGAAATTTGAGAGCTTACTAAATAGACCTTTTAGTCAACAATTTCATTTTTTTTAGTCACTTTTAGTTTGATCCATTTTACTGCTTTTATTGAAAATAATAAAACTAATAACAGCAAAACAACACCTAAATAAAATAATTCTAAATCCGCATTCAAGCCTGAATAACCAATGCAATAAGAAGGTTTTGTAATAATTAACATTATTAATATCAAGGCGTTTTTTACCATGTTTGGCAGTTGTTATTTCTTGTTACACAAATGTATTCAATATTATTAGATTGCGAAAAAAATAAAGTATGAGTAATTCTGAAAAATATTTAGTAGCTAACAAAAATCTTTGGAACAATAAAGTGGCACATCATGTGGCTTCTGATTTTTATAAAATGGAAGAATTTTTAAAAGGAACATCTTCTTTAAATTCAATAGAATTAGATTTATTGGGAAATATTGAAGGTAAATCTGTTTTGCATTTGCAATGTCATTTTGGACAAGATTCTATTTCATTAGCAAGGTTAGGAGCAAAAGTAACTGGTGTTGATTTTTCGGAAAATGCGATTGAAAAAGCCAATATAATTGCAAAGCAAACAAATACTAATATTGAGTTCATTTGCTGTGATGTATATAATTTACCCAATCATTTAAATAAAAAATTTGATATCGTTTTTACAAGTTATGGAACCATTGGTTGGCTTCCAGACATGGATAAATGGGCAGGAATTATTGCACATTTCTTAAAACCAAATGGTCAATTAGTTTTTGCAGAGTTTCATCCTGTGGTTTGGATGTACGACAATGATTTTAAATTTGTTCAATACAATTACTTTAAAGATGAACCTATTGTAGAATTTGAAAACGGAACTTATGCTGATAGAAATGCAGCAATACAAGGAGAATCGATTACCTGGAATCATAGTTTAAGTGAAGTAGTTAATGCTTTGATTTTAAATGGCTTAAAAATTATAGGCTTGAACGAATTTGATTATTCGCCTTATAGTTGTTTTGCTAATGTGGTGGAATTTGAAAAAGGGAAGTTTCGAATAGCAGGTTTTGAAAATAAATTACCGATGGTTTATTCCATTTTAGCACAAAAAATGGCTTGAAATAATTGAAACTGTCCGATTCAAAATATTAGAAAATAAACAAGGAATATATAATGGAAATATGCGCGTTTGGCATTATTTTCGCAATCCGAAATTTTAAAAATAAAAAGTCATGAAAATATTGAAAATTAGTCTAGCTGTTATTGCTTTATTATTGATCACAGCCATAGCGCTTCCTTTTGTATTTAAAGGAAAAATTGTTGCTTTAATTAACGAAGAAGTGAACAAAAACGTAAATGCAAAAGTTAAATTTAGTGATGATATTGGATTTAGTATTTTCTCTTCTTTCCCAGATTTTACTTTATCAATGAAGGATATTGAAGTAGTTGGAATTGAAAATTTTGAAGGTGATACTTTGTTGGCTTTAAAAAATATAGAAGTTTCATTAGATTTTATGAGTGTAGTAAATGGCGAAAAAATAAGAATTAGAAATGTGTTTTTAAATGAACCAAGAATTCATGCCATTATCTTAAAAAATGGAAAACCCAATTGGGATTTAGCCAAGCCATCGGGCGATACAGCTGCACAAGTTACTACTAGTGAACCAACCAAGTTTGATTTGGTAATGAAGAAATTTGAAATCAAAAATGCGTACATCAGTTATATTGATAAAGCAGGAAACATGAGCAGTGAAATTGTTGGAATGAATTATATTTTAAATGGCGATTTTACCCAAGATTTGTTTACTATGAATAATGATTTGGATATTGCTAAATTATCGTTATCAATGGCAAATATTAGTTATTTGAACAATGTGCATGCATCGGTAAAAGCCGAAATAGATGCTAATCAAAAAGACAGTAAATACACTTTCAAAAACAACGAATTTGGCTTGAACGATTTGTTATTTAAAATGGAAGGTAATGTTGAAATGAAAGGAAGCGATATTGGAATGGATATTAAATATGCAGCAGTGAAAAATGATTTTAAAGATTTTCTTTCATTGATACCCGCCATTTATAGTTCATCGTTTAAGGATTTAGAATCGAAAGGAAAACTTGGTTTTGATGGTTTTGTAAAAGGAATTTATAATGAAAAACAATTGCCAGCTTTTGCATTTAATTTAATGGTAGAAAATGGTTGGTTTAAATATCCAGCATTGCCCGCACCCGTTGAAAACGTTGGCATTGATTTTCATGTTACTAATGCTGATGGCAACTTAGATAATACAAAAATTAATATGTCGAAACTGCATTTTGAATTACAAGGCGATCCATTTGATGCTAAATTATTGGCCGAAAATTTATTAAAAGATCCGTTTGTAGATGCACAATTAAAAGGCAAATTGAATTTAGATAATATTGTAAAAATTGCACCAATTCCAGAAGGAACTAAACTTTCAGGTATGTTAGTTTCCGATTTTGCTGCCAAAGGAAAAATGAGTGATATTGAAAATAAAAACTATGAAAACTTTAATGCAAGTGGCAATATTTCGGTAAGCGGAATTCAATATCAATCAAAGGAATTGCCGCAAGGTATGAATGTAAAAAGTGCAACGATGTCGTTTAATCCTCAGTTGGTTACGCTAAGTAATTTTGATGCCAAAATTGGCAATAGCGATATGCAAATGAATGGCAGTTTAGCTAACTTTTTTCCTTACTTTTTTGGAAAAGGAACATTGGTTGGAAACTTAAATTTCAAAAGCAATTTGATGGATGCCAATCAGTTTTTAAGTAAAGATACAGTTGCGGCTAAAACGACTGAAGCTGCCGCAGCCGATACCAACGGAATGGCCATTGTTGAATTGCCTTCAAATATTGATTTTACTTTAACTAGCAATATTCAAAAATTACTTTACACCAATATGGATATTACCAATTTTAACGGAACAGTTAAAGTTGCCAATTCAAAATTATTGTTCAATAAAGTAGCACTTAACTTATTAGGAAGTAGCATGAGCATGGATGGTTTTTATGAAACCACCAACCCTAAAAAACCTACGGTTGACATGATATTTGGTATCAAAAATTTAGATATTCAAAAAGCATTCAACACCTTTAACACCATCAAAAAAATTGCACCTATCGCTGAAAAAATGAAAGGAAATTTTAGTACTTCTGTATTCAAATTCACAACTGTTTTAGACAGCAAAATGATGCCAGTTTATGAGTCATTATATGCGGCAGGTGATTTACAAATTTCGGATGCAACAGTTACCAATATTGATGCATTTAACAAAGTAGCTGATGCGTTTAAAAGAGACGAATGGAAAAAAGTAGATTTTAAAAATGTGTTGGTAAAATATGAAGTGAAAGGTGGAAGGATTTACACCAAACCATTTAACGTAAAAGTAGGTGGACAAAATTTAACTTTAAGTGGCTCAACAGGATTGGATCAAACCATTAATTATACAGGCACAGTTGCATTACCTCGAAAAGATTTAGGAGCTGCAAACTCTGCAGTTGAAGGGGTTTTGGCTCAATTGAATCAAAAAGGTGGAACCAATATAAAAATGAACGAAATAATCAATATTGGTTTGGTAATGGGCGGAACATTTACAAAACCTACTGTGAGTACAAATTTGGCCGACATTGCTAAAAACGAAGCGAGTAGTTTGAAAAATCAATTGACTGATGAGGTGAATAGAAAGAAAAAAGAATTGGAAGACCAAGCTAAAGCTGAAATTGAAAAACAGAAAAAAGAATTGGAAGCTAAAGGTAGGGCTGAGGCTGATAGAATTAAGAAAGAAGCTGAAGCAAAAGTAAAAGCAGAGGCCGATAAAGCTAAAAACAGATTGGAAGAAGAAGCCAAGAAGAAACTAAAAGGTTTGTTTGGGAAGTAACGATGTAGATTCTGAAAAATAAAATTCGAATTTTATAAAGGAGTAAGAAAAAAGCCAAACTTGGGATTCAAGTTTGGCTTTTTTTGTGATTAAAACTTCTTTTTTATTTACAACCTGGTGTTCCTGAAGTAAGTGACATTACTTCAGTATAATTTTTACTATTTATTACTCTTTCATATTCATATACTCTTCCAGAATAGTAAGTTGCAAAAACGTAAGTTTTTCCTAAAACAAATCTATCAGTTGATATTTTTCCATTGTTCATAAAACCTAAATAATCGTACCAATATTTGCCTTTTTCTTTAAAATATACACTTAACGATGGTCTAATTACTCTGCCACCAACCACACATTTACCCGAAATATCAATATTTACAATAGTTGGTGGAGGAATATTTACAGTTAAAGAAATCGAACTACCACACATTTGGAACAAGCCAGACTCAGCAATTACTGATCCTTTATTATAATAATCAGTTCCTGAATAAATTCTTAATTTAACACTTCTTCCTATTGGTGCTCTTCTAAAACCAATTATATTTCCATTTTTTACACTTTCTACAATACTAAAATAGTAGGAATTATTGCTATTAACAACTTCCATATATCTATAAGTATAGTTGTTTGTATTAGATTTTATTGTTATTGCTGAACCATATGTGCAAGACCCATAATAGTAATCTAAATTCCACCACGAAAGATGAGGAATGTTAAATACCGTTTCTAACTTATTTGTGGTACTATTTTTAACTATTACTGCTACATCTTCTTTTGTCCATTGTCCAGTTTTTGTATCCAAACTCCAAGTAGGAATACTATCTCCTTCTTTAACTATACTATTTGTTTCAGGATTTGTTGTGTTTTCATTAATACCCATTGAAACAGCTATTGGACTTGAAAAACTTTTTACAGTTTGAGTGCCATTACTCATATCAATAGAAATAAAACCTGCAGTTTCAAATACAACTGGTTCCATTTCTTTTCCATTTTTATCTACTAAGTTGGTAGCAGTAAATCCACCTGGAAACGAATTTAATGACTCTTGACTTCTATTATCAAAATGTGCCAACGATATATTTACAGAGCCAGTAATTACATTACCGTTTTCATCTAACATTTTAGTACCTTTTGGAATTTCTAGTTTTGCAGTTTCTTGTTTACCATTAGTTAATGGTATTTCTATAATTGTTGTGGCAGCTAATTCGCCATTGCTAGGCAAAACAATGGTTTCTTCTTTTACAGCAACTCCTATTGGTGGGTTGTCCTTTTTTACCATAAAAATATCGAACGATTTACTTCCTTCATCTATAATTTCTATTGGAGTAATTGATTTTATATAACCATTAGATTCCAACATTACAGTAAATTTAATCGAATTTGAAAGGCTTGGCTTTATTCCAGGTTTAAGTATTAACGAAAAAATACCACTTCCAACGCTAAAGTTTTTTGATCCATCAGAACTAAAAACTAAATCAGCATTAGGGCCTACAATTTTCATGGTTAAATTAGGCGGGATTTCTTCCAAATTAGGATTTGCATTTAAAACCCTAAATCCAAAATTATTGGTGGAAATATCGCTATTTACTGTAATTATAAATCCTTCAGCCGGATTTTTACATGCTTGCATTACCATTGCAAACATTGCAATGGATAACAAAATTTTTTGACTTATTTTTTTCATATTTTTATAGTTTAATATTTAGGTTTAATCTAATAACTGGCAATAGTTTATTTACGCTTAGGTTGTCATTAAGCAGTTTTTCTTGGTCAGATGTTGGCTCAAGCATACCTGTACATTTAAATGTTAGCAATGGCGCATTGATATAATATGCACCCAAATCAAAACCTACATTTACCCTTGTTTTAGGAATAGACCTTCCAAAACCTAAACCAAAATAAGGTACTATTGGCATCGTTTTTATTTTTACTTCTATATTACCAATACTATTAGGCGATAACTTTAACTCGCCTTGAAGTACTGAATCTTTAAAAACTGCATTTCCGTTAATACTTGTTAGCATATACGCCATTCCACCAGTTAATTTAAAAGCATTTGAAAACGGGTGCCAATCGAAATACAACCCAATAGAACCTAAATTAATTGTTGAGTTTACAAGTAATTTTGATGTGCCTATGGTGTATTCGTAATTTTTTAAAGATAAAGGTAAAAAGGATCCTTCCAGTTTTGCAATAATTTTGTTTTTTGAATGAACCGATTTGGCTATGCCTATACCAATTCCATTTGTAGTAAAATTTACCCCAATGCCCCATTTGGCTAAAGTATTTGGGTCTGATGGTTTAGATTCAACAGCGTTTTTGGCTGTTTCTAGATTTTCTGTGGTGTCTGTTTGCGCTTGCACATTCCATGCAATGAGAAACAAGACAATGAGTGTAATTACTTTTTTCATGTTTTCGTTTTTAGTTGTTTTTGTGTTTGTTAGTTATATTCGATTTAAGGTTTTCTTTGTTTTTTTTCTGAAAATTGTTTATATTTTAGTTTGAATTCGCTTACTACAATTTTACTACAAGTTATCTAGATAGACAAGATTGAATCAAAAAACCTTGTTCATCCTAAAATACTTTTATCGTGTTCTGATATTGTTAACAGCTGAAGTGACCGTTGAGCGGATCCCGATATTGGGAGAAACGCACTTCGGCTTCGCTCAGTGACCGTTCGGCTTGATGGCCGTTGAGCGGAGCAGAAAAGACCGTTAGACTTCGCTCGGTGACCGTTTGGCATTGAGCGAAGTTGAAATTTGTTTTCCTTAAAAAACTGTCTAAATTTGATTCTTCAGATTTGTTATGATTATTTTTTTTTGTCAATTTATAATATAAAGAACACTTGTATTATCATTGTAAATGTATCGAACGAAAGTATATAAAACAAAACAATTATCATTAATTTGAAATGTTATATAATTATTATTTAACTAAAAAATTTCCGATAAATTTTGTACTCAAATAAAAATCAAATAG
>JBMOGB010000053.1:0-19723 GCA_049318585.1 Bacteroidia bacterium | reverse complement strand
AAGATTTGTTAAATCCAAAATCATCTCTTTTGTAACTTGCATTTATTTCATATTTATCACCACCACGCTTGGTTTTAGTGCTAATAACGCCCGAAGTTGCATCGCCAACTTCAGCACCAATTCCACCTGTAGTAATTTCTATTTCACTGATTGCATTGGAGCCAATATCTAATCCAAAACCAGTTCCTGAAAGTGGATCTGTAACATTTACTCCATCTATATAAGTTCCAGTTTCATAGGTTCTTCCGCCTCTAATATTTACACCTGCTGGCGACTGAACTACGCCTGGTTGTGTGTTTATAATTTGTTGCAATTGGCGCGAAGGTGCAAGTTCTATATTGTCTTGACTAATAGTATTTACTGTTTGAGGTTTGTCAACATCAATCAAAGGTTTTTTTCCTAAAATTACAATTTCGTCCATGTTGGTACTCGCCACAGACATTTCAATAGTTCCAATATTGGTAGTTTGGGAAGCAATTACTTTTACTTCGGTTTTTAAAACAGTTTTGAAACCCAAATATTTTATCTCAATATTATATTCTCCAGTTTTTATGTTTTTTAAAGTAAAAATTCCTTCCGAATTTGTTTGTGTTGCATATGAAGTTCCTTTAACCACAATAGTAACACCAATAAGGGTTTCATTGCGTTTAGCATCTATTATTTTACCAGTAACTAAACCAGTATTTTGAGCAAAACTTATTGTATTTATCAGTAAAAAGGTAATTATAATGTATAAATATTTCATTCGGGAAATCATTTTAAAACGTGGCAAAATATAATTTTCAATTTGCTTTGCATAATTAAGTTTATGTTGCTTTGCAAAAAACAGAAATAAATTTCGGGAAATCATTTTAAAACGTGGCAAAATATAATTTTCAATTTGCTTTGCATAATTAAGTTTATGTTGCTTTGCAAAAAACAGAAATTAATTATTTTTTTCTACTCTATTTTAAACAAAATGGCATGGTTTTAGTAAAAAATGTTTAAGCTTGCAATATCAAATTATAAAGCACCAAAAATTATGAAACGTATATTATTATTTTTATTCTTAATTCCATTTATTAGTAAAGCCGATGTTTTTGATGATGTAGTTTTAACCATTAAATCGAACAAAAGTGATGTAGTTTCAAAGTTTTTAAATGCAAATGTGGAGATTACTTTATTGGAAACAGAAAGTCTTTGTAGCAAAGCGCAAGCTGAGCAAATGCTTAAAAAGTTTTTTGATACTTATCCTTCCAAAACCATTAATATTAAACACAGAGGTGCTTCGGCACAAGGCGCTAAATATGCCATTGCGAGCTATGAAACTGAATCGGGCTTAAAATTCAGGTTGTACATTTTTATGAAAAACAACTTGATTCATGAGTTAAAAGTGGAAAGAGAATAAGGATTTAGTTTTACTAAATTTTATTTTATTCCAGTTAACATTGCATATAAACTATGTTTTCATTGCTTCAAAGTGGTACAGTTTTTTTATCAATTAATAAATTACATATCAGTGAAGTTTACTTATGGAAAATACATTTCCGACTTCGCTCAGTGGCTGTTTTAGTTGAGAAAAGGCCAACAACTATCGGATGAAATGTACATCAATTAGAATAAAAAACTTAATTAAACTACTTTGTATTACTTGTACTGAAAACAAAATGTTTTGTATTCAAGCTGAGTAATGTTAAGTTTGCGCCCATGTGGAAAAATAACGTTTTAGAAACCATTGGCAATACGCCATTAGTGAAACTAAACAATATAGTTAAAGATTTGCCTTGTACTGTTTTAGCAAAAATTGAAACTACCAATCCTGGGAATAGTATAAAGGATAGAATGGCTTTAAAAATGATTGAAGATGCTGAAAAAGATGGCAGATTAAAACCAGGCGGAACAATTATAGAAGGCACAAGTGGAAATACAGGAATGGGTTTGGCTATTGCGGCTGTTATAAAAGGTTATAAATGTATTTTTACTACTACCGACAAACAAAGTAAAGAAAAAGTAGATGCTTTAAAAGCTTTTGGTGCTGAAGTTATTGTTTGTCCAACCGATGTAGAGCCAGAAGATCCTCGTTCATATTATTCTGTATCGAGCCGATTAATTAGCGAAGTACCTAATTCATGGAAACCAAATCAATATGATAATCTTTCCAATTCATTGGCACATTACGAGCAAACTGGACCTGAAATTTGGGAACAAACCGAAGGAAAAATTACTCATTTGGTAGTAGGAGTGGGAACGGGAGGCACTTTATGTGGAACTGCAAAGTTTTTAAAAGAAAAAAATCCTGCAATTAAAGCTTATGGAATTGATACTTATGGTTCGGTTTTTAAAAAATATTTAGAAACTGGAATTTTTGATAAAGACGAAATTTATCCATACATAACCGAAGGAATTGGCGAAGATTTTTTACCTGCCAATGTAAATTTTGATTTGATTGATCATTTTGAGAAAGTAACTGATAAAGATGCAGCCATGATGACTCGCAGAATTCCAAGAGAAGAGGGAATTTTTGCTGGAAATTCAGCTGGTTCAGCCCTTGCTGGTATTTTACAAATGAAAGATAAGTTTACAAAAGATGATGTTGTTGTGGTTATTTTTCATGACCATGGAACTCGTTATTTAGGTAAAATGTTCAATGATGATTGGATGCGCGATAGAGGATTTTTGTTAACGGAACAAACCCGAGCAATTAACTTAATTGAAACACATAAACACCAAAAATTAGTAACTGCCAAAACCACAGATTCTGTTGGTGCTGCTGTTCTTATGATGAAAAAATTCTTTATTTCTCAGTTACCTGTTACCAATGAAAATGGAGCATTTGTTGGCTCTTTAACCGACACCGCGTTATTTGGAATGTTAATGGAAAACCATGAACTAAAACAAAAATTAGTTGCAGATGTAATGAGTGAATCGTTTCCATTTGTAGATGCTAAAGCAAGTATGGAAGAGGTTTCGCGATTAATTACCAAAGACAATGCTGCTGTTTTGGTAAAAGATTTGATGAACCAAGTTCATATTATAACCAAACAAGATTTAATAGAAGCAATTAGCTAACAAATGATTTATGATCTTTGATTTGCGATGTGTGATTTAAAGTAATTGTCAATCATTAAAAACTAAGAAACTAAAAACTAAACCAAAAATGAAAAAATCACAAATAAGAATAGATGTAGAAATAGATGCTGAGAACATGCCAACCATGATAAAATGGGATGCTGACGATGCAGATTTTGATGGTCAACAACCTGCTAAAGCTGTGATGCTTTCGTTATTTGATGGCTTACAGCAAAATGCCATGCGCATTGATTTATGGACAAATGAAATGAGTGTAGAGGAAATGAATTTGTTTATGTTTCAAACATTAGCAACTCTTGGCGATACTTATGAACGTGCTACTAACGGTAAAGAAATAGCTGATGAAATAAGAGAATTTGCACATCATTTTGGACATAAAACCGAAATATTTGGTGCTGATCATCAACACTAAAAAAGAATCATTATCAAAGTTTATTTTTAAAAAAAAGGCATATAAAATAATTTTATATGCCTTTTTTGTTGTCCTTTCAATTTATACCAAATGAACTTATAATTTAGTCCAAAGATGTGAAGTGATTTTTTATCAAGACAATGAACAAAAATCGTTTCATAGCATTAGTTATGGAACTATTTTTTGAAGAAGTATTGATGAAAAAGAACAAGTAGATCCGATAACGGGTGGACTAAATTATATGGGTATTTGGTATTATTGTCATTTCAAATTGTTTGGCAATTTCATTTTTTAAAATATTGCTTACTTCGTAAAAATCAACTTCGTGTCCAACTTCTCGAGCAATGCTTGTAACATCTTTATCGTCAATTCCACAAGGAACTATGTTTTTAAAATAGGATAAATTAGTATTTACATTTAAAGCTAATCCGTGCATGGTTACCCAACGGCTACAACGAACTCCCATTGCACAAATTTTGCGTGCAGTTGGTTTATCAGCATCTATCCAAACACCAGTAAAACCTTCATATCTTCCTCCTATAATTCCATAATGAGCAATGGTATTTATAACAGCTTCTTCCAAAAAACGAAGGTATTTATGAATGTCTGTAAAGAATTGTTCTAAATCTAAAATTGGGTAAGCTACTAATTGGCCAGGTCCGTGATAAGTAATATCTCCTCCACGGTTTATTTTGTAAAATGTAGCTTCTGCTTTATTCAAATCTTCTTCATTAAGCAGTAAATTATCTAACGAACCGCTTTTACCTAAAGTATAAACATGTGGGTGCTGACAAAAAATGAGTTCATTACTTAATAACGATTTTGCTTCTTTAGGAAGCTCGCGTTCAACTAATTTAGTATCAACTTTTTGTTTTAAAATAGCTTCTTGTTTATCCCAAGCTTCTTGGTAATCAATTAAGCCCCAATCTATAAAATTTGTTTTTACCATTTTTAGTTGTCAGTTGATTGTTGTCAGTTGTTATTAAAAGGGAATTCAATATATAAGTTATCGTGAATCGTATATCAACCATCAACAGACAACTATCAACTAATGACTAGTCAATTTTCAAAACAGCCATGAATGCCGATTGAGGAATCTCCACATTTCCTACTTGACGCATTCGTTTTTTACCTTCTTTTTGCTTTTCTAATAATTTACGTTTACGTGAAATATCGCCACCATAACATTTTGCAGTAACATCTTTTCTTAATGCTTTGATGGTTTCTCTCGCAATAACTTTTGCACCAATACTTGCCTGAATAGGAATTTCAAATTGATGACGAGGAATCAATTCCTTCAATTTTTCACATATTTTTTTGCCCCAATCATATGCTCTGTCTCTGTGAATAATTGCCGAAAGTGCATCTACATTGTCTTTTGCTAGTAAAATATCTAGTTTTACTAAATCGCTTTGCACATAACCAATTGGATGATAATCGAACGAAGCATAACCTTTAGAAATGGTTTTTAATTTATCGAAAAAGTCGAAAACTACTTCTGCTAATGGCATATCAAATTTCATTTCCACCCTATCCATTGTTAAGTAAACCTGGCTTTTTAACATACCACGTTTTCCTAAACACAATCCCATAATTGGGCCTACAAATTCGGCACTGCTAATAATGGTTGCAGCAATAAATGGTTCTTCAATGTATTCAATATGATTTGGGTCTGGTAAATCGCTTGGGTTATTTACTACAATCAAATCCGATTTTTTTGTATAAGCATGGTAACTTACGTTGGGAACAGTAGTAATTACAGTCATTTTAAACTCACGTTCCAAACGTTCTTGAATAATTTCCATGTGTAACATTCCTAAAAATCCACAACGGAAACCAAAGCCTAAAGCAGCCGAACTTTCAGGTTCAAAAGTTAATGAAGCATCGTTTAATTGAAGCTTGTACATGCTCTCGCGTAACTCTTCAAAATCATCAGTATCTACAGGATAAATTCCAGCAAAAACCATTGGTTTTACATCTTCAAAACCATTAATAATATCAGCAGTAGGATTGGCAACAGTAGTTAAAGTATCACCCACTTTTACTTCTCTTGCCTCTTTTATTCCAGAAATAATGTATCCAACATCACCAGCTTTTACTTCACTTCTAGGTTCCATTTCTAGCCCTAATACACCCACTTCATCGGCAAAATATTCTTTGCCAGTAGCCATAAATTTAACTCTATCGCCTTTTTTTATAACCCCATCTATGATTCTAAAATAAGCTATAATTCCGCGGAATGAATTAAATACAGAATCGAAAATTAAGGCTTTCAAAGGAGCAGTAACATTACCTTTTGGAGGAGGTACTCGATCAACAACGGCTTTTAAAATTTCTAAAACACCTTGCCCTGTTTTTCCACTTGCTCTTAAAATATCTTCGTAATCACAACCAATTAAATCAATAATTTGATCGCTAACTTCTTCAGGCATTGAGCTTGGTAAATCTATTTTATTTAAAATAGGAATAATTTCTAATCCTTGTTCAATGGCCAAATATAAATTCGAAATTGTTTGAGCTTGAATACCTTGACTAGAGTCAACAATTAGTAAAGCACCATCGCAGGCAGCAATAGAACGCGATACTTCATAACTAAAATCTACGTGGCCAGGAGTATCAATTAAATTTAAAATATATTTTTGTCCATTTAGTTCATACTTCATTTGAATAGCGTGACTTTTTATGGTAATGCCTCTTTCTCTTTCCAAATCCATGTTATCAAGTAACTGAGCTTGCATTTCTCTTTTACTTGTTGTTTGTGTATATTCTAAAAGTCTATCTGCTAATGTGCTCTTTCCGTGATCTATATGAGCAATAATACAAAAGTTACGTATGTTTTCCATTCCATGCAATAATAGTGTTTTGTACTTGATTTTTGTTTGTTATTCATAATCGTTTTAGTTATTGTTTCATTATTGATTGAAATTGAAAATTTTATATTTAAATACTAGTATAAATTTCGAAATTTTGAATCATTTTTTTTGAAAATGTTATAAAAAAAAGACAATAAAATAATTATCTGTAAAAAATCAGTAACCAATGTTATGGAATTGTTAATTTATTCTTACATTTGTGGTGAACTGATAATCAGCATTGAAAAAAAGTGTTTTCATATTATTTATTATCCTTTGTTTTACCATTATTCCAAAGGAAGTTTTCTCTCAAGTGAGAACGGAAAAGCTATGCATGGAATTTTATGGCGATAGTTTTTGTTTCTCAAATACAACTCAAAAAGTAATAACAAAAAAAGTTGAAATTAATGAGACAAATTTTGCTTCTTATTTCAACAAAATAGATAGTAATGAATTAAATATCATTGTAAATGATTTATTAGCTTATAAAAATAAATTCGATTTAAACGATTGGATTTACTACCAATTAGTTAGGAAAACTGCCAATCAAATTTGCTCAAAAAAAGATAATTATAATGGTTACACTTTTTACAAATGGTATTTAATGTCGAAATCAGGTTTCGATACTAAGATAGTTTTTGAAAACAGTAATTCGTTATTATTATACATTAGAAGTAATGAAAACATTTATGATATTCCGTTTTTTATGCTTGATAACAAGCAATATGTATGTTTAAATTACCACGATTTTGGCAAAATAAATTTTGAAAAAGAAAAACTTCAAATTGTAAATATTTCAATTGCAGCAGCACAAAAGCCTTTTTCTTATAAAGTAGATAAAATGCCAAATTTTGACCCGAAAACTTATAACGAAAAAGACTTGAGTTTTGAATATAAAAATAAAACTTATCAATTTAAGGTAAAGCTAAATGATCAAGTTCAACAAATATTTAAAAATTACCCAGTTGTTGATTTTGAATCGTATTTCAATATTCCATTGAGTAAAGAAACTTATAGTTCTTTGATTCCTTTTTTGAAAAACAATATAAAAGAATTATCAAAAAAAGAAGGCATAGATTATTTAATGAACTTTACGCGACATGCTTTTTTATATGAAAACGACCAAGAAAATTTTGGTAAAGAAAAAAGAATGTCGCCAGAACAAACTTTGTTGTTTGAATACAGCGATTGCGATGACAGGGCATCATTATTTTTCTATTTGGTAAAAGAGATTTACAATTTACCAATGATAGCAGTTTTATATCCAACTCATATTGCAATAGCCGTTCAATTTGAAACTCCAGAAGGAAAACCAATTGAATTTAATGGTAGAAAATATTCAATTTGTGACCCAACACCTCAAAAAGTTGATTTATTAATAGGTCAAATTTCAGCCGAATTAAGCAAAACAGCTTTTCAAGTGGTTTATGAATATATTCCAACTAATAAATAAACTATTATAAATATAAAAGAGGCCGTTTCAAAAGGAAGCCTCAATTTATATTACTATATTTATCAAATTATTTCTAATAAAAAACCACATATTAACTTAGGAATCATAGTTTAGTGCTATGTTTTCTATGTTTCTATGTGGTTCAAATCTCTTTAAATAAACTATGCATTGCAAGTCATTTCCAAAATTTATTTTTTACCAACAAATATTATATAGCTTTTGAAACAGCGAATTTTGAATATATAAAATAAAATTTATTATTTAACTATTTTGCACCAAAAACTCTTTTCAAAATTTCTGTAACTTGGTGCATTGGATCTTGACGAATCAATTTTTCTTCTTGTTCTAGTTTTAAAAACAATCCATCTAAAGCTTTTTGTGTAGTGTAAGTAGCCAATGAATTTTGTTTTACAGTTGGAAACAACATGCCATTTAAAGATGCTAAATTATATCCATCTATTAGTGTTTGATATGCTTTTTGTGCCGAATAACCCATAACTAAAGGCTTGCTTAATGATGCATTTATTTTTGGAGCAAAAGCATTGGTTAATTGTGTATATGTACCATTTTTCAAAAAGGTAGTAGCTGCATTTGGTTGGCCTTTTAGAATATTGAAACCATCTTGAATACTCATACCAGTTATGGCATTTACAAATATTGTTTTTGCTTGAGGTGCAGCATCTTCAGCAGCTTTGTTTATTGCTAAAATAGCATCATTCAACAATTTTTGACCACCAGGAATTTTTGCTAAATTACTAATTATTGGTTGAGCTTCTGGAGGTAAAGCTAATTTAAGTAAAGCATTTCCCATATACCCATTTACTCTACTTAATGAAAATACAGAACTATCAATTCCAACACTTAAAGCATTTTTTAAACCTTTAATTACTTCCTCGTTAGTTAAAGGAATACTTGAGGGAAGACTAGTTGGAATTTTTATTCCTTGTTGCTTTGCTACTTCGTTTAAAACATCGCACGATGACAAACATGTAAAACCAGATATTAGGCTTATATAAATTATTAATTTCTTCATAGGCTGCAATTTTAGTAAATAGTTTTGATAAAAAATTGTATTTTATCATTGCATTTATATATTGCAACCAAACAAAACATAAAAAAACAATTTTTAAACTATGAGTAATTCATCTACCGGACATCCAAAAGGATTGTATTTGCTATTTATAACAGAAATGTTTGAACGTTTCAGTTACTATGGAATGAGAGCAATTTTTATATTATTTTTAACTAAAGCACTCTTGTTTGATAAAGTGTTAAGTTCTGATATTTATGGAAGTTATACAGGTTTAGTCTATTTAACTCCACTTCTTGGTGGTTACATGGCCGACAGGTATTGGGGAAACAGAAAGTCGATTGTTATTGGCGGAATTATGATGGCTATAGGCCAGTTTTGTATGTTTTTAAGTGGTTCGTTTTATACTCAAGTTGAATTTGCAACTGTATTAATGGTTGGTGGATTAGGAATGTTAATATTTGGTAATGGCTTTTTTAAACCAAATATTTCAACCATGGTTGGTCAACTTTATGTAAAAGGCGATAAAAGAATTGATTCAGCATTTACTATTTTTTACATGGGTATAAATTTAGGTGCTTTTTTATCACCACTAATTTGTGGTGGATTAGGAAATACTGGTGATCCAGCCGATTTTAAATGGGGCTTTTTAGCAGCTTCAATTGGTATGATGATTAGTACTTTAATATTTGTATGGCTCAAAAGTCATTATTTAGTTAGTCCTGAAGGAAAAGCAATTGGCGATAAACCAAATGTGAGCAGAGATATTGATGTATCAACAAGTGTAGAAGAAGTAAAATCAGATTTTACACAAAAACAAGTTTTTACTTGGCTTGGAATTGAAATAGGTTTATTTTTATTGTTTTATTTTTTAGGACAAGGCGTTATTGGTTCATTTATTTTCTCACTTTCTATTGCAGCACCTGGTTTTATTATTTCAGATAAAAGCTTAACAAAAGTTGAAAAAGAACGCATTTGGGTAATTTATATTGTTGCATTTTTTGTAATATTTTTCTGGGCAGCTTTTGAACAAGCTGGCGCTTCACTAACTTTCTTTGCCGATGAACAAACCAATAGAGAAATTGGCTTAATGCTATCAAAAAGTACACTAACCATCATTTATTCAGTTATTATTTTCTTACTTGGATTTTTAGGATTTAAAGTATTTACCAAAATGATGAACGAGCAAAAAGGTGTAAGAGAATTAATTTTAGTTTTGATTGCTGCTGCAATTGGTTCATTGGTTTATTTAATTAGTGGAATTGCTCCTGAAGGAATGAATATTCAATCAATTCCTGCTAGTGCTTTCCAATCGGTTAATGCCATTGCAATTGTAATTTTTGCACCTATTTTTTCTATTTTATGGACAGCTTTAGGCAATAAAGGAATGGAACCTGCTTCACCATATAAACAATCAATTGGTTTATTATTATTGGCAGCTGGTTATGCCGTAATTGCTATTGGTGTAAAAGGAATTGAGCCTTCGGCAAAAGTAAACATGATGTGGTTATTGAGTTTGTATTTAATTCATACTTTTGGTGAATTATGCTTATCACCAATTGGTTTATCAATGGTAAATAAATTAGCACCAGTAAAATTTGCTTCTTTATTAATGGGCGTTTGGTTTTTATCAACTGCATCTGCTAATAAGTTTGCCGGAACTTTAAGTTCATATTATCCTGAAACCATGCTTTCTGTTGCTGCTGTTCAAAATGAACAAACTTCGAAAAATATAGTAGTTTGCGAAAAATTAGACAAAAAAGAAACCATTAACGGAGCTGATTTTGTAAGCATTGACTTAATAAATTTAGAATCAATAAAAGATAAAACAGTAAAAGCTGAAGTAGTAAAAAATATTTTTGCAAACTCTGTAATCAAAGAAAAATCTTTTGTAGGTTATAAAATAAATAGCTTATATAGTTTCTTTATGTTGTTTGTATTTATGGCAGGAATTGCTTCAGTAATTTTATTCTTTTTAAGTAAAAAATTATTGACCATGATGCATGGTATTTCATAAATAAACAAATTTTTAAACAATTAATTTAAATAATGAATAAGTCTTACAAGTTTTTTGTAAGACTTATTTTTTGAAATATTTTTCAAAAAAATCAATATGAATAAAAAACATCCTTTAGGCTTGCCATTCCTATTTTTTACCGAAATGTGGGAACGCTTTGGTTACTATTTAATGATTGGAATTTTCCAATTATATTTAACAAGTTCAATGGAAAAAGGCGGACTTGGAATGGATAGAAAAGATGCTGCCGATATTTACGGAACTTTCATCGCATTTGTTTTTCTTACTCCTTTTTTGGGTGGTTTATTAGCCGATAGAATTTTAGGTTACAGCAAATCTATTTTCATTGGAGGTGCCTTAATGGGTTTAGGTTACTTAGGATTAGCAATTCCTGGAACTCAGTATTTTTATATTTCTTTGTTTTTAATTGTTTTGGGAAATGGATTTTTTAAACCAAATATTTCTACTCTTTTAGGAAATTTGTACAATGAAGAAAACTACAAACATTTGAAAGATGCTGGTTATAATATTTTTTATTCAGGAATAAATATTGGTGCAGCTAGTTGTACTTTTATTGCAGCATTTATGCGCAATAAATATGGTTGGAGTTATGCTTTTGGAACTGCAGGAATAGGAATGTTTATAGGATTACTTGTTTATTTTATTGGATTGAAACATTACAAACATGCCGATGTTTTAAAACCAGCTCAAAAGGAAGACATGCCGCTCTCTAAAATATTTACAACAGTTTTTTTACCAGCTATAGTTGTTGGTTTGGCAGCTTGGAATTTCCCTGGAAATATATTCGGAAGTGATAGCACAGATGCATTTATTTTTGCAACCATTCCAATCATTATTTTTTATGTTGGGTTGTATGTTAAAGCCAGCATTGCCGATAAAAAGCCTTTAGCTGCATTGCTTACTATTATGTTGGTTTCAGTAATGTTTTGGGCAGTTTTTAAACAAAATGGAACTGCACTTACTACTTGGGCACAATATTATACTGACAGAGAAACTCCTGCTTTGGTAAAACCTATTTCAGAAACTCTTTATCAAGTAGAAAAAGTTACCAATAAAGTAGATTCTGTGGAAGCATTTACCGATAAATTTTCATTGATAAAAGAAAACGGTAAAGCTAAAAAAGTGTGGGATAAACCTGTTTATTTCCGAAATCTTCAACCCCAGTTAATGCCAGCAGATAACGCAGAAATTTCATTATTTAACACCGAATTATTTCAATCAATCAATCCACTTTGGGTAATTATTTTAACACCTTTGGTTGTGTTGTTTTTTGGATTACTAAAACGAAAAAATGTAGAACCAAGCACCGCTTCAAAAATTGCATTTGGTTTATTGATTTCGTCAATTAGTACATTAGTAATGGTAGCAGCAGTTTATTATTGCGATAACGGAGCAGAAAAAGCATCACCATTATGGTTAATTGGTTGTTATGGAGTAGTAACAGTAGGTGAATTATTCTTAAGTCCAATGGGATTATCGTTGGTTTCAAAATTAAGTCCAAAACGCTTAACAGCATTGATGATGGGCGGTTGGTTTTTATCCACTTCAATAGGCAACAAACTTTCGGGAATTTTAGCCACATTATGGGATGGATATGAAAATAAAGCCAATTTCTTTTTAGTGAATTTTGTACTTTTAGGAATTTCAGCCATTATTATGTTTATGTTATTAAAATGGTTGAATAAAATATTGAAAGAACATATTTAGAGTAAGTATTTTGAAAGATGAATAAGAATTAGAAACATATTTATTCAATGAACTTTTTTAATTTGTAATATAATGAAAATAATTAATTTCCAACTTTATGATGCTGTAAAAGAACTTATTTTAAACGCTAAGCAAAGAGTTTACCGAATGGCTAATTCTACGCTTTTAGAAACGTATTGGCAAATAGGTAAATTAATTGTGGAAGATGAACAACAAGGTAATGCCAAATCCATTTATGGCAAAGCTACACTAAAAAATTTATCGGAGGCTTTAACTTTGGAATTTGGTAAAGGCTATGATTATACCAATCTTACAAATATGCGTAATTTCTATTTATCGTTTCCAAATCTTGACGCAGTGCGTCAAGATTTGAGTTGGACGCATTATCGTTTACTTTCAAGGCTAGATTCTGAGGTAAAACGAAATTATTATATACAAGAATCAATAGATTCAAACTGGAATAGTAGAGAATTGCAGCGACAAATAAATTCATTAGCTTTCGAGAGAGTGTTAAAACATAAACCTGAAAATGAAAATAAACCAGTTATTGAAAACCTAATAAAAGACCCTTGTATTTTTGAATTTTTAGGGCTATTGCCCGAAGAAAAAAATACCGAAAGAACAATTGAAACGGCTATTATAAACCATTTGCAAAAATTTTTGCTTGAATTTGGTAAAGGGTTTGCCTTTGTGGCTCGCCAACAACATATTGTAACAGACACTTCCGACTTTTATATTGATTTAGTGTTTTATAATTATATACTCAAATGTTTTGTAATTATTGATTTAAAAACGGGTACATTAACCCATCAAGACATTGGGCAATTAGATATGTATGTAAGAATGTACGATGATTTAAAACGTGAGGTAGATGATAACCCTACCATTGGACTTTTGTTATGTTCTGAAAAAGATGAAGCAATTGTAAAATACTCTGTTTTAAACGATCAAAACAATCTCTTTGCCAACAAATATTTATTGTATTTACCTAAAGAAGAAGATTTGAAAAACCTAATAGAACAAGATAGATTAAGGTTTGAATTAGATAAAATTGATTAAAAAAATTATTTAAGAATATTGGTTTCTCGGAAAATATGTCATTGTGAAAAAGACTATTAAAAAGAAAAATTAAAACGAAAATATTTAAAAAGAACAACAACGTGCATATAGAAAACAAACAATACAAATGGTATTTGCTTTACACAGCTCCAAGGGCTGAAAAAAAGGTAAATACAGAGCTCACAAAAAGAGAATTTACAACTTTTTTGCCCTTACAAAAAAAGATAGTTCAATGGAGCGATAGAAAAAAAACGATAGATAGTCCTTTGTTTAGCTCTTACCTTTTTATTTACACTTCTATGAGTTTTTATTATGAAATATTAAACACATTGGGAGTTGTAAAATTTGTAAATTTCCAAGGACAACCTGTTGTGTTACGTGAATCTCAAATTGAGCTAATTAAACTCATGGTTGCCAATTATGAAGACATTGAAGGAATTACTGAATCATTTGAAAAAGGTGAAAGTGTGAAAATTATTGCGGGTCCTTTGCAGGATCAAATTGGCGAATTGATTGAATACAAATCAACGAAAAAAGTGGTTGTTAAAATTGAAAATACAGGGTTTTCAATGGTTGTACAATTGCCAAGTAATATTTTACGAAAAATATAAAAACAGTTTTCAAATAAAATTTTGTAATCTTGAATAATAAATAACAAAAAAATTATGATTTTAATAGTACTTGGTTTTATACTTTTAGGAGTAGCCACATTTGTATTCAATGCAAATAATATCAACGCTAAATTTAGTGGTCCGCTTAAAATAGTTGGAATAGTTTTAATTGGAGTTGGTGTTTTAAATTCTTGTTTAAAACAAATAGATGCAGGTCAAGTTGGTGTAAAATCAATGTTTGGTAAAATAGAAGATGATATTTTATTAAGTGGTTTGAATTTTATAAATCCTTTGGTTGAAGTAAAAACAATTGATACTAAAACCCAAAATTATACCATGAGCGGTATTCACGATGAAGGAACAAAAGCGGGTGATGATGCAATCAGAGTATTAACGGCCGATGGTTTGGAAGTAACTATAGATTTAACGGTTTTGTACCGTGTAGTTCCTTCGGAAGCACCAAGATTATTGAAAGAAACAGGTTTGGATTATAACGATAAAATTGTTCGTCCGTTAACCAGAACTAAAATAAGAGACAATGCTGTTTATTACGATGCAGTAGCTTTGTATAGCAGTAAGCGCGATACTTTTCAGCTAAGGATTTTCAATAGCATAGAAAAAGATTTTAAAAGCAGGGGTTTAATTTTAGAGCAATTATTGGTAAGAAATATTACTCTTCCAGCATCTGTGAAAGCAAGCATTGAATCGAAAATAAATGCAGAACAAGATGCACAAAAAATGCAATTTGTTTTACAAAAAGAAAAACAAGAAGCTGAACGCAAAAGAGTAGAAGCACAAGGTATAGCTGATTATCAAAGAATAATTTCGACTGGATTAAGTGATAAACAATTACAGTACGAAAGCATCAAAGCTAATTTGGAATTAGCCAAATCTCCTAATGCAAAAATAATCGTTTTAGGGAAAGGAAATAACCCAATGATTATAGACGGAAAATAATTTCCGTTTTATTGTTTTGTTAGTAAAATTTTTTATTAAAAATTGCACTGAAATTTATTAGTATTGTAAAAAAAGTATTTTGTTGTTTTTTTTTTAAATAACTGTGCTAAAAATGCAAATTATTAATGAAATTATTTAAATCAATTGCCATAAATTTATTTCTTATATTTCTGATTCTATACTTGTTAAGTTGGGTGGGAGCATTTATATTAAGCAATTATACCCGACATGGAGAATCGTTAACTTTACCCAATTTAAAAGGTTTAAGTTTTGAAGAAGTAGAAAAAATACTTGCTCAAAAAAAATTACGCTACATTATTACCGACACTGCTTTTATTGATTCCATGCCAAAAGGCAGCGTAGTGGAACAAAATCCCTCAGAAAACACAAAGGTAAAAGAAGGACGATTTATTTATATTACCATCAATTCTAATTCATCTATTGGTGTTGAAATGCCTAACCTAATTAATAGCTCATTGCGTTTTGCTGAAACAGTTTTGATTAGTTCAGGGCTGAAGTTAGGCAGTGTTATTTACAGACCAGATGTGGCAACTGGAGCAGTTTTAGACCAGTTGTACCGCAATCAAAGTATTCAACCAAAAGTAAAGGTTCCAAAAGGAGCTAGTATTGATTTAATAGTTGGTGACGGAATGGGAAGTACCATTGTTCAAGTTCCTGATTTAAGTAACTTAACTTTAAACGAGGCTAGAGGTGTTTTAGAAAGCAGCATGCTTCAAATGGGAAGCGTTGTTTACGAAGGTAAAACTGATTCTCTGAACGCAACCGTTAAAAGACAATCGCCTGCATATCAAGACGGACAAACCATAAAAAGTGGACAACAAATTGATTTATTTTTAGGAGATAAATAATTGTTTTTATGTTTAAATAAAAAATAGAAATTTACGTTTATAAAATTCAATATTTAGTTGAAAAATAAAAATATCAAATGAAATATACTTTAACGCTATTATCAATTATACTTTTTTCAATAGTTACCAATGCACAAGAAACAAAAATGCCTTTGGGTAGAAACGTGCTTTTAAATGAATCAAATTCAAAAGAAATAATCAATGTAAAGGAAACAAAATCGGTTGGAAAATTAGGAGCTTTAAGTATTCCATTTACTGAATATTTTAACAATAAATATTCATCAAAACCTGATAACTTAAAATGGGAAGATAGCCTTATAAATATTGAAAATTTAAATGCCATATTTAATTCAAAAAACACCAATAATGCCATTTACAATAAAGGATTTGGCGAAGCAGATATACTAACCACCCAGCAAATAAATACTACCAATGCAGGTGGAAATGCATTTGTATTTGTCAATTTTTCAACTGGAATTGATTGGCTTACAAATGACTCATTGGTTTTACAAGTAAAAGGAAATTCAGGTGTTTGGAACAGTCTTAGGTCTTTAAATTTTAATAATATACCAGTTTTAAATCAAGATGTTTATTTAAACATCAACTTTTTTGATGATTTGAAAAGCAACTTACTTCAATTGAGGTTAGTGAGTTATTGTAATACCGACACAGCTAAAAACGAAGTTTTTAAAGTACATCAATTCATTGTTTCTTATAAAAACAACTTACCTTTTTATGAATCATTTAGACAATTTTCTGCTACGAATTTAACTCCAATAAATACCCGTTGGACTGGTTACTCCAATCAAGTTTCACAAGCTGAATATCCTGATATGTTTTGGGGAAATGCGGCAATTTTTAACTCCATTACTGAAATAAAAGATTCGAGTTATTTTAGCAATAATGGCTTGTATGGAAATGCAGATACATTGATGGCAAATCCTATTGACTTTACAAAAGCAAATGTAAATGATAACTTGATTTTAAGTTTTTGGGTTCGTGGATTTAAACAAACTCGCGCTAACGATTCTATTTATTTAGAAACATTAGACAACCAAAATAGATGGCAAAGAATTTGGGCTTCGGGAAGGTTGGACACTAATTTCAGAAAAATAAATGTTTCAGTAAATGGTGGAAGATTACGTCATCAAAATTTTACTTTTAGGTTCATAAATAAAGGTACTTATAGCAAAACGGATAGTTTAAATTTTGCGGTAGCAGCAATAAAAATTTCTGCAAAAAGAGTGTTGCCATTGTTCGAAGATTTTTCTAATACATCAGGCTATTACCCTAACTCGGAAATTTGGTTGGATAAAAATGTCTTTATCAATAATAATTTCCCGAAAAGGCAACCTAGTTTAAACGTAGCCACTTTTGATGGATTAAATGAATTTGGTAATCCTTACAACAAACAACCCATTAAAACAACTGCCGATATTCTAACTTGTAAAGGATATGATTTATCTAATAATTTATTAGAAGATTCTATTTATTTTAGTTTCTTTTATCAGTATCAATTACAAGGAACTACTGGTCAAATTCAACAAACCGATTCATTGATTTTAGAGTTTAGAAGCAGTCCTAACGATGCTGATTCATTTGCAATAGTTTGGGAGCGTTCTGCTGTAACTACACTAAATTACGACACATTTAAACTTGTTTTATTTGCTTTGCCAAAGCAATTTTTACACGATGATTTTCAGTTTAGGTTTAAAAATATTGGTAGCCTAAGCGGTAATGTAAGTCAATGGCATATTGACTATATAAGATTAGATGCTGGCAGAAGCAGGATAGATACTACTTACGATGATTTGGCCATTTCCTCCACTCCAACTTCATTACTAAAAAAATACAGGAGTATGCCATGGAAACATTTTGAATTAAACAAAGCCACTTACACCAATGATTCTATCTATTTTTCAGTATTTAATAATAGTAATAGAGGTCTTTCTGTTGATTACAAACGAGAATTAATTAGCAACGAGCAAAGTATTGTATTTACAAAAAACAATTCTATTGGAAGTGTACCTTTTTCATTTGCTACACAATTAAATTCAATTAGCGCCACTAATTTAACAACCACTTCAACCGATTTAGTTAAAAAATTCAGTAATAAAGTAACAGTAAAAGATAGAAGTACAGGAAATGATAATGTTTCTACCAACGATTCAATCACTACTACCACCACATTTAGCAATTATTTTGCTTACGATGATGGAACAGCAGAAGCTGGTTATGGCATTTATTTAAAAAATAGTGCATCTGTAGCTTTAGCTTACGATTTAGAGAAAGTGGATACCATTTATGGCGTTCAAATTTTCTTTAACCAATCGGAATATAATGTAAGTACACGCAAATATGATTTAACTATTTGGGATTACATTTCACCAATTAGAGAAAATGCTACTCACGATAGAATTATTTATAAAATAAAAGATTTATCACCCGTTTACACCAATACTATCAATGGTTTTACTACCATCAGGTTTGATTCGGGAATAGTAGTTCCAAAGCGTTTTTATATAGGTTGGGAACAAGTAGGGCAGTTTGTTTTAAATGTGGGTTTAGACGAAAATTATACGGTTGGAAATAAAATGGCAACAAACCCAAATATGTTTTTTAAAACAGATGGTTTTTGGTTACCAACCGAAATTCCAGGAGCTTTAATGATTCGTCCTTTGCTTGGTCAATTTGTGGATGTGCCAACTAATATTGAAGATAAAATAAGCGATGCAATTGAGTTTAATATATATCCAAATCCAACCAAAAATGTTTTAAATATTGAAACAAATACTACAAATAATTGCCAGGTTATTTTGTACGATTTAATGGGTAAAAATTTGTTACAAACTACCATTCAAAACCAAACCAATTCAATTGATTTACCAGAACTGCAAACTGGTATTTATTTGGTTCAGATTATAGATGAGAAAACTGGAAATAAAACAACTAAAAAACTAATTATACAATAAAAAACAATGAGTGATATAACTACAGATGAACTTAAACAGCGCATGGATGCTGGTGAAAAATTAAACATTATAGATGTGCGTGAAGTACATGAATTTGAAGAATATAATATTGGCGCAATGCTAATTCCATTAGGTGAATTACCCAATAAATTATCAGAATTAGCTCATTTAAAAAATGAAGAAATAATTATTCATTGCCGCAGTGGTGCAAGAAGTAACAGTGCTAAAATGTTCTTACTTGATAACGGTTTTACCAATGTAAGAAATGTTTTAGGTGGTATGTTAGATTGGCGTTCTAAATTCTAATGTAAAATTCGAAAAATTAAATTCGAAATTCGAAAAACTTATAAATGCTTTCAGTTATCTGGAGGCATTTTTTTTGTTTGAGAGGTTATCAATTCATCGTAAATTTTTTCAAAAAATTGATTTGAATATTAATATCACTCTCATTGATAAACCCATTCTAAACGGAATGTAGGTTGATATGATTTAAGAATTTTTTTTTTGCTTAAATTTCTGATATAATGATGAAGTTGTACGTAAAAACATTATTTTTTGTTTTTTGTATTTAACAAAAATGTAAAATAAAAGCTTTTGTATTTAACAAAAAGGCATATATTTGTTGCATAATAAATACGAAAAAATGGGAACTTATAAAACAGACGAACTTGAAATTAAACGAATGTTCAATAAT
>JBMOGB010000052.1:0-19823 GCA_049318585.1 Bacteroidia bacterium | reverse complement strand
CTAAATAAGCTATGCTTTTGATTATCTTTGGCGCTTAATAAAATTGCAAATACTAATATTTGCACAGCAAAACAATAATTTCATGACACAAAAACTACATCGCCCTTTAGTAAATGAAGTGGTAAATAATTTAAACGTAATATTTAATCAAAAAAAATACGCAGATAAAGTAATTGAGCAAAGCTTACGCAATAACCATACTTGGGGCGCTAGAGATAGGGCATTTATAGCCGAAAATACTTACGACATTGTTCGTTGGATTCGTTTGTACCAATTCTGTTTAACGGGCCATCAAGACATGCGTCCTTTAAAACAACATCAAATGTTTGCCATTCTTGCCATTCATTTTATGATTAAAGGAGTGGAACTTCCTTATTGGCCAGAATTTGATGGAATTAACTATCAAATAGTAATGCAACGCAGACATGAAGCCATGGAAATTCGTAAAATTAATCAGTCGATTCCTGATTGGTTAGACCAAATGGGTCAAACGGAATTAGGCGACCAATGGGAAACTGAAATTACTGCTTTAAACAAAATGGCTCCTTTTATAATTAGGGTAAATACTTTAAAAAGTACCAAAAGAGAACTGATAAAAAACTTAGCCGATTTAAAAGTAGAAGCCCAAGAAATTCCAGGTTACGATGATGCTTTATTGATCATCAATAAAACTAATTTATTCAGAACTGAACTTTTTAAAGAAGGACATTTTGAAGTGCAAGATGCTTCGAGTCAAATGGTGGCTCAGTTTTTACAAATAGATGGTAACAACATGCGCATTATTGATGCTTGTGCTGGTGCTGGTGGCAAAACATTACACATTGCAGCTTTGATGCAAAGCAAAGGAAAACTGATAAGCATGGATGTGGAGCAATGGAAACTAGATGAACTTAGAAAACGTGGACGCAGAGCGGGTGTAAGCAATGTAGAAACTCGTTTGATTGAAGCCAATACCGTTACTGAATTAACCGATTTTGCTGACCGTTTATTGATAGATGCACCATGTAGCGGATTAGGAGTTTTAAAACGCAACCCCGATGCAAAATGGAAATTGCAAGCAGACTTTGTTGAAAATATTAAGAAAACACAAAAAGAAATTTTAGATAAATACCATGTAATGGTAAAAACTGGCGGTAAAATGTTGTATGTAACTTGTAGCATTATGCCAAGCGAAAACCAAAATCAAGTAGCAACATTTTTAGCAAATCACTCAAACTTTACACTTGAAAAAGAAGAAATTGTTTTACCATCTGTTTCAGGTTACGATGGTTTCTATATGGCTTTGATGGTGAAAGGATAGGTTTTGTAATTGTAATAATATTTAAAGGCTAACTGAAAAGTTGGCCTTTTTTATTTATATGATTTCTCATTTATCAAGTCTAAGTTGTTTTCTAAAATCTAAATTTAAACCATATTGTTCTTCAATTGGCACAACACTTCTAGTAACCTTATTGATGTCTTTACCTTCTTTGCTCCATAAAAAAGGGTAGAAAGTGTAAACAGAATCACCATTTAATTTTGTTACTTCTTCTTTCCAATTTGTCCATCTATGACCTTTATAAAATTCATCAAGATTATTGTTGAAACAAAAGTTCAAAAAAGCTGAATAAGTTAAATCGAGTGGTTCAAATTCTAAATTATCGGGTGAAAAATAATACACTTTACCTAAATCTTTACCAAGTCCACCACCATTTAACAGAAAAAATCCACCCATTGCATCATCAGCAATTAGTAGGAAAGCTGGCGCTTGTCCAAATTCTTTAAATGTTTTTCCCTTGTTCCAATCTGGAAGGATTCTTTTCAATTTTTCGTTACCCGATCCAAGAATTCTAATCCAACCATTATCTACTAAAAGACCACCAGTCATGTAAACAATTGCTCCCATTGGAGAACGAGTTGTTACTTGTGTTTTATATAATGCATCTTTAGCTTTACTTGTATCAATAGGCAATACTTCAACTTTATTTTTAGCACTATCTATCCATTCTTTCACTAATGTCCATGCAGGCTCTTCTTTATTTATTAGTTCATTTAAAGTGCGCATTTTTGTTTGTCCAAATATTGAAAATGATACTAAAATTAATATCAAAACCTGAATCGTTCTTTTCATTCCCATTGTTGAATTTTAGCTAGTAAAAGTCCAAGCTTTTATCTCAACAATAATATCGATTTTTAAAGAAAATAATCGAATAAAAAAGGCCGTCCCACTGGGACTTCAGTTTCATCTCCGTTTACCTTACCGTAAGGTCGTTCCGATGGAACTTTTCCATTTATCATTTATGTTTTCTTTTCGAATAATTGTTTGAATAAAAAGAAAGTCCCGGAGAGACGGCCTTACGGTAATAAAACTATAAACCAAGAAATAATAAGTCCCAGAGGGACGGCCTTACGGTAATAACACAAACAACTTAGAAATATAAGTCCCAGAGGGACGACCTTTTATTTCAATACAAATCAAGTAGCTATTTGCAAAATCAATTTCAATTCCTATTTTTGATATAAAAAAAATTATGGCTAACACATACTCACAACTTAATATTCATTGCGTATTTGCTGTGCATGGAAGAGAAAATATAATATCTAAAAACTTTAGAGATGAATTACATAAATACATGTATGGAATTTTACTAAACGATAATGCTTTTCCTTTAGCAGTTGGAGGATGGCTCGACCATGTTCATGTATTTTTTGAACTTAATCCAAATACAAAAATATCAGATTTGATGCGAATGCTTAAATCAACATCTTCAAAATGGATAAATGATAACAAATTAGTGTTGGGTAAATTCAATTGGCAAGAAGGTTATGGTGCATTTTCTTATTCAAAATCACAACGAACCAATGTTATTGATTATATAGCTAATCAAGAGCAACACCATAAAACCAAAACTTTTAAACAAGAGTATCATGAATTACTTCATAATTTTGGAGTTGAATATGATAAAAAGTATATGTTTGAATTTTATGAATAGATTAAATTTACGTAGGAAAAGGGTCGCCCCGATGGGGCTTTTGCAAAAGGCATATAAATAATTTACTACCGTAAGGTCGTCCCGCTGGGACTTGCGTTTCACCTCAATTCACCTTTACTACCATAAGGTCGTTCCTCTGGAACTTTTACTTCAATAATTATTGCGGAGTCGTTCCTCTAGAATTTTGTTACAATCTTATTATCAATTATAATCCTAACAAATTGTTAGAAGCTAGCAGCTAAAGGCTAGAAGCATTCACTTAAAACTCCCACCAAACACTATCGGGATAGTTTTCATTTAAGGTTATGATTTCACCAATTAATGGTGTGGTAGTTTTTACATTTCTTTCTTTAGCAATGGCAGTAACTTTTTTTATGGGTTCGTTCCAAGGGTGTAAAGCCAAAGTAAATTTACTCCAATGCACAGGCATCAGAACTTTGGTGTTTAAATCAATTGCTGCTTGCACCACCTGCTCTGGCATCATGTGAATATAACCCCACATTTTGTTGTATTGCCCACATTCTAATAAAGCCAAATCAAATGGACCATACTTTTTACCTATTTCTTCAAAATGAGTATCAAATCCACTATCACCACCTAAGAATAAATTTTCAGTTGGAGTATGTAAAATATATGACGCCCAAAGAGATTGATTACGTTTAAACTTTCTGCCTGAAAAATGCCTTCCTGGTGCGGCTATTATTTTTATTTCAGGAGTTACAGCAATCGAATCCCACCAATCAAATTCAGTAATTTTTGAATCATCAATTCCCCATAAATTTAAATGCGCGCCTACACCTAATGATGTATAAAAATGCTTGGTTTTGTTTTTCAATTTCAAAATGGTTTTGTAATCCAAATGGTCATAATGATCATGAGTAATAATTACAAAATCTAAATCCGGAAAATCTTCTACAGCATATTCATTACTTCCTTTAAAATTTTTTCCAAAAAAACTTACTGGAGAAGCATTGCCACTAAATACAGGATCAATCAAAATATTTAAACCATTAGTTTTTATAAAATAACTAGAATGTCCAAACCAAACTATTTGTGTTTTATTGGAATCTAATTGGTTCAAATTGGTTCTTACTGAAGGTATAACATGAGGAGGCTCTGTGTTTTTTGGCTTTTTTGTAAAAGCTTTTAAAATATCAAAATACGAAGTTCCTTCGGCTAAATCAGGCGTAAAATGTTGGTTTTGAAAAGCACCATCTCTATAATTTTTCGATTTTTTTATTCTTTCTAACCTTGCGCCTGTTGGCAATTTACCAAATTGGTTTTGTTCTAAAAAAATATAACTTCCAGTAGAAAGTGTAAATAAAATAGCAATAAAAACAATCATTTGTTTCATAAAAAATTAGGTTGCAAAAAAATGAAAATAAACTGTCTTTACCTCTTTAATAATTTACGAAAATGATAAAAGGCAAAAAATAAAAAAGCCCCGACTTTGCAGAAGGGGCTTTGATAAACCTTAATATATAACCCTATGAAAACATGATTATCAAAATAATTAAATAAGAATGATTTTTCTTCCTTATTTATAAATCAAAAGTATTATTGCGATTTCATAAAATCAAATTTATTATACAAATAGCAGAAAATAAATTTCAATTGCAGATATTTTATTTAATCAATAAGTTATCTTTAAGAAATCAATAAATTATGCTCTTTGAGCTCTTTCCCACGATACCGATTGTTTTCCTTTTAAGAACCTAAATAAACCTAAAAAAACACATAGATTCATAATAAAAAAGTAGTACGGTACAAATAATACTTTTACTTTTATACGTTTATTTTCAAAATACCAACCTAATAATGCCAATACATAAAAGGCAATTTGGCAAACTAAAATTATATCATAAATAGGATTTGAATCGGCAGTAAGCATTACATTTACAATCAATAAAATTAACAATGAAAACGGAGCTAAAGTCCATCGTAAAACCCTGTGAGAAATAAAAGCAAAAAACAGTTTGAAATTATGAAATGGATTAAATGCTTGTCCTAATCTTAACATGGATTGCCATGCACCAGCACTTATTCTAATTTTACGTTTCAATTCTTCTTTTACGTTTGCGCTAGCAGTTTCTGCAGCCCAAGCATTTTTTTCATAAATAACTCTATAACCATCAATGGCAATTTGCATTGATTGCATCAAATCATCGAGCAAAGAATCGGCAGGTAATTCTCGGTACAAACTAGTTCTGTAACTCATTAATTCACCTGCTGCACCAACTACACTGTAAAAATCAGAATCTAATTTTTTCAACAACGATTCATACTTCCAATAAATGCCTTCCCCAGCAGTACTTGCTCCTTCTTTATTGGTTGAAATGATGCGTTTTTCGCCCGTAACTGCACCAACATCTTCGTTTTGAAAATGTTTAACCAATTCCTTTATAGCTTCTTTGTTTAGAACAGTATTTGCATCACAAAAAACCACAATTGGAGTAGTTACAAATTTCATTGCACGGTTCATTGCAGAAGCTTTACCGCTCCTTTTATCTTCGTGTAAAGCAATAACTGTAGGATATTTTTTTATTCTTTGGTGTGTATCATCCGAGCTTCCATCGCTAATAAAAATAAGTTTCAATTTATTGGCTGGATAATCTAAAGATAAACTGTTTTGAATTTTATCTTCAATGTATTCTGCTTCGTTAAAGCAAGGAACAATTAAAGTAACTTCGGGTTCATATGATTTGTCAAAAATTGTTTTTTTATTGATTGCATTTTTAATTTTTACAATTATATAAATCACTATTCCATAGCCAAAATAACTATAGAAAACTATAAAAATACAAATCCAAAAAATTGATTCTAATACCATGATGTTTATTTATTTTGTGAATATTTATTATATAATTCAATCGTTTGTAAAGCGTTTGATTTCCAAGTAAAATGTTCTACTCTTTTCTTACCATTAAGAATTAATTCTTGTCTTTTATTTGAATTTTTCTGCAATTCTATGATTGCATTTGCAATTTCATTTGCTTCAAATGGATTTACAAATAAAGCAGCATCTCCAGCAACTTCAGGCATTGACGAAGTATTAGAAGTAATTATTGGTGCGCCACAAGCCATGGCTTCTAATAATGGAATTCCAAAACTTTCTCGAATAGAAGGATATAAAAACAAATTTGCTTGGCTGTAAATTGCTGGTAAATCAACATTTGGAACATAATCACAAAAAACAATATCTTCCATTAAAGTCATATCATTTATTTGCTTCATTACATCGTGTATAAATTCTCGGTTTATATCAAACATCACTAATTTGCTTTTCAATAAACCTTGATTTTTTAAAATAGAAAGTGCTTTTAAAACACCAACTACATTTTTTTTAGGATCAGTATTTCCTAAATAAAACATGTAATCGTCTGGTAAATTATAAAGTTTTTTTACTCTTGCTAATTCGTTGGTATCTAAAACAGTTTTAAAATGATTTCCTACTCCATTGTAAGCAGTTGATACTTGATTGTTATTGAAACCGAAATATTTTACTATTTTATCTTTTTCAAAATCAGAAACTGTTAAAATATGTTTTGCAAATTTTACAACAATTGGCACATTCCATCTGCGGTATAAATTACCTACAATTTGGTAATTTGTACCTTCAGTAAAATTCCATTTTTCTAAATAAATTATATCGTGAAGTGTAAGAATTAAAGGAACTTTTAAAAATATAGGTGCAGTATTACTGGTACAATGTAAAATATCGATTCCAGTTTTTTTAATAGCCTTTGGCAAATAATATTGCTCCCAGATTGGATAAGTAGAAGCTTTTACTTTAACAATATTGAAATTAGGTGCAGAAGGCAAGGCACTCATATCTTCTGTATTGTTTACAAAAATAAAGTACTCATTTTTAGTATCAAATATTTGAAGTTGTTTAATTAATTCCAAAGCAACCATGTCCATTCCATGTTTCCTTTTTCTGAAAATACGCTGGGCTTCTATTCCTATTTTCATATATTGTCCCTTTCGTTAATATTTGTTATTTCTAATTCCTCAACAAATTCATGCTTGGTGTGAATGAATTTTTTGTTTGCTGCACCTTTACTTCTTAACAAAGCTACTATCATTAAGAAAATTGCTTTTGGCAAACTAAGTGAAGCTACTACAGTTTTTATGTTATAATATTTTTTGGGAATGCCAATAAAAAAAGAGAGACTACATAACAAAAATAAAACTATAAAAAAAATTCCAAATGTAAATGAAGAAAAGAAAACAGTAAAAGTACTCAACCCTGAAACCCCAAGTAGTAAAACACGAGGTAAAAGAATTTTTTGCATTGCTTTATCAAAGAAATCAAAGTTTTTATTGACTAATAATTCTACAATACAATCAAAAAACACCTTGTTAAAATCATAAAACTGCGAAGCAATCCAACGCCTACGCTGATTAACAAAAACACCAGAAGAAGCAACTTTTTCATCATAGACGTAAGCATCACTTTCATAAAGAATTTTATTTTTATCTCGTAATAAAATTATTTCTAATTCTTTGTCTTCAACAGGACTTTCAATGCTTAACAAAATTTCTTTAAAGTAATTATATTGAATTACAAAACCACTTCCAATTAAAGCAGAAGAAACACCTAAACCAATATGTCCTTTTCTAAAAATATTGTTATTAATTTCTTCGCTCATTCCGTCTAAAACAGCAAAAGAGGTATTTGTATTTTTTGCAGTTCTATGTGCTTGAACACACATTTCATTATTTTGAAGTCTTACATTTATTTTCCTTAAAAAATCGTACTCCATAATATTATCTACATCTAGCACACAACAGTAATCATATACTTCGGGAAGTAAAGCTAAAGCTGTATTTAATGATTTGGCTTTGGTACTTATTTCAAACTGAACTGGAATAAGTTTTAAATCCATTTCGATCAATTTATTTAAAGTAGTTTCTTGTAAACTATCGCCAATAACTATGATATCAAAAAACTTTTTATCATAAGTTTGAAACAAAGATTCTTGAGCGGTATTTAAAATAATTTCATCACTTTTATAAGCAGGAATTAGAATTGCAAACTTGTTCTGTTTAGCAACAGATACTTTAAAATTTGTACGCTTGTATAAAAATGAGCCTAATGAATAGATGGTAATATAAAATATATTAAATACCAAATATATTAAAGCAATGGACTCAAGAATAAGTAATAAGTTTTTTACCATAATAATATTTACAATAATATAAAAATTACGAATGATTCTAAAACATTTTTATTCAAATATTTTAAAAAGAAAAATAATTTATTGCTTGCATAACATAATGAAATATAGTTGCTTAAAAATCATTATAAATAGCACCTTCATTATAATAAATATCATTTCCTTTAAAATTCCAAAAAACACCTCTTATAAAAGCACTTAATAAGGCAAAATCTCTTTTAACCAATAACTGTAAAATACCTTTTGGAAAAGAAACAAATAGAAAGAAAAACACACATAAAAAACGTTGAAAACCTTTGGTATTTCTTCTTGAATAAATTAAGCGATTACGTGTTAAATAATATGTTTTTAAAGGACTCGATTTTCCTGTTGACATTGACTCTTTATGGTAAACAACTGAATGGCCGCAATACCAAATTTGAAAACCAGCTTGTTTAATTCTTTCACAAAAATCAATTTCTTCATAATATAAAAAAAACAACTCAGCCATTAAACCAATTTTATTTATGGCATTTCTACTAATCATCATAGCGGCACCATGTCCTAATTCTGTTTTGTAGGAAGTATTATACTTATCAGAATCAGTATCCATAAAGCCTACAACAAAACCTCTTCCAGTATATAAATTTATTCCTTTATGACCTGCATATTGAATAATATTTGGCTTGCTGAAATATAACAATTTAGATGATGCAATACCAATATTTTCATTGCTTTCCATTAATTCAACAATGGGTTCCAAAAAATTTGGAGCAACCTCAGTATCATTATTTAAAAGGAAAAAATATTTGCCTTTTGCTGCTCTAATTCCTAAATTATTTCCAGCAGCAAAACCAACATTTTTGTTACTTTTAATTAAGTGTATAAAAGGATACTTGATTTTTAAAATATCGGGAGAATTTGACGAGGCATTATCAACTACAAAAACTTCAATATTTTTGTAAGAAATTTGCAACAAAGAATTTAAAAAATGATCTGTAATTTCTGTACCATTATAGTTAACAGTAATTATTGAAACTAAAGGAAGTTCATTCATAATTATGCAGCAATTTTGGTTTGATTTACACTTAATTTGCTTTTAGATTCTTCAGCTACAAATTCTAAATCGAGTTTATCGGCAGTAGTTAAATATACCATACAAATATACATGATAGGACCAAGTGGCGATTGACCAAAAATAGGATTTGCTAAACTAGCTACAATAACTCCAAAAAAACCACCATAAAGTGCTATCATTTTAACACGTAAATCTAAACTTTTCAGTCGATAAATTTTTTCGAAACCAACAACTAAAACATAAGCAATTCCAAACAAATGGAGTACTAATCCAACAATTCCACTTTGTGCCCAAATAGAAACAAACCAACTATCGGTAGGTAAATTAGCCAAAAAGGAACCTGGATAATAGCGAATACCAAATACATCCACCGTTCCTATTCCACCACCAAAAGGTTTATTTTCTAGGTATTTAGCAAACAATTCTTGGTTATTTAATCGTACCATCAATGATGCTTCTTTTGGATCCAGTGCTGTTCTAATACGATAAACTTGATAATTACTACTACCTATACTTGTAAACTTTAAAAACGAGAAAACAAAAACCCCCAAAATTAAACCATAAATTAAGGTTCTAAATTGCTTGATAAGAATTAAATAAAATAGAAAACCGAAAATAATAATAAACACAGGTCCACGTGAACCTGAAATGGAAAAACCTAAAAAGGTAAGCATAGAAATGGAAAATAAAGTATATCTTCTTCTTCTGTTATAAGGACCAAAAGCTAAAATAAAGCATAAAAATGAAACAAAAGCCATGGTAGAACCAAATTGTCCGGCATCGGAATAAAAAGAAAAAGCACGTAACTGACCATTTAAAATATGAGTAACATTTCCTCCAGCATCAAGCCATTTTTGTTCATAAGCATCAATGCCAAAAATAGTTTGTTTAAATCCCCAAATAGTACTTAGAATAGACCAACCAATGATTAATTTCAAAAATGTATTGAAATCTTTTTTAGTATTTAAATAAAGCAAAACCAACGGAATAACCTGCACTGAGTATAATGATATTCCTCTAATAGCATATATTAACGATTCAATTTGACCAAGTAAAGGATTTACAATTAGCAATATGGTGTAAATGGTCCATAATAAAGTTACATAAAATACGCTTTGTCTTAACTTCTGCAAATCGTCCCATTTTATATGAACAATCATTGCAAGAGTAGTTAATAATAAAATAAAATCAATTCCTAAACCTAAAGGAATATTTGCTGGAACATAACGAGATAAACCATTTGAAATAAAACTATAGTTTAAGTAAAGCAAAACTCCAAAATATGGATTTGAAAATATAATAATAATAATTCCAATAATAATAGGCACAATGATTACAAGTAATCCAAAAAACGAATTTCCTGTTGAAATTACAAATGCTAGAAAAGCACCAAATAATAGAAAAATAAAACCAGTTACAAAGTTATAAATATTAGGATTTAGTGTATTGGTTTGTGGTCTAGCTATCATAAATTATTTTTTGTTAAAGCTTTAAATTTAAATACAAACTCTCTGTAACCTAATACAAACATGTTTGTAAAACTTACGTTTATATGTTTATTCAATAAATACATACCATAAAATACTCCAGTAGCAAATGTAAAAATACTAACAATTGCAACAGACTCTAACGTTCCAAAATAGTATAAGCAAAAAACATCGCCAACTATATTAACTGAAAGCATTAGTAGTACTTTTATGTAATTAAGATTTGGTTTATTTATAATGTCAAGCATTACACCACTTAATTTATCAATAGGTGTAAGGGCAGTATAGATGGCAAATAATTTTAAAATATAAGCTGCATCTTTGTATTGATTTCCAGCTAATATTATTACAATTTGCTCTGCAAAAACAAAAGAAATAACAGAAGCAGGAAGTAATAATAAAAACAAAAAACCTGTTTTTCTTTCAAATTCTTTTTTCAATAAAACCAAATTTCCACTTGAATATATTTTAGATAAAACAGGCATGTTTGTTATTGCAAAGCTTCTTATTACTAAATCAAAAACATCAACCACTTTTGAAGGAACGTTATAGGTTGCAACTGCAATTGTTCCTAAAAACTTACCAATTAAAAACGAATCGGAACTACGTAGTAAATTAGAACCTATTAAAGTTCCCATACTGTACTTTCCAAAATGAAACAATTCTTTTAAACCATCTTTGGTTTTATGGAAATAAAGCGAAACACCCGACCAACCAATAGCTACACAAAAAACACTTGTAACTAACTGAGCAATTGTATAGGCAAATAATATTAAAACAATTTTTTTTGTTTCAAAATATTCGAGAAAAACTACAATCAAAATAATAAAAACAACCTGGTTAATTATTCTCGATAAACTCATTTTGAAAATGTTAAGTTTGGCATTTAATAACCAAGTTGCAAAATTAAATGGCAAAGAAAAAATTGATAATAATATAAGCCAAATAAAGAAAAATTGATATTCAGGTAATATGTTAAATACATAAAAAATCAAATAACAAAAAGCAGTAAAAACTACATAAATTAAGTTCACAATAAATGATAAATGCCAAGCAGAACCTACCACTTGATTTTGCTCTTCTTCATTTTTTGATTGGGTGAAATTTTTAATAAATGCATTTAGCACCATGCCAGTTCTTAGCGTATCAAATATGCCATAAACTGTTAAAAAAATTATCCAAATACCTAAATCTTGTTTGGAGGTAAAACGTGCAAGTATTGCAAATGAAAGTAGCCCTAGCAAAGCACTTATTCCATTGCCAAACAATGAAATAAAACTATTGCTTTTAAATAAATTAATGAGCCCTTTCATTTAGTCAACTAAATTCTTGTTATGCTTTTACTAAAGCACTTCTTACATTTCCAACACTTTTATGATGAGGTTCACCCACTAAACTTGTTAAATTTTCAGGTGTAACAAAGTTTAACCAAACCATTATTTTGTTAGAATTATTTGTGGCTTTTTGGAATAAATTCAACATATAATTATCGGAAGAAGCCCACGATCTGCGACTATCAAGCATTAATAATGAAAGTTTCGAGCTTTTAATTAATTGATTAGGAATTGCATTTACACTAATTGCAGGAACTTCTAAAATGATAAAATTATAAGCTTCTTTATTCACTCTCGAAAATTCAGGTAACAAACTTTGTTCACTTTTAGCGCTAAATAATTTACTAGTTACATCGTATCTAATTGCTCTAAATCTTCTGTCTTCCGTTTCTATGTCATCTACTCTTTCATCGTTAGTTAAAAACAATACGGAATAATCTAAACTATATAACTTTTCAGCTAATTTATTTGCTGCATAAGTTTTTCCTTCTTGCTCTCTATTACTAATAATTGTAATTAAATAATTAGATATTGATTCATTGCTATTTTCAAGTTCAATTTTTAAATTGGTAACAGCATAATCAAGCAAAGTATTTTCTAAACGTGCAGTTGTTAAATCATCACTAGTAGAAATTGGTAATGCACTAAATAATTTTAAGCCTGTAAGTTCTTCTGCTCTTTCACCATTTTTAATTGATGAGTCTAATAATTCACGTGCTATAAAGTAAGTTAGTAACAAAAAGAAAGCAGCTAAAAACGATACAATAATTAACAATAATCTACGACTTGGTAATGGTTTTGTTGGAAACGAAGGCGTATCGGTAACTTGTAAACTATTACTCATTTCAATATTTTGTTGGCGCAATTTGGCTAAATGCAATCCATGTAAAATTTCCAAATATTGTTTTTCAGCCACATCAATTTCACGTTCCAAACGACTCATTTGCATACCTAAAGGCGAAAATTCAATGTACTGACGGTCAAATTCTTTTCTTCTATCCACATGAACTTTTAAACGAGCTTCCGATTCATCGGCTGCTAAAGTTTCACTTAACCATTTGTTCAACATGTTATCTTGTGGAACCGATTCAATGGTATGATTTAAACTGTAATATTGTAATACATATAACTGAATTTCTTTTTTAAGGTTACTCACTTTATTCAAAAGTGCATCTACGTTCATAGTTGGATTTCCGTATATTTTAGCACGTTCTAATTGCTCATTTGCATCGCCTAATTTTTTACGTAATCTGTTTAACTCATCGTTATTTTTAAGCAAAATTTCCCTGCTTTCCAACTTATCTTCTAACCTTGCAACAGCTCTTTTACTGGCTTCGTAATTCGAAAGTTCTTTGTAATAATTTGTTTCGTTTAATTCTTTTTCTTCAGCTAAAAACTTTGTTTGTTCTAAGTAATTAATAATTTTATTTCTTACACCAAAATCTTTCAACTTATTCTCTTTTTCATTTAAATCTGCTGCTGCTTCTTTCAAACGAGCTTCAAACCATTTTACTACATTTATAGTTTCAGAACCTTTTAAGTATTTAAATTTAGAAATAAATGTTTCAGAAAGGAATCTTACCGTCCAAACTGCTACTCCTGGATCACTTGATTTAAAAGCAATATCAATAAAATCGGATGCTTGTTTTCTTTCAACTGTTAAGTTCGAGTTGATTACTTCAATACTATAAAATCCTTTGTTACTATTTATTAGTTGAGCTATAATATTATCGCCACTTGAATGTAATTCTTTTAAAACTTTTTCATAAGTTTCTGCTTCATTTTTTCCTATTAAACTATTTCGTTCATCGTGTGGAATTTGTTTTGCTAACACATCAAACCCTTCTTGACTTAAAGTAGAAAGTTCAGGTTCTTGTAACATCAAATGTTTTGCAAGTAATTTAACTGCAACTTCTTCAAAAGTTTGGCGTGAACGAATAGTTACCATTAAATTATCAAACGCATTACTTACTGCATAATAATCAAAGTTAACTGGAGCGTTATCACCTGTATTAGCTAAGTTTACACCCGATGCAATACCAGTATAAACACTAGCTCCGGAAACATATTCCTTAGGTAATTTTGAAGTAAGGAAATATACCAATACCGCTACTATTGATGGAAATAAAATTAACCATTTAAGTTTACTTCCTATAATTCGTGTAAATTGTGAAAAATTCATGTGCTATTATTTAAAAATTAATAATTACTTACGTTTAATGTTTTTTAGTTTTACTCCCAAAATTACTTGTAGTCTTTCATACCAATTGGTATAAAGTCTTTTTGCATCTTCTTGAGCTGCAATTGCAATTGAAAGTACATTCCTTTGACGAGCGTATTCCGATATTTTAATTACTCCTTCTCTGTATTCTTTTTCTGCTACATCACAGGCAATTTTCTGAACAAATAAATCCTCGTTACGAGCTTTAAAAAGTCTTTGTGATCCAATAAGATTTGTATAATAATCTGCAACATCTTTTTTGTAGTTAAATGCTTCTACATCTTTCTTGATTTTGGCTACGTTCCAAGCTTCTCTTGCCTGCCCTACTCTTCCTTTATAACCTAAATAATCAAATAAATTTAATCGTAAATCCACACCAACCCTGTAACCTTCAAATAAAGTTACTTGCTGACCAACTCCATTTAACGGACCCGAGAAAAAGGGTAAATTACCCCAAGAATAATTATAAAATACTCCTAAACCCTGAGTCCAAAGTCTTTTTACATAATGCATGTTCCATCTATAAGATTCGGCTTGTGCCATTTCTAATTTTACCAAAGGAAAATTCCTTAGACCTATTTCATATAATGAATCCAATGGTGGTAAATATTCTTCAATATCCAATTTAGGATCAATAATGCTATCGTTGGCATTTTGTTGTGCAAACGCATTTAATTGCAAAATTATAAATAGAAATAAACCCAATTGTTTAAACAAGTTTTTCATTCGTATGCTGAATTATTTTTTCAAGTATTTTTATTGGTTCAAATTAAAGTTATTAGCTGCTATTATATTTTTACAGTTATTTACATAAAATGTCGCTATGTCCAATTTTTAAAACGTGGATTATTTGTTGTTATATTTTTGAATAGAAAATATAACCTTGTAGAAAATAAAAATCAGTTATGACAATTATTAAAGGTAAAGACATTATTGTAGTTGGATTACAACCTTGGGACGGTGAAATAGGGAGTAATTGTAAAAACATAGCCATTGAATTTGCTAAGTATAACAGGGTCTTATATGTAAATTATCCACTTGATAGAATTAGTATAAAACGTGATTCAAAAAACGCTTTAGTTGCCAAAAGAATTGACATTATTAACAATAAAAAAGAAAACTTGATTCAAGTTCAAAACAATATTTGGGAATTTAACCCTACTTGTATTTTGGAAAGTATTAACTGGATCCCTTACACTTTTTTGTTTAGAATTGTCAATAGAATTAACAATTGGAAGTTTGCTTCCGAAATAAAAAAAGCAATTAGCAAGCTTGATTTCAAAAATTATATACTATTTAACGATAGTGATATGTTCAGAAGTTTTCACTTACCTGAAATGCTAAAACCTGTGTTAAGTGTATATTATTCTCGCGATAATTTAATGAGTGTTGCTTATTGGTACAAACATGGTCATTTACTAGAGCCCGAATTGGTTGCTAAATGCAATGTTGTAACTGCTAATTCTACTTATTTAACCGATATTGCAAAGCAACATAATTCTAACAGTTTTTATGTTGGTCAAGGTTGCGAAACTGATGCTTTTGATATGGATAAAATTACTACTATTCCAAGTGATATTGAAAAAATAAATGGTCCTATTATAGGTTATATTGGAGCACTTTACAAACAGCGTTTAGACCTTGATTTAATTGAACATATAGCCATTACAAAGCCATTGTGGAATATAGTTTTAATTGGACCAGAAGACGAAGCTTTTAAAAAATCGACATTGCATCAATTAAAAAATGTACACTTTTTAGGTTTAAAAGATTCGAAAGAATTACCAGCATATTTAGCACGTTTTGATGTGGCAATAAATCCTCAAATTTTAAACGAAGTTACCATTGGAAATTATCCGCGAAAAATAGATGAATATTTGGCAATGGGAAAACCAACTGTAGCTACCGAAACCAAAGCCATGAGTATTTTTAAAAACCATACTTATTTAGGAAAAACTAAAGAAGATTACATTGTACTTATTGAAAAAGCATTGGCCGAAAACAATGAACAAAAACAACAAGAAAGAATTCAATTTGCACAATCGCATACTTGGGAAAACAGTGTAGCCGAAATTTATAAAGCAATGAATTCAATTGACAAGTGGAAATAAGCAATTGGCAATATACAATTGGCAATTGGCAAGTTGCAATAGGAAAGTAAATATAGCAATTCAAAAATTTAGTATTCATCAATTTAACAATTCAACAAATGTCGATAGTAAGTACAATAAAAAGCAATCCAAAGCTTAAAAAATTTATACATTGGACTTTAATTCCTAAGGGACAAGCAAGGCCACGAACTTGGGTAAAATGGTTTGTAAATCCGTTTATACATAAAAAAGGAAAAGGTTCAACTATTAGAAGAAATACGAGAATAGATGTATTGCCATTTAACAATTTTGAATTAGGCGAAAACTCCACTATTGAAGATTTTTGTACTGTAAATAATGGTGTAGGCGAAGTAATAATTGGAAATGGTGTTAGAATAGGAATGAGCAATGTTTTAATTGGTCCAATTCAAATTGGAAACAATGTTATTTTTGCGCAAAATATAGTTTCTAGTGGCTTAAATCATGGTTATGAAGATATAAATATTCCTATTTGCAAACAACCCACTACCACTTCAAGAATTACAGTAGAAGACGATTGTTGGATAGGTGCAAATGCGGTAATTACAGCTGGTGTAACCATAGGAAAACACTGTGTAATAGCTGCTGGAGCTATTGTAACAAAAAATATTCCACCATATTCTATTGCCGTTGGCAACCCTGCAAAAGTGATAAAGCAATATAATTTTGAAACAAAACAATGGGCTAAAATATAATTTTTATTTTAAGTTCAATTGCTAAAACTCATATTTTATTACATTGATTATAAAATAAATTTGCGACCTTAAAAATACAAAAAAATTAATGAAAAAAGTAACTATCGTATTATCGTTTGCAGCATTATTTATAGCTGCTTGTTCTGGTGGAAGCACTAACACTACTGCTACTGAAACTGCAACAACTGTAGATGCAACAACCCCAGAAGCAACTACAACTGAAGCAGCTGCTGGTGAAATAGTTGTACCTGCCGACATCAATGAATTATTAACTAAAAACACTTGTTTAACTTGCCACAATGCTAACGAAAAAGTAGTAGGACCTGCTTATGTTGAAGTAGCAAAACGTAACTACACAGCTGAACAAATTGTAGAATTAATTTACAAACCTAAGCCTAGTAACTGGCCTGATTACCAAACTCCAATGGTAGGATTGCCTAACGTTCCTAAAGAAGAAGCTTTAAAAATTGCAAATTGGATTATTTCATTGAAATAATTTACCTTTTAAAAAATTTATAAAAAAAGCAGGTGTTTCCACCTGCTTTTTTTATGTTCAGTTCATATTAAAAGTTACATTTGCAAACCGAAAATTTAACGATGAGAAAAATATTTTTTTTATTCAATTGCATTATACTATTAACTATAAATACTTCAATTGCACAGCAAAACAAATTAACAACAAAAAAAGGTACAGCATATATTAGTTGGGGTTATAACAGAGAAGCGTATTCAAACAGCGATATTCATTTTAAAAATACATCAACAGCAAATTATGATTTTGTATTAGTAGATGCAGGAGCGCATGATAAGCCTGGATTTACTGATGGTTTACAACAATTTTTATCGAACGATTTAACCATTCCACAATATAATTTCCATATTGGCTATTTGTTTAACGATAAAAGGAACTTAGGAATAGAACTAAGTTGGGATCATTTAAAATATGTGGTTAACGACAATGCTACTATGCATATTAAAGGTCAAATAAATGGAAACGAAATTGATAAAGATACTTTTGTTACGCCCGATTTTATTCATTTACAACATACCAATGGTAACAATTATTTGATGTTAAACTTGGTAAAAACACATCAACTTTACAAACACAAATATGTAACTTTAGATTTACTAGGGAAAGTAGGTGCTGGACCATTGGTTTCTTATTCCATTTCTACTATTTTAGGTGATAAAAACGATGGAAGATTTAGAATTCATGGATATGTTCTTGGTGCAAGTATTGCAACAAGGATAAGTTTTTTAAAATATTTATTTATACAACCTTCTTTTCAATATGCTTTTGCCGATTATTTAAGTACCGAGCTTGGTAAAGATGCTGTTGGACGTGCTACTCATTCATTTAGTTCCTATACATTTATGGTGGAAGGTGGTTTTAAATATGATGTGGCTTTTGGAAAAAAAATTAAATAAAAACAATTATAGGTAAGGGTTGTTAAATTTTAAAAATATAGAAAGCAAATATTATTCTACTAAAAATCAAAAAACATTGTAATGCGTTTATTCGTATTTCAACTTTATAAAAACCAATGAAAAAAAATACATTATTACTATTATTAATTGCAATTTCAACAACAGCATTTTCTCAAAAGAAAAACCATACTTTAAGTGGTGAACTTAAAGACGCAAAAACTGGTGAAGCGCTTGTTGGCGCAAGTGTTTATGCCGAAGATTTAAAAACTGGAACTTCTACCAATAGTTATGGTTTTTATTCATTGAATTTACCCATAGGAAAATACTCCATTGTGTTTTCGTATATTGGTTATGAAAGCATTAGAAAAATGGTAGATTTAAGTACTGACCAAAAACTAAAGATTGAGTTGAAGGAATCGGAAAGACAGCTAAAAGAAGTTTCAGTTACTTCCGACAAGCCTACAGCAAAAAATGTGGAGCAAAATAAAATGAGTGTGGTGAAGTTGGACATTAAGGAGGTAAGAAAAATTCCTTTGTTACTAGGTGAAGTTGATATTATTAAAGCTGTTCAGTTATTACCTGGCGTGCAAGCCGCTGGCGATGGAAGTTCTAACTTAATTGTTCGTGGTGGAAACATAGATCACAACTTGGTTTTATTAGACGAGGCTGTGGTTTATAATCCTTCTCACGTGTTGGGTTTCTTTTCAGTATTTAATGGCGATGCTATCAAAGATTTTGAAATTTATAAAGGTGGAATTCCTGCACAATTTGGAGGTCGTTTGGCTTCTGTTTTAGATGTGAGAATGAAAGATGGAAATTCGAAAAACTTTAGTGCTTCAGGTGGTATTGGTTTACTTTCATCACGCTTAACTTTAGAAGGTCCAATTGTTAAAAATAAATCGTCATTCATGATTTCAGGAAGAAGAAGTTATTTTGATTTGTTTTTTCCTTTAAGCTCTGATTTAGATGGAACTACCGCTTATTTTGGCGATTTAAATGTAAAACTAAATTATACTTTAAGCGATAAAGATAAAGTTTTTCTTTCGGCTTATTATGGTAGAGATAATCTAGGATTTGGTGGTGTTTTTGGATTTGGTTGGGGAAATTTTACAACTACAGGTCGTTGGAATCATTTATTTAACAGCAAACTTTTTGTAAATACCACTGTAGCATTTAGTAGATACGATTATAATTTTGATTTGAACATAGCTAAGAATTTAAACTTTACCAGAACCAATTTTATAAATGACTTAAATTTAAAAATAGATGGTAATTATTTTATTACACCCAAAAGCAGTTTAAAGTTTGGAACAAAACAAA
>JBMOGB010000051.1:0-20445 GCA_049318585.1 Bacteroidia bacterium | reverse complement strand
GCAATATATTTGATTATTGAAACACAAAACGGTCAACCTTATTTAGGCATTAACAACTATCAACTGACAACCATCAACCAACAACTAATGATGTACGAAATAACTACCCAAATAACCATTGAAGAAATTCAAGATATTATTGCAAACAACAAGCAAATAAAATTAAGTGATGATGCCAAAGCTCGCATTGTAAAATGCAGAACTTATTTAGATGAAAAACTAGCCAATAACGATCAACCAATTTATGGTATCAATACTGGTTTTGGTTCATTGCATAGCACCAAAATAAGTAACGAAAACTTGGTTCAATTACAAGAAAATTTGTTGCTTAGTCATGCTTGCGGAACAGGCGATTTGGTGCCACATGAAATCATCAAAATCATGTTGTTATTAAAAGTGCAATCATTGTCGTATGGCCATTCTGCTGCACAATTAGAAACAGTAGAACGATTGATTTATTTCTTTAATAACAATATTTTACCAGTAGTTTTTGAATTAGGTTCGTTAGGCGCCAGTGGCGATTTAGCTCCATTGGCACACTTAAGTTTACCGCTGATTGGTGAAGGAAGAGTTTATGTTTTAGAAAGTTCGAAGTTTGAAGTTCGAAGTTCGAAGTTGGTTTTAGACAAACATAATTTAAAACCAATTGCTTTAAAAAGTAAAGAAGGTTTGGCGTTAATAAATGGCACACAATTTATGAGTGCTTATGGTGTTTATTGCTTAATAAAAGCCAATCAACTTTTGAACAAAACCGATTTTATTGCAAGCATTTCTATCGATGCTTTTGACTGTAGATTAGAGCCTTTCCATCATTTATTGCATGATGTACGTCCGCATAAAGGACAGATAGCAACTGCAAAAAAAATATTAGAAAATCTTGCAGATTCTGAAATTGCAAAGCAACATAAAGTGCAAGTACAAGATCAATATGCATTCAGGTGTATTCCGCAAGTGCATGGCGCTAGCAAAGATGCCATTGAACATATCAATAAAATATTTACTACAGAAATAAATGCGGTTACTGATAATCCAAATGTTTTTGCTGATGAAGATTTGATACTTTCAGGTGGTAATTTCCATGGACAAACATTGGCCATTCATTTAGATTTTTTAGCCATTGCATTGGCCGAATTAGGCAGTATTTCGGAACGCAGAACGTATCAATTAATTTCAGGACAAAGGAATTTACCAGCATTTTTGGTGAGTAATCCTGGATTGAATTCTGGCTTTATGATTCCGCAATACACTGCGGCAAGTATTGTTAGTCAAAATAAGCAATTATGTACGCCTGCTTCGGTTGATTCAATAGTGAGTAGCAACGGGCAAGAAGACCATGTAAGTATGGGCGCAAATGCTGCAACTAAATGCTTACGAGTGGTTAAAAATTTAGAGCGAATTGTGGCCATTGAACTACTGAATGCAAGCCAAGCTTTGGAGTTCAGACGTCCGCTAAAAAGTGCTTCAAAAATTGAAACTTATATAGCAGCTTACCGCCAAGTAGTTCCGTTTGTAACCAAAGACCGCTTTTTACACGATGATATAGAAAACAGTGTGTTGTTTTTGAATGGAACGGATGTGTAACGTTTTAAACATGAATGTACGAAAAATGAAAATATTTTCGAATAATTAATAACCTACAAAGGTTACTCTGAACGCTTTATTTACAACAAACTGTATCTTCCAACTATTCCTAAAGGTAACTGAATACCTGATTTTCCTTGCAAATACAACTCGCCAAAATCCAGATTTTTACTATCTTTGAAATTGCTTTGTACCAAATTTTGAACCACCAAAGCACTTAACCCAAGTGAGTATACATTTAGTATCAAAAAGTGATTATTTGGCGCTAAAATTTTAGATACATCTTGTAATAATTCATTGATGCTGTTTTCTAATTGCCAGCGTTCGCCATTAGCACCAATACCATACGCAGGAGGATCTAAAATAATTCCATGGTAAGTTTTACCACGTTTTACTTCACGTTTTACAAATTTCATGGCATCTTCCACAATCCAACGAATATCGGTTAAGCCAGAAGATTCCATGTTTTCCTTGCTCCAAGAAATCACTTGTTTCACACTGTCAACATGCGTTACATCTGCTCCAGCAGCTTTTGCAGCAATACTTGCACCACCAGTGTAGGCAAACAAATTCAAAAATCGTGGTTGCTCTCCTTTTACTTTTTTTAGATTTTCATAAATATAATCCCAATTGGCAGCTTGCTCTGGAAAAATTCCTACGTGTTTAAACGAAGTAAGCGCTAAGTTGAAGTTTAAATTCAAATCGTTGTGCTTGTAATTTAATTTCCAACGTTCACCAGCAATTTTGTTCTTTTTTATCCATTCACCACTATGGCTAGTACGCGATTTAAAAGTAATGTCTGTTAATTTTTGCCACTCTTGTTCGCTCCATTTTTTACTCCATAAAGCTTGAGGTTCTGGTCTGCGAAGAACTAAAGAACCAAATTTTTCTAGCTTTTCAAAATCGCCACAATCTAAAAGTTCGTATTGTTGCCAGTTGGTAGGTGTAAATGTTTGCATGTATATAAATAGTTGGCAAATATAAGTTTTATTGCTTTGTAAATTTCACAAAAACATTCAATTAAACTATAAGTAAATAGATTTAAAAATAAACAACATACAAGACTTTAAATCATGCCAATTTATACCATTGTAAATCCTTTAATCAGCTAATCTGTGATAATTATTCCATTATAAAAGTTCTGCCTTCATCAGCTATTTCAGTATTCGCAAACTCTGTTCTTGCTTCTAAAAGTAATGGCTGTAAATCTTCATAACGGGCGCTAAAATGACCAATGATTAATTTCTCAACATTGGCTCGGCTTGCCACTATTCCTGCTTGTTTGGCAGTGGTGTGCATGGTATCAATGGCACGTTGAAGTTTGTCGTGCATAAAGGTAGATTCATGGTATAAAATATCAGAATTTTCTACCGATTTTATTACTCGTTCATCAAAAATTGTATCGCTACAATAAGCGTAAGTAATAGGTTTTCCTGGTTCAAAAGTTAATAATTCATTTTTTAAATGCACTTTTCCATCTGGACTTAAATAATCTTTTCCTCGTTTTAAATCGTTAAAATGAGTAAAAGGAATTTTATGCTTTTCGCAAACTTCTACATTTAATTTCCTCAACTTACTGCGTTCTTGAAATAAAAATCCAGCGGTTGGAACTCGGTGAAACAATGGAAATGAAATAACTTTATAATATATATTTTCAAAAATAACTTCCGTTTTATTTGGATCAACGGTGTGGTAATTCAATTCAAAATTGAACCGTGTTTCACTGTATTTAAAAAACACATTCAGTATTTCAAAAAGTTCTTTTGGTCCATAAATATGAACTGGCGATTCTCTGCTCATTAAGTTCATACTGAGCAATAAACCTGGTAATCCAAGAATATGATCGCCATGAACATGGCTAATAAATATTTGATTGATTCTTGATTTTTTTATTTTGTAGCGCTGCAATTGCATTTGCGTTCCTTCGCCACAATCAATTAAAATATGATGGTCTAATATATTTAAATATTGTCCGCTAGGATGTCGGTTTGCTGCAGGCGAGGCACTGCTATTTCCTAATATGGTAACTTCAAACGCCATGTTGCAACAATACTAAATTATTAACAATTATTATTTGATTTTTATTGTTGCACTTAGCATCTTATGATCACTAAAATTCATTACATGAGGTTTGTAATTTACAATTTCAAAATCTTTATCGGCTAAAATATAGTCAATTCTAAAATTAGGCATTTTGCCAATATAAGTAGAGCTAAATCCTGAACCACTTTCTACAAATGCATCTTTCATATTGCCCTTAATTATGTTGTAAGCATAACTTGCTGGAGAATCGTTAAAGTCGCCTGTCAAAATTATTTTATGTTTACTTGTTGAAATAAATTTCTGAATGGCTTCGGCTTGTCTTGCTCTTACTATAAAAGCTCTATTTAACTTTCCAGCAATGCTTCTAACATCAAATATGTCAACATTTCCACCATTGTCTTTTTGTTGGATTTCAGAAACAGTTTCAAAATCCTTTTTATCGAAAGCAATAGATTTTAAATGCGTGGTAATAATTCTAATGGTATCGTTTTTATAAACAATATCAGCGTAAATAGTCGAATTTCCATTTCCATTTATACGTTCTACAAATCCTGATTTTACAATAGGATACCTGCTTAAAATACTGATACTATAACCTGTTACTTCATTCTCTATTTCTTGCAAATTATATTTATAAAAATGTTTGTATTCAGCAATTAATCTATCAAACATTGGCTTTTCAATTGGTGTATTAAATGATACAAATTCTTGAAAACACATTATATCGGGTTTTATTGAAGTCAATGTTTCAAAAAATAATTCTCTGTCATATTTTTTTCCTTCAAATGCGCCAAACGATTTGGTGTTAAAGTCAATAATGTTTAGATAGTTCGATTCTGAATCATTTTTTACTGTTCCAAATTGAATAAACCTTTGAACAGTATAAAACCCAATGGCTATAGCAATTAAAGAATATAAAATATTCCAATTTAAACAAAATAACCAATACGCAACAAAGCAGGCATTTATAATTAAAATTATTGGAAATGCTAAGCCTAAAAAAGCAAAATACCATGCCTGAACAGGGCTAATATATGCAGCCAAATAGGCGCCTACTAAAAGGAGAATAAAAACCCAATTGAAAAATAAAATTACATTATTAACTACTTTCATAAATACTAGGCCTCAAATAAAACATATTTAAATTATATCTCAATTTTATGCTTCATTTTTTTACCAAAACAGTAGTTTATTTTTTTTATTTTTATGATTTACAGTAAACTAAATTCTTTATAGAATTTTTTATAAAAAATACATACTAAAACTAAAACATATTCGTTTGATAGTTTTATTTGTAATATTTAGTTATTTATCAAAAAAATAAAAAATAAAATTCAACAAAGTATATATTTGTCCACTTATTCTATAAAGCCTTTTTTAAACATTTGAAACTTTCAGTAGTAATAGTTAACTATAACGTAAAATATTTTCTTGAACAAGCACTTTACTCAGTAAAAAAAGCTTGTAAAGGTATTGATGCAGAAATTATTGTTGTTGACAACCATTCGGTAGATGGTAGTTGCGAAATGGTAAAACACAAGTTTGCCAACCAAGTAATTTTAATTGAAAACAAAGAAAATGTAGGTTTTAGTAAAGCTAATAATCAAGCTATTAGAATTGCAAAAGGCGAATTCATTTTACTACTAAATCCCGATACAGTTGTTGAAGAAGCATGTTTTAGCAAAACAATTGCTTTTATGGAACAAACACCCAAAGCTGGTTGTGTTGGGGTGAAAATGATAGATGGATCGGGTAAGTTTTTACCTGAAAGCAAAAGAGGTTTACCAACACCAACTGTTGCATTTTATAAAATATTTGGTTTAGCTGCTTTATTTCCAAAATCAAAAAGATTTGGAAAATACCATTTAGGATTTTTAGATAAAAATAAAACACACCAAGTAGATGTGTTAGCTGGTGCTTTTATGATGCTTCGCAAAACAGTTTTAAATAAAATTGGTTTGCTCGATGAAGATTATTTTATGTATGGCGAAGACATTGATTTAAGCTACAGAGTTACTAAAGCGGGCTATTTTAATTACTATTTTCCCGAAACTACCATTATTCATTACAAAGGCGAAAGTACCAAGAAAACAAGTGTAAACTTTGTTTTTACCTTTTACCGTGCCATGATCATTTTTGCCCAAAAACACTATTCACAAAAACACGCTCAAACTTTCGGAATTCTTATCAATTTTGCTATTTATTTAAGAGCAGCAGCTTCTATAATCATTCGTTTAGTTACTAAATTGTATTTACCAATTATAGATTTGCTGTTAATTATGTTCAGTATGTTTGTAATTAGTAAAGCATATTCACTTTTTAAATACGAAACTTATACCGCCTATAGCATAAATTTAGTTTTGCTGAATAGTAGTATTTACGCAGGCTTATGGATGCTAGGTTTATATTTGGCTGGAGCATATAATAAACGAAAAACATTTTTAAGTGTAACAAAAGGTGTTCTTGCAGGTTCGCTTGCCATTGCAGTTTTTTACGCTTTCCTTGACGATTCTTACCGATTTAGTAGAGCCATTATTGTTTTAGGAACTTTCAGTACCATTGCCATGACTTATTTCGATAGATTTATTTTGTTTTGGTTAAAAAACGGAAAGCTAAGCTTTAGTTTTAGTAATAGGCTGCGTACTGCAATAGTTGGAAACTACAATGAAGTAAGCCGTGTGCAGGATTTATTGGTAAAATCGAAAGCCAAAGCCGATTATTTTGGTTTTATTTCTATTGACGATAAAAGTGTAAACGATGATCAATATTTGGGTAATGTTTCGCAGTTAAATGAAATTGTAGAAGTTTTAAAAATTGAAGAAATAATTTTTTGTTCTAAGGATTTGGCTGCTTCGCAAATAATTGAATGGATGGGACGAATGAAACAACAAGAATTGCTGTTTAAAATAGTTCCAGAAGAAAGTCTTTTTATTATTGGAAGTAATAATAAAAACACTCCTGGCGATTTTTATACCATTGAATTAAACTTATCGCTAAGTAAGGCCTGGGAGCAACAAAAGAAACGGTTGTTCGATATATTATTTTCTATTTTTGTGCTTCCTTTTATTCCAATCATTGGTTTAATTATAAAAAACAAAACACAGTTTTTAAAAAATTGGGCGCAAGTATTAGTTGGAGAAAAAACTTGGGTTGGTTACGCCAAAGCCGATAATATTAAACTACTACCAAGCTTAAGGCAAGGGGTTTTAAACCCAATAGATAACCTAAGCGGCAAAAGCTATAATGCAATTACCATTCAAAAATTAAACTTTTTATACGCCAAAGATTACTCGGTAGAAAAAGACTTTTTGATTCTAATTCGCTCGCTTAGAAGTTGGGGGAACTAAGAAAATTCGAATAAATAATATCGAAATTCGAAAGGTTTATTTTGAAAAACATTTGGTAATGAAAAGTGCTTAATTTGTTATATTTATTGGCGTTTTTTTTTGGATCATGTAACAATGGTAAAAAAAAAGCTAGTTAAAAACAAATGTTTAAACTAGCGTTTTGAATATAATAAGTATTACTGTTTCCAATTCACTTTTGGCTAAAATATGGGATGAAAAGTATTATTTTAATAAAACGTACTCGAATTTTGGAGTTCCTTTTATGCCATTATTGTTAAAATCAAGGAAACGTAATTTGTAAATATCATCATTATATTTATTCTTAATCATGTAATTTACATAAGTTCTGGCATTGTACTGACCAGTTGTAAAATTATACACTTTCCAGTCGTAACCCATTGCATCTCTAAAACCCGAATATTTGCATTTATCGTTGGAATAACTGGGTGTAATTGATTCGAATTTTTGTGTACTATCAATGGCTACAGCTATTTTGGAAGTATTAATTAAAATACCTCTTACCACATATTTGGTTATTGGAGTGGTTTCATAAAAAACATGTCTATATTTTATAAAACAAAAATCCCAATCATCTTTACAGGGTTCAAAGTCTAAATAAGTACTTGGAGTAGAAAAACTAAAATATACATTTAATTTAGTGGGATTTTTTGGCAAAACTATCAATGTTACTTGCTTTGGATTACTTAAACTTGCATATTCAAAATGATATTCATAGTTTGAAAAACCTAAAAATCTTACTTGAAAATACCTGTCGTTTGTATAATTATAACCTCTATCAATAATATAAACATAATTATTGTTTGGAGGTAAATTATTAATAGCCAATGAATCGAAACAGCCACAAGGAGCATCCCATTTGTATTTAAATGTGTCAGGATTGTTAGTATTGAAAAATGATTTGCTGTTTGTTCTGGCAGCATACATATCTGTTCCACCATTTAAAGTAATTTTAGAACCATAAGGAGAAGCCTCAAAAGCTAAATCCCAACTTTTGTTATCAACCAATGTTATTTGGCTATCTTTTAAATTATAAAAAGCTTGTTTTTCAAAATCTTTTCCCAGTGTAATTGATACAAATGAAGTATTGCCGCGAGGTGGTAATTTAATTGCTGTTTCGGCTTTTTCACAAGAGGTAATTGTAAGTACTGAAGCAAAAATTATTAGTATTATGTATTTATATTTTATCACTTTATTTATATTTAATAGCTGATTTAATTAGAAACAGCTTTGTCATTGTTAGTTGATGAATTTTTATCTGATGTAATAAAATCCAAATTGATTTTAAGAGTTGCAAAATAAGTTCTGCCCATGGCAATTAAAGCACTATTTCCTGAACTCCCATGAGGCCCAGTTAATAAATTTGCTTGTACACTGGTAGTATTTAAAATATTTTTTGAACCTAATGTAACATTTATTTTACGCTTTAAAAAATATTTGTTTACAGTAAAATCAAGCAAACTAAAATCTGCAATATTGCCAAGTATTATGCTATTATCGCCCACATTGTATTGGTAATTTTGCACAGCACCATTGTATTTATAAAACAAACTTATGCTTGTTTCGGTTCTAGTATATGTATAACTTGTATTGGCTCTAAATTCGTTGGTATAAAAATAGGTATTAGTTCCTGCTTGAGCCATTATTGAGTTTTGTTTTGCACTAAAAGCATAACCAATTTGCATTGATACTGTGTTGCTTGTAACGCCAGTATTCAAATTAAATCCTGCGTTTTCAAAATTACTAATATTGTTGTATTGCGCAGCAACAGTAGTAGCGTTTAACCTTACTAAATCAATCATGTTGTTAATTTTATTGTAAAACAACATAGGTTCAATAGTTAATATATAGTTTTTATAAATTCTGGTAGTTCTGGTAAATGCCAATTGGAAATTATGTCCTGTTTCTGCTTTTAAGTTTTCGTTTCCATGTAAACTATGGTTTGGATCTACAAAAGCCAAATGTAATTCTTTAAGTGAAGGTGCTCTAAAACCTCTGGCATACGAAGCTCTCATGGCCCAATTTGAGTTAAAATCAAACTTTAAATTTAACGAAGGAATTATTGGTGCAACAAACTGAGTGTTATAAACAAAACGAACCGATGGTCTAACTAATAACTGTTTATTTACTTTTATTTCAGCACTTCCAAACAAACCATAATCGCCTATCGTAGCATATCCATTTTGAATTTTAGTGCCTGTAACTTCATCAATATTTGCTTCATAACCTATTTGATAGCTTAATTTTTTATTGGCAGTTCTATTGGTTAAAATTCCTCTGCTCATGTATAAATTAAAGTAATTGGTATCTTGCATTTCAGCATCATTTACCAATTGTTCGTTCATAGTAGTTAAATCAACAAATACTGATTTACGAATTCTTCTGTAATTTTGATAAGTAGCAATTACATTTAAACTCCATTTTTTATTCAATTTTACATCGTAGAACAAGCTACTTCCTAGTCTTCTTGTTAAATAATATTGGTCGGTAGCAGTTCCTTCAAACGAGTTAATGGTTGAAATCCCTTTGTCAGTAGTTTTTTCATCAAAAAAGCTGTTATTAAATCTTAAAGTTCCATTTTTAAGGAAATAAGAAAAGTTTAAATCTGCTAAATATTGTGTTCTTGGTTTCCAAGTTTTTGACCTTGATGTTTCATCAGTTGCAAATCCTTGAAAGAAATTTCTTTGAAAATTAGTTTGTATTCCAAACTTTTTAAATCCTGTGTTTGCTTGTAAATCAAAATTATACTGACCTATACTTTCAGCATATGTACCCGCACATATTTTTGTATGGTTTTTTACTGTTTTTTTTGTAATAATATTTATAACTCCACCCATTGCATCAGAACCAAAATTAACGCCCATTGGTCCTTCTATCATTTCTATTCTTTCAACACTCGAAAGGTTTATTTGCGATAAATCAATGCTTCCACCTTCTCGCCCTATTACCGAAACTCCATCAATCATTACTTTAATGTTTTGACCTGAAATTCCTTGTAAACTAATGCTATTTCCTAGCATTGGATCGTAATTTATTCTTACATTTAACTCATTTGCTAAAAGCGATGGTAAGTTATATGCACCTTGTAAATTGATGCGTTTTATATCAATAACTTTTACTTTTAAAACTGAGCTTTTTTGGGTGCTTTCACCAATTTGTCCAGTTACTATTATTTCATTTAAACCCCTGCTTTTAATAGTATCAATTGCAGTTTGAGCATTTGCTATACAAACACTTCCAAGCATCAATAAGGTAAAAATTACCTTATTGATGCTTTTTATGAATATGTATTTGGAAGTGCTCAATTTTTATAAAATTCTAAAATTTATTGTTTAATGAATTTAATTGTTTCGCTACCATTTTCTGTAGCAATTGTTAGCATATACATTCCTAATTGCAAACCACTAATATCAATATTATTTTGGTTGGTAAGGTTTGAATTGATGAATGTTTTACCACTTAAATCACTAATAGTTATTTGTGCATTTTTAGTTTTTGAATCTAATTCAACAATCAAATTTTCAGAAGCTGGATTTGGATAAACACTTACTTGTAATTTGTTTTTGATTGATTCATTAACAGATAAAGCATCGTATTTTGTTTTATTAAATACAATTACTTGTCTATCGCTACCTGCATAATATTGGGTGAATTTTATTTTGTAAATTTGGTTAGCAGTTTTAGTAAAAAACACTGTTGTATCTACTATTGGCCATTCGCCTGGAGCAGTAGTTATTACTTTCCAATCCCAATCAATTGTTCTAGTTTTAGGAATAAATTTCAAAGTATCGTAGTTAGCTGTAAAAGCAGTAAGACCAGTTAATTTATAAGCCTTTGTATTCATATTTTGTAAAACTCCCATAACAGGATACATAATAGTTGTAGGTCCTAAGGTTACTAATGCTTTAAAACGTGTAAATAATAAATTCCATTGGTTAGCTGCAACTGGTTCTCTGTCAATTACAGTATTGTTAATTAAATTATAGTAAGCAAATAATTTACCTCCAAAAGCTTTTTTATTAATAACAACTGTGCTGCTATCAGTTCCATCTAGTTTACTAATTGTAAAAACCCATTGTGTATCGTAAACAATTTTTTGAATACAAATTTTTCTAAAATTATTAGGTGCTCCAAAAGGATTTTGTGCATTATCAATTGCAACTAAGAAAATTTTAGAACCACTTACATCACGAGAAGTCATATTGTATGTACCCCAACCGTAATCAAATGGATCAACCATGTTTCTGGTTTTATTAAATGCTCCAACATCCCAACTAGAATCGCTGTTAAATGCAGGTTTCCAGCTTTTCCAACCTGCTGTATCAAAAGTGCTCCAATCAGCCATCGTTTTGTTGGTTTCAAATAAAGAAACTCCTCTACCTTCGTTAATTAAAACAGTAGCAGCTTGCATTGTTTTGCTTGGCGGTTGTGCATTTCTAACTGCAAAAGCTAAATGCCAGTTTTTATTATTAACAGTATCTTTTTTTCCTGTTTGTAAATTGTAATATACGTCTACAGATGTTCCAACAGTCATACTTAGCGAATCAGTAGTTGAAGTGCTTTGAGCAAATAAATTTGAAGCAATAGTTGCTAAAAATAACATTGTAAATAAACTTTTTTTCATTTTTATATTTTTTAATTGATGGTTTTAAGACTGCGAAAGTCGATACACTTACGAGATAAATAGCATGACGCAAATCAAAAATATTGCTTATGACTGTTTTTTGACACTAAATTTCCTAATTCTGCGCAGCATCAAAATTGAAAATGACAAATATTGGATTTTAGTGATTTTTTTAACGAAATGAGAATATTTTGGTATAATTTGTACTTTTGCTTGATGAGTTTTAACATAGTTCCTGATAATTTACAACATTATTGCAACACCTATTCTACTCCTGAAAATGAAGTTTTGAAAAATTTGGATAGGCATACTAACGCCAATATTTTGCAACCACGAATGATAAGCGGACATTTTCAAGGTAGGTTTTTAAGCATGATTAGCCACATGATTAAGCCTAAATACATTTTAGAAATAGGAACTTATACTGGTTATTCTGCCATTTGCTTAGCCGAAGGACTTCAACCAGATGGCAAACTTTTTACTATTGATGTGAATCCTGAAAATGAAGAATTAGTGAATGATTTTATTATACAATCAGGAAACAAAGGAAAAATACTACATATTATTGGCGATGCTTACCAAATAATTAGAACTTTAAAACAGCCATTCGATTTAGTATTTATAGATGCTGATAAACCCAATTATGAAAAATATTATGAATTGGTAATGGAAATAATTCCTGCTGGTGCGTTTATTTTATTAGATAATGTGCTTTGGAGCGGAAAAGTTTTGGACAATGTAGCCATTGAAAAAAACAGAGATACCAAGATTTTACATGACCTAAATATAAAAATTACTGAAGACAAAAGAGTTGAAAATATTTTATTACCCATTCGCGATGGGTTAATGTTAGTAAGGAAAATTTAGGAAAACCTGTGAAGTGAAAACCTTTTTCTAAATTCTTGCACCATAAATAGCTATTTTACATTTGCCCGCTTATATTTGCCGCTATTAAATAATAAAATGAGTATTCGTCAGGAAAAGTTTGCAGGCATCATTCAACAACATTTGTCTGATATATTTTTAAGAGAAAGTGGCACCTTTAACAATGCATTTATTACCATCAGCAAGGTTGAAATTTCGCCTGATTTAGGTTTTGCTAAAGTGTTTTTAAGCTTTTTAAATGCTACTAATAAAGTGGAATTATTAAAATTAGTGAACGTGCACAATAAAGAAATAAGACATAAACTTGCTATAAAAATTAAGAATCAAGCTCGCATAGTTCCAGAACTTACTTTTTTTGTTGATGATAGTTTAGATTACGTTTTCCATATGGAAGAAGTAATGAAAAAAGTAAAAGAAGAAGACGATAACAAAGGAAAATAAATTTCAAAAAAACCAATAATTACCAAGCATAAAAAGTATTCATGAATTACGATCCAATTAAAAAAGACCTAGGAATTGTATTTAACAAATTCACCATTTTACGTAAAATATTTTACAGACTTTTAGATTTATTATTACTACGCTCATGGCATATTCACCGCGAACTTAAAACTTGGATAAACAACAATCCAAAAGCATTAATTTGTGATGCTGGTTCAGGATTTGGTCAATACAGTTATTTTTTAGCCAAACATCAAAATCATTATACCATTGATTCATTAGATGTAATGGAAAAACAAATTGCTGATTGCAATGAGTTTTTTGGAAAAGTTGGTTTAACTAATGCTAAATTTCAGTTTGCCGATTTAACAAAACCTTTTGCTACCAACAAATACGATTTGATTCTTTGTGTAGATGTAATGGAACATATTTTAGAAGATGTAGATGTGTTTACCAATTACCATCAAGCTTTAAAACCAGGAGCTATGTTATTAATTTCTACTCCAAGTGACCAAGGTGGAAGCGATGTGCATGAAGAAACTGGCGAAAGTTTTATTGGCGAGCATGTACGCGATGGTTATCCTGTAGCTGAAATGGCTGAAAAACTAAAAACTGCCGGATTTGAGAAAATGGAAATTTTATATAGTTATGGAAATCCAGGTAAAATAGCTTGGAAATTAAGTATGAAATATCCTATGCAAATGCTAAATGCAAGCAAAATTTTCTTCCTAATTCTTCCTTTTTATTATATCATTACTTTTCCAATTAGCTATATTTTAAATTATTTCGACACCAATAGCACCCACAAAACAGGTACAGGTTTAATAGTAAAAGCCTGGAAATAATAAATGATTTTTTGATTTTTGGAAATTTATTCGTTTTACAATTTCCCTATAATCAATAAATTCAACCATTTTGAATTCCACTTAAACTTGCTAAATAACTAAATTATTAAATTTGATTTTTAGCTTGTTCCTAAAAGTGTTTATCAATACATTTGCCGAGCAAAAAAATACAAAAAAATGAGCAATATTACATTCACAATGATTAAGCCTGATGGCGTAGCTAACGGTTATATCGGAAAAATTTTAGATCATATTACTTCAGCAGGTTACAAAATAGTAGCTATGAAATACCTTCACTTAACTGCAAAAACAGCTGGTGAATTTTATGCAGTTCATAATGGTCGTCCGTTTTACAACGATTTAGTAAGTTTTATGAGCAGTGGTCCAATTGTAGCAGCAGTGTTAGAAAAAGAAAATGCAGTAGCTGATTACAGAGTTTTAATTGGTGCTACTGATCCTACTAAAGCCGATGTTGGAACAATTAGAAATTTATATGCAAAATCAATTGATGCAAACGCAGTTCACGGAAGTGATAGCGATGAAAATGCAGCCATTGAAGCTTCTTTCTTCTTTTCGAACTTAGAAAGATTTTAGTTAAATAAAATAATTTCAAAAACCCATTTAGCTTTTAGTTAAATGGGTTTTTTATTGGTATAAAATAAATGCATTTACTTGAAGTTATAATCATTTCAACAAGCTCAATGACCAACCATTTCAGTAATTGAGTTTGTTAAAATGTATTTCAAAAAAAATATTTTGTTTCAATAAAGTCTATCCTTATAATTGCTCATGTTTAAATTTCTAAAATTCATATTTGTTTACTTCCTAGTTTTTGGATGTGCCAATGCTTTTGCTCAAAATGAAACTTATGTGGTTTATTTAAAAGAAAAATCGAAGGAAAAGTTTAATCCATATACTTATTTTGATATGAAAAATATTGAAAGTAAACAATTGAATAATTTGCCCCTTTACGATGAACGAGATTTACCTTTAAACCACAATTTTGTAAATCAAGTTGAAAGCCCACAAGTTCAAGTTTTAGTGGTAAGCCGTTGGTTAAATGCACTGTTTATCAGCACAAATTCATCAGAAATTATCAGAATAAAATCGTTACCATTTGTTAAACAAGTTGATTTATTTAAACCATCGAAGCAAAAAATAATTGCAGCAGAAAACATAGAATTAAGTGAACGAAACAAACAAATTTTAGCTTACCAAACTCAAAGGTTACAAGCCAATGAATTTGCCAATAAAAATTTTACTGGAAAAGGAATTCGTATTGCAGTTTTTGATGTAGGTTTTAGTGGTACAGATAAACATAAAGCATTTGCACATTTGCGTAGCAATAACCAAATAAAAGCCACTTTTGATTTTATAAATAAAAACGAAAATGTGTATTTGGGTGGCGCACATGGAACCAATACTTTAAGCTGTATTACTGGAATTTATGAAGGTAAAAAAATGGGAATGGCAACAGATGCTGAATTTTTATTAGCTCGAACAGAATGGACAAACAAAGAAGACAAACAAGAAGAATATTTTTGGTTAGCTGCTGCCGAATGGGCCGATAAAAATGGTGCAAATATTATAAGCAGTTCACTCGGTTATGGCAGCGATTGGTATTCAGTAAACGACATGGATGGCAAAAAAAGTGTGGTGGCTTTTGCGGCAACTGTAGCTGCTCAAAAAGGAATTTTAGTGGTGAACTCTGCTGGAAATGAATACCAAGATGAATGGAAAACCATTATCACACCATCGGATGCAGACAGTGTTTTATGTGTGGGAGGAACCAATCCCTTTAACGATAGACATATTAACTTTTCATCAAGCGGGCCAAGTGCCGATTATAGAAAAAAACCCAATATTAGTGCACCCGGACATGTAATAGCTGCTAATCCAAATGGAACTGTTGGCGCCACTTTTGGCACTTCATTTTCTTGTCCACTTGTTAGTGGTTTTGCTGCTTGTGCTTGGCAAAGCAATCGCAGTTTAACCAATATGCAACTGTTTGCCGAAATAGAAAAATCAGGACATTTATTTCCCTATTTTGACTACATGCACGGACATGGAGTTCCGCAAGCAAGTTATTTTACCAATACTAGTAAAAGCAAGCCTTTAGCTAATTTTGAATTGAGAGATTCATTGAAAGAAAACGATGAAATTACCATACAAATTACAGATACTGCCATTTTAAATAAATTTGTTGTTTTTGAAACATTTAATGATTCTATGAAACTTAAAAACAGCAATGTAAAGTTGGAAGTAAAACCACCGTTTGGTTTAAATTTTTATTGGAACATTGCAAATTCAGCAGGAAAAATTTTACATTATGAAGTAATTTTAGTGAATAGCACAAAACCAATAATAATTAGTCCGGAAAACAAACAAAAAGGAAATATTTTAAGCTTTCATTTCGAAGGTTACACCCAAACAAAAACAATAGAATAATGATGAGAAATATATTTATAACAAGCATACTTTTACTAAGCACTTCATTGCTGCAAGCGCAAACTGTAGTAATAGAAGAAACAGTGGAAAAACCAACTACAAAAATCACTAAACCCAATAAAACTTCTTATGGAATAATGTGGGATTTTACATTTTATGGTGGTGCTGACCAAGCAGGAATTAAAGGCACTTTGGCCAATTCTGTTGGAGTTAATTTTATGCTGAATTCAAAATACAAATTCAACAAAAATGTGTTGACAATTGGTTACTTAGGCCTTAACATTGAAAACTATGGTTTTGAAAAAGCAGACGCAAATGATAGTTTTCCAAACAATAATAAAAACGATTTAGAAAAGTACAATTTGGCAGCTATTTCGGGCGGATTGGGTATGCGATTTACCTCTAATAAAAAGTCGTATTTAGAAGTTGGTGCGTTTGCAAAATGGAATTTTACCCGCGATTTATATTCAGAGAAAAAAGATGCCAATGGCAATGTAAACGAAGTAACCATAAAAGACTTAAATTATATCAATGCTTTTAATTACGATGCTTATGCCCGCTTGGGTTACAAAGCCATAAGTTTAGTGGCTTATTACCGATTAAACAATATGTTTTCAACCAGTAATATTGCGCCAAAAGTATATGAAATGCCAAGGCTTAGATTAGGAATAAGTTTAGGCTTTTAAATAAATGAAAAATTGGATAGAAGCCTTTAGGCTACGCACCTTAATGCTATCGTTGGCATGTATATTAATGGGTGTTTTTTTAGCAAAAATGAGTGGAATTGATATCAATATTTTATCAATCGTATTTACTTTTTTAACTGCTTTGTTTTTACAAATTCTTTCGAACCTTGCCAACGATTATGGCGATAGTAAACATGGCGCTGATCATGAAGGAAGAAAAGGTCCAAAACGTGCGGTTCAATCGGGTAAAATTACAGCTTCACAAATGCTGAATGGCATCAAAATATTGGTGGTTTTAAGTTTGGTTAGTGGCGTTTTGTTATTGTATTTCTGTTTGCCAGTTATAGGAACTAATGGAGTAATTACATTATTTGTTTTAGGCATTGCTGCTATAGTAGCCGCTATTGCTTACACCAATGGTAAAAAACCTTATGGTTACATGGGTTTGGGCGATATTTCTGTATTTATTTTTTTTGGCTTAATTGCAGTTTGTGGCACTTATTATTTATTAATTGGAACAATAAATTCAATGGTTTTTTTACCCGCTATTAGTTGTGGTTTATTTTCGGTTGGTGTGCTTAACTTAAACAATATGCGCGATATTGATTCCGATTTACAAGCAGGAAAAAACAGTATTCCTGCAAGAATGGGTTTTGATAAAAGCAAAATTTATCATTACAATATTATTGTTATTGCTTTGCTTTGCACCTTAGTATTTGTAATGTTTTACAATGAAATGCCAACATGGAAAAACTTATCATTTGTGGCATGTTATCCATTTTTTTTAAAACAATTATTTACCATAAAAAATACAACTGACAAACAAAAACTAGATCCAATGCTTAAACAATTAGCCATTTCAACTATGCTTTTTGTAGTGCTTTTTGGATTAGGAAATGCTTTTTAATTGATGGTTGATAGTTGTTTGTTGATAGAAATAAAAAAATCTTTAAAAAAAATAAAATGTCGTTATATATAGCTGAGAGCACGCTGGCTGGTGCAGGAAAAGGATTATTTACAGATGCTTTGATTAAGCGTGGTGAACAAATAGTGGAATACACCGGTGACATTATTACTTGGAAAGAATGTGAACGCAGAAACAACGAAATGAAAGAAGGAATTGGTGCTTATTATTTTTATGTTTCTGCAAAAAAATGTATTGATGCACAACATCATTTAGATAGCATGGCTCGTTATTGTAACGATGCCAATGGTTTTACCAAAATTAAAGGCTTAAAAAACAATGCTCGTTTTGAGATAATAAAAGGCCGCGTTTATATAATTGCTAGCCGAAATTTACAACCAGGAGTGGAGATTTTTGTACCATATGGGAAAGAATATTGGCAAACTTTAGCCTCACAAGGTTACGGTCCAAAATAGAATTTTATCTATTGAATAACGATTGTATCAACATGAAAACTTGTATTGTTTTCCATAATTTTTAAGTAATAAATACCTGCATTTGCAGCACTAAAATTATACTTAGTTTCAAGTGTTCCTGCTATTGCTGTGCATACACAACCTTCGTATTTTACATTTACTTTTATTGTTCTGGTGTTTCCGTTTGTGCTTTCATCTAAGGAGTAAAATTGTCCGCAACCACTTGCTATTCCATAATATATAGGGATTGGAATCACAGTATTTTTCAAACCATAGGCAGGTGTTTTTGTGCTTGTAATATTGGCTTGTTGAATTGATAAGCATTTATTTTCTTCAGTTTTACAATTGCTAAAAACAGCAAATAATAACAAACTAAATAAAGGTATTTTGGTTTTCATAATTAACGTTTTGTTTTGTATAAGCATTACAAAGGAAATATTTTTCCTCAAAAATCTGTGAATCTGTGGCAAAACTTACATCAATATAATTCATTTCATTGAGTCATTTTTTTTCTGTGAAATCTGTGAAATCTGTGGCAAAAGTGTTAGAAGTAACCAAAAAATCTACTTGTTTAACAAACCGATTGCTTGTATTATTGCTTTAATAAAAAGTTAAATAAAAAAATATGCTTATTAGAACCTTTGGCAGTGCGGTATATGGAGTAGATGCGGTTACAATTACGGTAGAAGTAAATGTTGGTGAAGGTAATGGTGTGGGCTATTTTTTAGTTGGTTTGCCCGATAATGCTGTGAAAGAAAGTCAGCATAGAATAGAAACAGCTTTAAAAAACAATCATTATAAAATGCCTAGGCAAAAGGTAGTCATCAACATGGCTCCTGCCGATATTCGTAAAGAAGGTTCATCGTACGATGCAACTATTGCCATTGGTTATTTAGCCGCTTCCGACCAACTGAATCCTGATAGAATAGAAAAATATATTATCATGGGCGAATTGAGTTTGGATGGTTATTTAAAACCCATCAAAGGTGCTTTGCCCATAGCAATTAAAGCGCGTGAGGAAGGTTTTGAAGGATTTATTTTACCAAAAGAAAATGCCAAAGAAGCTGCCATTGTAAATAATTTAAAAGTTTATGGCGCTACTCATATTCGTGAAATCATTGAATTTTTTAATGGTGACGAAAGCCATTTAACCCGTTTTGAAATTGACACCCGCAAAGAATTTGAAGATAGTTTAGCCTTAAATGAAGAAGATTTTTCGGATGTTCGAGGACAAGAAAACATAAAACGTGCTTTAGAAATAGCAGCTGCAGGCGGACATAATGTTATTTTGATAGGCCCGCCAGGAGCAGGAAAAACAATGCTTGCCAAACGTTTGCCAAGTATTTTGCCCCCTTTAAGTTTACACGAAGCATTAGAAACAACCAAGATTCATTCGGTAGCTGGCAGGTTGAAAACAAATTCTTCGTTATTGTATTCAAGACCTTTTCGTTCACCTCATCATACCATAAGTGATATTGCTTTGGTGGGAGGTGGGAATGTTCCTCAGCCAGGCGAAATTAGTTTGGCGCATAATGGAGTTCTTTTCTTAGATGAATTGCCAGAGTTTAAACGAACCGTTTTAGAAGTAATGCGTCAGCCTTTAGAAGAACGAAGAGTAACTATTTCGAGGGCAAAATTTAGCATTGAATATCCAGCTAGTTTTATGTTGGTAGCCAGCATGAATCCTTGTCCTTGCGGCTATTATAATCATCCAGAAAAAGAATGTGTATGTGGAAGTACAGTAGTTCAAAAATACTTGAGTAAAGTATCTGGACCATTATTAGATAGAATTGACATCCACATAGAAGTGACGCCTGTTAATTTTGATCAATTAACAGATGCGCGCAAGGCAGAAAGAAGCGAAAAAATTAGGGAAAGAGTAATCAAAGCACGTGAAATTCAAAGCCTTCGTTTTGCTGATAATCCATCTATTTATAGCAATGCACAAATGAGCAGCACGCAAGTAAGAGCGGTGTGTCAGATTAGTAATATTGGCCAAACTTTATTGAAAACGGCCATGAATAAATTACAACTTTCTGCAAGGGCTTACGACCGTATTTTAAAAGTAGCAAGAACCATTAGCGACTTAGCGGGAAGCGAAGAAATAAAAACAGAACACCTAGCCGAAGCCATTCAATACCGAAGTT
>JBMOGB010000050.1:0-20511 GCA_049318585.1 Bacteroidia bacterium | reverse complement strand
TAATTACATTTCGCTATCGGCAAATAAACTCAATATCAAACAAAAAAAGCTGCTTCAATTTTACTTGAAGCAGCTTTTTTTGTTTTTTGTGTTTAAAACTATTCTCTTATTAAAGTAATAGTACCACGAATTGTATGTTCTTGTTCACCTCTTAACTGGTAGTTAAACAAGTAATAGTAAGTACCTGCTGGATTTTCGCCACCATCGTTATTGGTTTTACCATTCCACATTCTATCAGGATTATCACTTTCAAAAACATTATTACCCCATCTGTTCCAAATAACTAAACTGTATTTTTTGTAACCCGTTATATCAATTTTAAATACGTCATTATAAGTATCACCATTAGGTGTAAATACATTTGGTATTTTCAATTTGCTTTTTGGTACAATTACATCAATGGTTTTACAAACCGAATCAGGACAAGAGTGCGTACCTGCCACATCGGCTATAATACAAACATTGAAAGATCTAGAAGAATCAAGGTCAGCAAACTGTTGAACAAAATTCATTAAAGGACTTGCCTCGTCAAAACTTCTAGGATAAGTAGCAAACATAGAACCATCAGGATTGTAAATTTTCCAAGTATATTTATCAGAAATAGATGTATCAGATGTATTTACAAATCTATATGCTGATTCACCTTCGGCTTTAGCCGTAAAGTCGGCTTTCGATTTAGAAGCAACCATAGTTATGGTATCTTGATTAAAACAAGGCGAGTAACCTTTATTGAACCTAGTAGAGTTTAACACTAATTTGTATTGTCCTATTTGATCAAATCTATATTGCCATGCTGTATCAGCAATGTAATTAGTTTTCAATACAGAATCTAACCTAGTGTTGTATTTAGCGTCAAACACATCCATTCTATACCTGTTTATGGTATCCCTATCCGATTTATTAGATAAAGTAAACACTTCACCCACACAAACTGTATCTCTCGAAGTTAAGAAATTTACATTATAAGGTACATTTACAGTAATTCTAATTGGTTTTTCAAAACCATCAACAGTATCAGGAGCTATTACTGGTTTACAAACCCCACCACTAGCTGTTACAGTATCGTAAGCAATTGCAGTAATATAGAAAGTTCCTGGTTGATCGTAATAGAAAGTAACAGTGTCAATAGTTGAATAATAAATTTGATCTTGATAATTATCAGGTCTTCCTGAAAAAATAACCGTGTACTTAGTTGGTGTATCTTTAGCACTAGACCAAACTTCACGTTCAGGAATACTTACTACTCTAACTCTATGAGGTGCACAACCAAGTGTATCGTCTATTACTACTAAATGAGGACGAGGACCACTAATGAATATATCTTTAAATGCGGTATCGGTACAACCTTGTTCAGTTGTAATAGCCAAACGTAATGTATATTTCCCGTTTCTTCTATAATCATATATAGGATCTTTTAAAATAGATTGAGGAGCTAACGGATAATATGTTCTATCACCAAACCACCACTTCCAAGTTGTAATTCTATCTAATGAATCTAAGCCAGTTGAAATTCTATAATCATCTAAAATTGTGGTAGAGTCTTTAAAAACAAAGTTGTCACCACAAACATAAATACCATCATCTTCTCCATCAATAGCTGCAATTGGTTTTACTACATTTACAAATTGGAAACAAGTATCCCAACGGCCAATACTATCAATAGAAATCATAGATACTTTGTATCTACCATGAACAGGATATTTATGTGTAACAGGATTAGTAACTCTGAAAGGCCCAAAAGCATCTACTACACCATCCGATTCAAAATCCCAATAAATACGTTCATGGAAATACTCTCTGTTTTTGTAACAACGAACAACAGGAGAAAATCCATCAGCACCTAAACCAACTACTCTTTGTATATGAGTGAGTGGGCAAACAGCAGTACTTCCAGGGAAGATTAAATAAACAGCCGGGTCAAAAGTAATATTAGTTTGTATTGAATCAATATCATAAGTGTCTTTAGTATATGCCCAATTGTGCATGTTTCCTTGATCATTTTCCAATAAATCATTTTCGTTAGCAGGTACATTTAATGGTCTTGAACAATTAGCTGAAGGATACCAATACCTAATGGAATCATAAAAATATACCGTTTCGCCTTGGCAGAATACTGAATCCCATTCGCCAGCAGCATTTTTAATATCAAAGGTATCAATCACACCTATTATTAAGTACTTTATTGCTCTATTTTCGCATTTGAAATAACTATTAGTAATCATGTTGTGTAATACTGGTGTAATTTTACCTCTTCTTTCTAAGGATACTCCATCACCACCAATTACCATTTGTTCATAAGAAGTTTTTGTATATTTATGTTTAATTGTAGTAAACATTAAACTTGAATCTCTTATTTCAATTAAAGTATCAATTCTAATTGGGGGTAGAACATGGGCTTTATCATTACAATCAAAAATCGGTGTAATTGTCGTATCAACAGACATTCTTAAACCTACAGGGAAATATTCGGTACTTGAAAGCGTCCAAGGAAGCACATTAGAGTTGAAAATATACCTGATTTTATTGAAAGGAATATCTTCTTCAGGTTGGTAATAAAACGAATCTACAGTTGATATTCCATCACCCCAATCCCAAACATCGGCAATTACATTGTCTTGAACTGGTGTAATGTATTTAAATGTAACTTCATCGCCTCTACCTCTTAAGTAACAATAAGGAGGAGTATTTGGAAATTCATAAGCATAGTTTTCAAAGGTAAATTCAGCATTTAATTCAATAAATCTAAAAAAGCGATGATACCAAACAGTATCACTAGTACATGAAGGTAAAGCGCAGTTAGTTGGAGAATAACAACCAGTACCAACTATTAAACCTAACGTAACCCAACCTTTTGGATCTTTCGGCATATGATCTACACCCCCACCTGTAGTTCCTGTTGGCCAATAATGCAACCATGCTCTAGTACCTGAAGCACTACTCCATTGTCTTGGTGGTTGTGGTGGATAGTTAGCTGCTTTGTACATCATAGGCATGGTTAAATTTCCATCATAAGTTAGACTATTATTTGCAAATGGCGGAACATGTGTTCCCGACCAATCAACAAAATTATCAAGAAAACAAGGAGTTCCATCGTTTCTATCTAATAATGAATCGTAATTAATTAATAGCCAAGTTCTATCACTTGCAGGTAAAATACCTGCACCTTGATCTGTTCTTGCAGAATCTAAATAACCTGTTCTATTAAATATTAATTGTGGGTCTCCACCAGAAGAACCAATTTTCCAGTTAGGACAAACTTTTCCATCTTGACTTAAACCAAATGCATCGGGACGAGTAAAACTTAAAGTTAATGAACTTGAACCGTTACAATCCCAATCATCTAATAACAATGAATCAGTAATAATTTTGTAATTTGTATCAATTCTAATATCAACAAAATCTTGTAGAATTGGGTCATAAACTTGAACGGTATCATAAGAAATAATAGTATCAGGTTTAATTTTCAATAATTTATAATCAGGATCGTTAGAAATATTATTAGCTGAATCTTTCATTTTTAAAGAAACAGTAATGTCTTGAATTACCTGACGTTCGAAAGCATACTTATAAAGGGTTTTAGAACCTGAAATTCCTGGAATAATATCAGAACCTCTGTAATTTCTTACCCTACCATCATTGGCATTAGTTAATGAAATGCTTAATAACCCAGTATCTATTCTGGTACCAGCAGGAATAATGTCCATCCAATTTCCACGCGAACTAGAAATAGGATCTGGAATTCCCCTGTTTAATCTTATTACATTATTGGGTTGAATATCGGCAGGCCAAATATTAATCATGGTATCTATTCGAGTTGGCGTAGGCCCAACTGCTGTCATTGGTTTATTCCATCCTTGAGTTCCAATAGTATCTCGGGGTTGAACCCAATTAAAACCTGTTGGCGGTGCTTGTGAAGTAGGCCAAACCGAATAACCTTTGGTCCATTTTGTTGAATCGTAAGGTGGAAAATCGTGACCATATCTGTACCAATCAAATGCTACATCCCAATTAGTATATTGGCGAGTAGGTAAAGTATCGTGCGAATAATTACAAATATTTAATCTGCCCAAATAAGCAGTTCCATTTGCTATAAATGCACCAATTGTTCTGTTTTGTAAATCACCAGCTCTTATATATGGTTCTAAACCACCACCTGCTTGCGAAGGATTAGGAATAGAATAAGAAGTACAAGCAGGCGCAAAAGCATCTTCGGCAAAATCCCAACGAAGCCAAAGTCTGTTTGACTGATAAGTTAATGAATTATTTACAAACTGAACAGCATAAGAAGGACCGCATTGTAATTTTTGCCATTGTAAAACCACATCATCAGGAGGAGGCGGACCACCAGCAGGAAACGGATTTTCAATTCTTACAAATGGACCTAAAATGTTTACTCCAATTCCTATCAAATCATTGTCAAAAAATCTTGTAACTATTGTTTCATCAACAAAAATATTAAGTATTGGATCCCAATAAGTAGTATCTCTAGTTCTAATATTCATAGAGCGAGAAATTGGATCCCAATATTCTCTATAAATAGGAACAGTAGTTAATGAACTGGTAAATGGATTTCTAAAAGAAGTAGAACCTGTATCAATCCATTTATTAATGGTATCGCTATTATTTATTTTAAAATAATCCCAACTTGAACTCATTGAATCAGTCCAACCTATATGGCGAGCATAAATGCTTAAAATTACAGTTGGATCTACTGTACTATATGATGTATCGTAAGCATAAGTTGAAATTTTACCATTGGAATTATAAAACTGTGGATTAGTTACAGTATTTGGTGTCAATATACGTCCATTCTTAGTATATAAAATAGGGTTTAATTGAGGTCCATTCGGGTTTGTCCATTGAGGATAATTAGGATCTGGAGCTGCCCAATAATCTTGGTATTGATAAGAATTTAAATTTTTGGGAAGGGTATCAATTTTAGAATAAAAAGTATAAACCCTTGGTTTACCACCTGGACAAGTAATTGATAAAGTAGGGAAAAACTGACCCATTCCTTTGTAATCGTAAGTAGGCTGAAAAACATTCTGAAATGGGTTAAAATCAGACCCAGGAGGATTTGCATTTGGATCATGGAAATGCCATTTCAAATCCAAAGGTGTACCTCCTGGTCCTTGTAAATCATACTTATTATACATGGTTAAAGTGGCAGCACCCGGCATCATCAAACAAACTGAATCAGCTATTGAATCGTTTGGAATACTACGTTTTGTTAATAATTCAACTTGATAAATAATATTTTCGGGTAACGGTAAGCCAGTTGTTTCATAATAAAAAGTATCAACACAACCCGATGATTTGTCTTTAACAATTAAAGAAGGACGAAAAACATTATTGGTTGTATAACCATGAGTATAAGGTTTAGACCATCTATTAAAATCTTCAGATACAGTATTTGGTGGTCCCGATTTGTAAAAAGTAGAATCGCCATAGTCCCAAGAAAATGAATAAACATTTGCAAAACTCATAGATGTGGTATTTTTAAATATATAAAAAGAAGTATCACATCTTGCTTTACCAGTAATTTCAAATTTAGGATTAATATTTGGTGCAAGTCTTACACCTTTAGCACTTAATAAATCAGTAAGAGGATCGGTACTACAACCAACAGAATCTGTTACTTTTAACCCAACTTGATATGCAGGATTATTCAATGCGTATTGATGGCAAATATTTCTATTATTGGTGTCAGTAATTAACCTATAATTACCATCACCAAAAGTCCATTCAAACTTAACCAAAGGTGCAGTACCTTGTTTTGAAGTATTTCCGAAACAATACTGGTTGTTTTTAAAACATTGGTTATCGGCACTTGAAAGAGTAAAAGAAGTTGAAGGGCGTTCCCAAATTTTAACAGATTTTGTAATTACAATATCTGGTCCACCATTTCTTTTAACAACTACAGTTACAATATAAACGCCACCTGTAAAAAATTGTTTTGAAAACAAAGGACTAGGCGCTTGTCCTACAATTCTAGCATTTACAGCAGTATCGTTAGGAATTCCCCAACGAATAGTAAATGAAATTAAATCGGCTGGTGCTATACCAGGTGTTGTAATATTAACACGTGTTCTATCTACACCTGCACAAGCAATTGTGGGGGATATTGTAAAATCGGCTTGGGCTTTAGCCAAGACAGATGCAAACAATAGAAAGACCAAAACAGCACTGTGTTTTAGCTTTCGAAAGGATAATTTAAAGTACATATATTTCATTTTTTATTATTTATTTATTTTTTAAACAGTTTGCTAACATAATATTATTTAATTAATTTACAAATTTTATCATTTATCGTATCAAATTTATTTTTGTCATTCGTGTTTGAATTTTATCATCACTATTTAGTTTATAAGCTAAAATTCCATAGTAAGTATCACTTTTACAAGCTTGTCCAGTTTTAAAGTTTATACCATCCCAGTTGGTATTTTTATCATTACTTTCAAATACTAATTCGTTGTTATAGTTGTAAATTTTTAGGTTATAGAATTTTTCACCTTCTAAATCTATCACATATTTGTCGTTAATTCCATCGTTATTGGGTGTAAAAACATTGGTCATTGTCTTTATTCCTACTACATTTTCTGTAGCATATACGTCACCTTTGGTTTCTTGTTCTTCAATTTCTTCTACTTCTTCTTTCAATAAAATTTCTACACTTTTTACACTAATTGTTTCTTTTGCTTTATCTGTTTTATTTAAAGCAATTTCTTGATCAAAATTAGTAGGTTTATGAGTAGTTATAATTGATTTTTCAGTTTCTTGATTTTGATTTTGATTTGAACTTACTTTTGGGTTTGAAGCCTCTTTTTTAAGTTCAATTTTAGCTAACAATTTTTTGGTTGAAGTTTCTGTAGCAGTTAAAGTAACTGTTGGTTTTTCTATTTCAGTAATTTTATTAGGAGTTGTTGATATGGTTTGCTCCACTTTTTTATTTTCAACTACATTACTTTTTTCATCGCTAACAAAATACACAACAACACTTGCAGGAATTACCAAAATTGCAGCAATTTTAGCAATGGTAATTGTTAGTTTGCTAGTAATTGTTTTAGCCACAGTTGCAGTTTGAGCAGCTGCATTGGCTTGAATACCTTGCTCAATTCCAGCCCAAATATTGGGTGCATCAGGAGCAAAAGTTTCCATTTGTTGTTTTAATATATTGTCTAATTTATTCAATTCTTTAATTTGTTATATTCTTTTAAAAATGCGCCTCTTGCCCTTGCTAATTGGCTTTTTGAAGTACCTTCACTTATGTCTAACATTTCGGCTATTTCGGCATGTGAATAACCTTCAATGGCAAATAAATTCAAAACTGTTCTGTAACCTTTTGCAAGCTTCTGAAAGGTTTCCATTATTTCCTTCTGACTTATTTTGTCAATGGTCAAATTTTCAAAACCTAAATTATACTCATCGGCTATATCGCTAGTTTCAGTATAAAATTTATTTACCCTAATATTTTCTAAAGCACAGTTTACAAAAATTCTTCTCATCCAAGCTTCTAAAACACCTTTTCCTTCAAATTGCTTCATTTTACTAAAAACCCTAATATATCCTTCTTGCATGGTATCTCTTGCGTCTTCAGGGTTTTTGCAATATCTTAAGCATATTCCATACATTTGTCTTACAGTAAATTCATACAATTGTTTTTGAGCTTTAGCTTGCCCTTGTATGCATTTATCTATTAATTCTTGACTTATATTTTGGCTCACTTTTTCTATTGCTGTTGTGGTTGATTAATTAAACTATTTATTGGTTGCAAGTACATAACAAAAAAACTTAAAATTTTCTAAATGCTTTTATTGCAAGCTATTTATTTCAAAAATCATTTACTTTGCTTACTATAAAATTTAGTTTTTTGCTTAAAAAATTCCAATATATTAGTTTTTTTATTGCGGTGCAATTCATTTGTCAAAATAACATTTTGGCACAGGTAAATATTTTGCCAGAGGAAACAGAAAATAAAATTTATTTTACTGAAAATAAAGGACAATGGCCAAACGATATAAGCTTCAAATTCAGCAGTTCGGACTTACATATTTTATTGAAAGACGAAAGTATTTCTTACTATTTTCTAAACCCGAAAAATGTAGCCGATGCCAATGAACACGGACATAAATTAGAAAAAAAAGAGATAGTTATTAACGGAAATTATTTGTCGGTTTTGTTTAAAAATGCCAATAAAAGCTGCTTTCCAATTTCAAATGGTGAAGCTGAAAACTCTTATAAAAATTATTTTTTGGGCAATGATAAAAGCAAATGGAAAAGCAAAGTATATTCTTATCAAAATATTATTTACCCAAACATTTATAACCAAATAGATTTACAAATAAACACTTCAAAAAGCAATGTATTGAAATACGATTGGATTGTAAAACCAAATGCTAACTTGACTGATATTAAACTACAAATAACTGGTGCAGACAGTGTTTATTTAAACTATGACGAGTTATATATTTCCCATTCGCAAGGCATTTTAAAGGAACAAAAACCATTTGCTTATCAAATTATTGAAGGAAAACGTGTATTGGTAAATGTAAAATATATTTTAAAAAATAACTGCATTGGTTTTGAATCCGAACATTACAACCAAAATTACAATTTGGTGATTGACCCAGATTTGATTTTTAGCACTTATAGTGGTTCAACCGAAGACAATTTTGGATATACTGCCACTTATGATAGTAAAGGAAATTTACTTGCTGGTGGCATTACCACTGATGAATTTGGTGGAACATATCCTGTAACTCCAGGTGCTTTTCAATTAATTTATAAAGGTGGTGTAAAAGAAGGTCCAGTTTATTTGCCTTGCGATATAACCATAAGTAAATATAGCAGCGATGGAAAACAGTTAATATACGCAACATATTTGGGAGGAAAACACAATGAATACCCACATAGTTTAGTAGTAGATAATAATGACAATTTAGTAGTAATGGGAACAACCAAATCAATAGATTTTCCTGTAAGTAGTAAAGGATACGATACCAGCCATAATGGAAATTATGATTTTATAATTATTAAATTCAATGCTGATGGAACTGCACTTTTGGGTTCTACTTATTTTGGTGGTTATTTGGAAGATGGTTGGAATTCAGACAATAGTTTGTATACATTTTATGCTGATCATTTTAGAGGAGATGTAATAATAGATAATGCAAATAATATTATAGTTGGAAGTTGTAGTTTTTCAATGAATTTCCCAATTACATCAGGTTCTTTTGGTGCTGCCATTTCGGATACTTTACAAAAAGGGGTGGTTTTCAAATTAAGTCCTAATTGTGAGAATTTGATATTTAGTTCTGCGCTTCAAGGCACCAATAAAGATGTAATTTATAGTATAGATTTAAACAGTAATCAAGACATATTTATTGCTGGAAGCACCACCAACAATATAATTGGAAGCAACGCAACTAACTCTTATTTTGGTGGACAAAGTGATGGGTTTTTTGCTAAAATAAAAAATGATGGAAGCACCATTTTAAAACTAAAATATTTTGGAACTCCCTCAGTTGATCAAATTTATAGCTTAGAGTTAGACAATGACGAAAATATTTACGTTATTGGAAATTCATTGGGAAATATTCAACCAATTGGAAATGTATATTCGGTTCCAAATGGTAAACAATTTATTAGTAAAATAAACAAAGATTTTAACACCATAGAATATATTAGCACATTTGGAACTGGAAAGGTTGGTTTTGATGTTAGTATTAACGCATTTTTATTAGACGATTGCGGCAGAATATACATGAGTTCATGGGCTGGAACATTCCAAGGTACTGAAGCAAGAACAAGTACATTTGGATTACCTATAACTTCCGATGCTTTACAAAAAACAACCGATGGAAGAGATTTTTATTTAATGGTAATGAGTCAAAATGCTGAAAAAATATTGTATGCATCTTTTTTTGGTGGAAATTTAACTGGCGACCACGTGGATGGTGGAACCAGTAGATTTGATAAACGCGGCTACATTTATCAATCAGTTTGTGCCAGCTGCCCCAATTTCAATGGTGAACCAACAATTAGCGATTTTCCAACTAGTTCCGATGCGGTTTTTAAAACCAATGTAAGTCCAAGGTGTAGCAATGCTGCTTTTAAAATGTCGTTTAGGTTCAATGACGCCAATATTTTATATAGTTTTGATACTTGCGCTAATACTGTAACTTTAAATACTCCAACTGAAAATGCATTAAATTATTTGTGGCTTTTGCCTAATAATAAAACCAGTAATTTGAGAAGTCCTATTTTGGAAATTGATGAAATAAATAACCAAGAAATAGTTTTGATTTTAAATAGCGGAACTACATGTGCCGATACAGCCAAAGCCACTATTCATTATGCCGACAGCCTGAATAAAGTAAAAACAGCCAATGTATTTACACCCAATAATGATGGAATAAACGACTATTTTAAAATAGATGGTTTAGCCAAATGTGGTGAAGCTGAAATAATAATTTTTAACCGCTGGGGACAAGAAATTTTTAAAAGCAGCGACAAGGATTTTAATTGGGATGGTAAAACTACCAACGGTGAACCAGTAAGCGAAGGAGTATATTTTTACCTAGGAAGTTTTAAAAAACAGTTTGAATCAACTGTAAAATTACATGGAACAATTACCATTATTCGTTAGTTTCCATTTCATAATTTTTATATCATCAAAATAAAATCGATAATTGGAAAATATAAATTCAAAAAATTAACAGATTTATGAAATGAAATTATTTACTTTTATTTGTTTTTTTGTGCTTTTGGGAAACATATTTGCTCAGCCAGTAATAGAACCAATTGGCGCTAAAGCATGGAGTTTAGGAGGCAGTTCTATTGCTGAAAGCAATGTTTTTTCGGTAGCTAATAACATGGCTTCAAGCACCGAAATACAACCATTTCTAGTTGGAATTTACAACCAAACTAGGTTTGGAATAAAACAACTGAACACCATTAATTCAAGTTTTGTTATACCAAGTAAATGGTTCCATTCAGGCATTTCCATCAGTCATTTTGGATACGAAAAATTTAACCAACAAAACATGAGTTTTGGCATTGCTAAAAAATTAAATGCCAATTTTAGCATCGGAATTACTTTAAATTATTTAACTATAAATATTGCAGAACAAGAAAATACAGGTGCATTTTTAGGTAGCTTTAGTTCATTTTACAAAGTAAATAAAAAGCTACAATTTGGACTTTTAATATTTAACCCTACTCAAAGCAAATACAATATAAATTCGTATGGTTATGTACCAACTTTTGGAAGAATTGGATTGAAATATTTGTTAAATAAAAATGTGTATTTTTTAGCTGAAGCAAACAAAATACTTGGACAAGATTTAGTGTTTAGAGGTGGGATAAATTACCAATTGCATCCAAAGTTTGATTTAAGTATTGGTTACGCTAACAATCCCAATTATATTACATTTGGATTTAGTGCTAAACTTAAACAATTGGATGTGCAGTTTGCCAGTAGTTACCATCAAATACTAGGCTTAACCCCACATTTAGGATTGGTTTTTCATGGTAAATAAAAGCCTGTTTTTACTAAAATTTGTTTTTGTTTTTGCTACAATATTTGTCAGTAAATTTTTAACTGCGCAAAAACTTCAACCAAAAAACGAAATAATTGCTAGCATCATTGAAAAGTTGATTGAAAACCAAGAATCGCAATTAGATTATACCGATTTACAAGCTCAACTTGCCTTTTATTTTGATAGTAAAATAAACTTAAATAAATGCACAGAAAACGAATTACAACAATTGCTTTTTTTAAAGCAAAGTGAAATTAATTCAATCATCAATCACAGGAAAAAATACGGAAATTTTGAGAGCATTTATGAATTGCAAGCCATTGAAAATTTAAGCGATGAAACCATATTTTATTTAAAACATTTTACGCTAGTAAATGAAACAAACAAGCAACTAAAATTAAGTGAAATAAGCCAAGTAGGAAAAACAGAAATTATAGTTCAACATGAAAACGATTTTCAACAACGGTTAGGCTACAAAACCAACGAACTAAAAGCCCAAAACAAGCAGTTTTACTTGGGTTCTCCTTACCGATATGTATTGCGTGTAAAACAAAAAATAGGCAACAGAATTGACATAGGTTTTACAGGCGAAAAAGATGCTGGAGAACAATTTTTTAGTGGTGCTCAAAGCAATGGTTTCGATTATAATTCTGCACATATTCATTTAAAAAATGTTTGGAATTTTAAAAACATTATTATTGGTGATTATCAAGCAAATTTTGGACAAGGGTTAACTTTTGGAAGTGGGCTTTCGGCTCGCAAATCGGCTTATGTTTTAAACGTAAATAGGTATTTTCAAAATATTAGACCATATAGAAGTGTAAACGAATTTGAATTTATGCGTGGCGCTGCCATTGATTATCATTATAAAAGCTGGCAAATGGTAAGTTTTTTATCTTATAAAAATATCAATACAAATTTCTTGAATGCCGATACCAATAACATCAATTCGTTTGATGGTTTTACAGGTTTTAATTATTCAGGATTTAATCGAACTACCAATGAAATATTGGATAAAGACAATGTAAAACAAACAATTTTAGGAGTTCATATTCAAAAAGAATTTAAGTATTTGCAACTTGGTTTTACTGGAATAAAAACCAATTATAGTGTGCCTTTTTTACGAAGTGATAATTTATATCAAAAATATAATTTTACAGGAAATCAATTAGTAAATATTGGAATGGATTATAAGCTTTCATTAGGCAACGCACTTTTTAGTGGGGAGGTTTCGGCAAGCGATAACTCCGGGTTTGCAACTACCAATTCATTACTTTTAACCTTAGATAGTAAATTGGATTTATGCTTTTTATACCGCCATTTTGAACCTAATTATCAAAGTACATTTAACAATCCTTTTGCCGAAAATAGTGATGGTAAAAACGAAAGTGGATTTTATTTTGGATTAAGTTACAAACCAGCAAGGGCATTTACCATTAACAGCTATATCGATTTTTATAAATCAAGTTGGCTCAGGTACCAAATAGATGCACCAAGCAAGGGCTATGATTTATTAGCCGAAATTCAGTACAATCCAAGCAAGGTTTTAAGCATGTATGTGAGGTATAAATACGAAAATAAACAGAAAAATGAAACCAATAATAGCTTGGCTGCATATGATGTGTTGGCAGAACAATTAAGGCAACAATTTAGGTTTCATATAAAGTATAAAATTAGTTTGTTTGTAGAAGCCGAAAGCCGATTGGAACAATCACAATTTACTACTTTAAACACTGCCACTGCATTTGGAACAATCATTTACCAAGATTTAAAAATGAAGTTGTTTAAAAACAAATTTACCATCAATACACGATTAGCGATGTTTGATATAGATAGCTACAACGCCAGGATTTACGCCTTTGAAGACAATGTTCCTTATACTTATAGTGTACCCATGTATCAAAATAGTGGCGTACGATTTTACTTAATGACAAGCTATCATTTGATGAAAAACGTGAAGTTTTATGCACGTTTTTCACAAACTCAATATAACAATGTAAAAACAATTGGTAGCGGATTGGAACAAATAAATGGTAATACCCAAAGCGATTTAATCATGCAATTGCAAATGAGTTTTTAACACAAAAAATTGATAGGAAAGAATTATGAAAAAAGAACAATTTGAAACAATTACTCAATGGCAAAATAAAACATTTAAAAAAGCAACTGCTTTATCAAAAATAGCTCATTTAAAAGAAGAAATTGAAGAGTTGGTTATTGATTTACAGAATAATAATATTAGCAAAAAACAGGAGTTTGCTGATTGTTTTATTTTGCTTTTTGGCGCTGCAGCTTCCGATGGAATGACATATGAAGATATTTGTAATGAAATAGATTTAAAAATGGAAATTAACCATCAAAGAAAATGGGGAAAACCCAATGATGATGGAGTGGTAAACCATATTAGAAAATAAAATCAAAAGTTTCATAAAGCTCGTCAGTTCGAGCGTAGTCCGATAGCTATCGGACGAGAACATAATGATCACGTTTTTAAAACATTTCTACCGATAGCTATCGGTATTCGCTCAATGTGACAATACTAAATAGGCTGTCCTTTTTGAACTGCCCCTAAAAATTTGTTACTTTTTTACTCTTCAAAAAAAGCAATATTCCCACCTACCCAATCAAAATCTTTGTTGTACCTAACGCCAATCATTTTACCACGGCTCATGCGGCCAAGGTTAGTAGCTAAAGTTGGTCGTTCATCGCCATCTGGCCAAAGATACATCATGCGAATTTCACACTTTACCCCACCAACTGGCGATTGAATTGCCTCGGCATAAGTAACTTTTTGTTGTAAAATCCAGTTTTCAGGATCTGTTATATTGCTAATATCTTCGAGCGTTACATCTATAATTACACCCATTCCGCTAAAGCTAAATAATGGTTTTAAAACATAGTTTTCCAAATCGGTTGGAATGCTTAGCAATTCATTTAAAAAGTAAGTATTTGGCACAAATTTATTCCTTAAAAATGGCATGGTATATTTACTAATTCTATAAAACCAATGTGGGTGAGTTACCCATTCTACGTCCAAATCATCTTGCAGATTGACGCTGTATTTAAAGTCAGGATTGGCTGCTAAATCATCAAATATTAAACGGTTATATATTCGTTTTATTTCTTGCTCTTTTCCATTTTTTAGGTAAAAAAGTTTTTTGCCTTTTTGAATCAGCTCACTTAAACAAACTGCTTCAATGCCAATATTTGCAAGGGTTGCATAAAAATCAATCCTGGTTTTTTGCTCTTTTGGTTTTAAATCCATTAGAATTACTTCGTCCAAATTGCAATTTCCCAAAAGTGTTTTCCTTAATAAATCTATATAACTTTGGTGGTTTAAACCACTGCTATAATGTGTAAAATTTTCGGGACAATAAAACCACTTTTTATATTCTAAACCAATCACATCTTCCCAAGCATACAAACTAGCAAAACCCTGAAGCTCTATTAATTTAGGCGTAAATCCACCTTTTCCATCATCGCAAACTCCAAAATCAATGCAAATAAAATGAGGTTGTTTATTTTCATTTTGCATGCGCAAATGTGTTGGAATTGCTTTTTCAGTTAGCTCTTTAAAATTTGGTTTTACTATTACATCTATTATTTGTTCACAAGCAGAAATGAGTTCATTCTTTAGCTTTTTATCAACAAACATAGGTGTTTCGGCAATTCTAAAAACCACGTCTTGTTGGTATAAATCATTCAAATGTTTTACAAAATCTTCGTAATGATTTTGGTTAAATTCTACATTGTATTTTTTACGAATATCAGCTATCATAAACTTGCTTGATTATGGTTTTGTAATTGCAAAGCATTGGTTAAAAACTGAGGAATCATGGTATTTTGGGTAAACATTATTTTATCAGGATCGTTCAAATGATACAACATATCAATGAATTTTTCTTCTCCATATGTATCAATTACCAATTTCTTTTTTTCTTCACCTTTTAAATAAAATATCATTCCTTCAGCATCGGCTTCAGGGTGAAATTGGGTTCCAATCATTTCAGGACTAAATCGAATAGCCATGGTGGCACGCTCTAAATCTACATGTTTTCTAATTTTTTCTAAGGCTAAAATCTGTGCGCCCATTGCATCTAAATTTTCATCATTTGGTTCTATTACTTGCCACTTTCTCGAATCGACAATATAAAATGGACGAGGTAAATTTTTAAAAACAACATCATTCAAACCCTCTTCGGTAGGAAAAACAGGAAAAGTTCCAAACGATTCACTTTTGCGCAAACATACTTTTGCTAAGTTAAAATGATGACACATCACCTGAAAAGAATGGCATATAAAAAAGGCATGTTTTTTTTGTTGCGAAGCAATGTTATGTGCCATTAAATCTTTCACAAATTGAACATAATTTTGTTCCCAACCTTCTGTTTCTATTGGACTTCCAGGCCCACCGCTCGAAATATAAACATCGTAATCCAATGTGGGTTTTTCTTGTTTGCCTCTTATGTCAATTACAGTTTTTTCAAACTCAATTTTATGTTGCAAAGCAAAACGATTGAGAATTTCATGAATATTGCGCATTCCTTGATTAGGTGCATCTAAATACATATCAAGAATGGCTACTTTTATTTTTTGCATTTTTTTATTTTAGTTAGTTCCAACCAAAGTTTGTTTGGCAATAAAATCTACTACATCATTTAAATTTTGGTTTTGATTAAAAACTGCCAATTGCCTATCGGCACCAGTTCCGTTTTCAAGCATTTTTAGCACATAATTTATTTCATTTCTACTTCCTAAATCATCTACTACATCGTCAATAAAATCCAGTAATTCATGAATTAATAGCTTGGTTTCTATTTCACATTCTTTACCAAAATCTATCATTTTTCCATCTATTCCATAACGAGAAGCTCGCCATTTATTTTCATTTAGCAATGCTCTTTTATAAATAATAAAATTTAAATTATGGCTACGCAATTTATATAACTTTGCACATAAAGCCTGAAAAATTGCAGCAATTGCCAGTGTTTCTTCTAATAACATTGGAATATCGCAAACCCTAAATTCAACGGTATCAAAGAAAGGATGAACCCTCAAATCCCACCAAATTTTCTTAGCGTTATCAATACAACCAGTTTTTACCAATAACTTAATATAATTATCGTAATCATCAATTGATTCGAAATAATCAGGAATTCCAGTTCTAGGAAATTTATCAAAAACCTTTGTTCTAAACGATTTAAAACCTGTATTTCTTCCTTCCCAAAAAGGTGAGTTGGTACTTAATGCATACACATGTGGTAAAAAATAACGCACTGAATTAGCTATATGAATGGCCATTTCACGACTTTCCATTCCCACATGAACATGTAATCCAAAAATTAAATTTGACCTTGCTGCATCTTGCAATTCATTTACTATTTCATCGTATCTTGGATGTTCAGTAATTAACTGGTGCTGCCATTTACTAAAAGGATGGGTTCCACTTGCACCAATTTGTAAGCCCAAATCTGTGGCCACATTGCTGATGGTTTTACGTAAATTTCCTAAGTCTTTTCGGGCTTCGGTGGTATCTTTACAAATGCCTGTTCCTACTTCAACCACAGCTTGGTGCATTTCAGCTTTTACTTGGTCGTTTTCCAATAATTTTGAAGCAACTTCTACTATTTTTTGATCATGAGATTTTAGTTCCCTAGTTACAGGATCTATTACCATGTATTCTTCTTCTATTCCTATAGTAAATTTATTTACAGACATATTTGAATATATTATTTGATAATGACTTTTGTCGATTCGGTTGCTGAGCTTGTCGAAGCATTGCCACAGATTCACAGATTTTATATTGAATTTTATAAGTTGAATTGCCTTTCAGCTTTAGCCAACAGGACAATAACTAATCAGTGAATCTGTGGCTATTTTTATTTAGCTGCTTTTGGAGTTGCCTTTTTGGCTGCTGCTTTTTTAGCTGCTACTTTTTTTGGTGCTGCCGCAATTTTGTTAGATGAGTTTTTTATATAATTACCCCAATTCAAATTATCTTGTCCATCTACTTGTGCTTTTGCACGTTCAATACAATAATCAGCCATGGTTTTTACCACCCAGTCGAAGTTTTCTTGTCCAACACTTTCTACCGATGAATCGGGTGCCGGATTACAGAAATCAATGGCATAAGGAATACCATCGCGCACAGCAAATTCTACTGTATTAAAGTCGTAACCTAAACCTTGATTTAAGCGCAAAGTATAATCATGAATGATGTCTAATGTTTTAGGATCGGCTGTTTCCCATTCGGCCTGATAACGCAAATGATGGGGATTACGAGGTTCGTATTTCATAATTTTTACATGTTTTCCACCCACGCAATAACAACGGTAATATTCAGTAAAAATTATTTCCTCTTGCAACAACATTACTAACTGACCTGTTTCTTGATGTTTTTCAAAAAATTCGTTTGAATCATGAACTTTATAAACGCTTTTCCAACCACCACCATCGTGAGGTTTCATATAAGCAGGAAAACCAATTTCGTTAAACATGGTTTGCCAATCTAGAGGCATAATCATGTTACGGAACGAGTTTTCGTTGGTATCATTTGGTCTTTCGTTCGATGGTAATAAATATGTTTTAGGAACCGGAACACCTAATTTTATTGCTAAGCAATTGTTAAAAAACTTCTCATCGGCACTCCACCAAAACGGATTGTTAATTACAGCAGTTCCCATTAAAGCTGCATTTTTTAAATATGCTCTGTAAAAAGGAACATCTTGACTTATGCGGTCAACTATAACTGCGTAACCACTGTCAGAAGCTTGCGAAAGCTTGTCTAATCTTACAAATTCAGCGAAAATATCTTTTTCGCCACGGTTGTTAATTGCATCTACAAATGCTTGAGGAAATGAGTTTTCCTGTCCAAATAAAATTCCTATTTTTTTCATGGTTTTAGTGTTTATAATGTTAAATATTTTGTGTTAAATTAATGACAAATAATGTGGAAACATTTCACGCCAAATAGGCCAATCATGTCCTCCCCACGAACGAACATCAAACCAATGATCAATTCCTTTGCTATGCAAAATTTGGCTCATTTCTTCATTCGATTCTAAGCACATATCGCCTTCGGCTGTTCCTAAAAATATTTTCATATTCCATAAATCGGGATGGTAATTTGCAGGCATAAAATCGGGTGGATTGTTATAATAAATAGTATCGTCATAATAACCATCTACTTGATCAATGATGCTAAATTTAGCACCCATGCTAATCATGGCAGCTACATTTTCAGGATGTTTAAAAGCATAATTTGCTGCTTGGTATCCGCCAAAACTACAGCCTGCAGTAACTACTTTATCATGTCCTGTTTCTGCTTTTGCGCGTGGCACCAATTCGTTATGAATCATGTTATCGTAACAATTATGATTATAAGCCCTAGTTGATGGATGAACTTCTTTATTGTACCAACTTAATTCATCAATGCTATCAATACAATAAATTTTTATCAAACCATTATCAATGAACCAAGCCGCAGATTCTATTAATTTAAAATCTTTGTTTTGATTGTATCTTCCCATAGAAGTTGGAAAAGCAATTACAGGCATTCCTTTATCGCCAAACACCTGCATTTCTATTTCTCTATCTAATGCCGGAGAATGCCATTTGTAGTAATTTTCAATCATAAAATTTGTGCTGTTTTTTTAAAATGTTTTGGCTTAAATTTAGGCAAAAACTGCCATAAATCATTTTACAATAAAATTATTTAATTGAACAAAAACAAAAAAACTTTAATTTTTTTATGTGGATTATGTTTTGAATTGCAATTAGTAACATTGCAGCCTTTATAAAAATGAAAAGTTTAAGACAATTATTATTATTCAAATCGGCTAGTTTAAATAAAACTGTGAGTGCCGATTTAATAATGCCTGCCAATACTGATAAAAACACCAATTATCCTTTACTAATTTTAAACGATGGGCAAGATGTATTGCACATGCACTTAAAACTAATTTTAGAACAAGTGTGGGCAAAAAATTGGTGTAAACCATTTATATTAATTGCACCGCATACCAAAGATAGAATGAATGAATATGGCGTTGCCAATCATCCTGATTATAAAAATAGAGGAAATTTAGCCTATGCTTACAGCCAGTTTATTTGCAGCGAAATGTTACCTCAATTAAAAAACAAATTAGGTATCAATTCTTTTGAATCAATTGCCATTGCAGGATTTAGTTTAGGTGGTTTATCGGCTTTTGATATTGCTTGGAATCATCCAGAAATATTTTCGAAAGTGGGTGCTTTTAGCGCATCGTTTTGGTGGCGAAAAAAAGAATTGAATGGACAATACACCGATGCCGATAGAATAATGCACCAAGTGGTAAAAACTACTTTACAAAAACCCAATTTAAATATTTGGTTACAATGCGGAACTTTAGATGAATTTGAAGACAGAAACCACAACGGAATTATTGATTCTATTGATGATACGATGGATTTAATAAAAGAATTAGAAGCCAAAGGTTTTGAAACAAATAAAGATTTGTTTTACACCGAAACCATTGGTGGAAAACACACCATGGAAACGTATGCTATTATGTTGCCACACTTTTTTAAATGGGCGTTTTAGAAAGCATCTTCACAAAATTTGGTTTTAGTAGATTTTAACTAAATACATTTTTTTACTGGTGGCAAACAAATGTATTTAGTTAAAAAAACAAATAGAGAGAATTTTAGTTTTTTATATCCTCCACACTAAACACTGGCAATCCGCAGGTTTTATCATTACAAACATAAATGGCAGTTTTGCCTTCAGTTGGCATTTTATCTTTTAATAATGGAATGCTTGTATGTTGCTTTGCAATGGCAAAAAGGGTGTTTGGTAAATAACTCTTTTGCAACTGTTGCATGTAATTTTCTGCATCATTTCCTATTATAACAATTTGTTTTATACCCTGAATTTTGTTTAAACTTAACTGCATCCAATTGGTATAACTGCTGGTATTTTTAGCAAATTTTT
>JBMOGB010000049.1:0-20727 GCA_049318585.1 Bacteroidia bacterium | reverse complement strand
GATGATGCAAGACATTTATTAGAATTTATGCGTAAAAATGACGGTGTTAAATAAATAAAAAAAACAGTTACCCAATATGAAAAAAAACATAATAATTTTAAGTTCAGTGGTAGGCTTAGCCATGCTTTCGGTAGTAGGCTGCAAACCTAAAAACACTAGCAATGCAACAAGTGCCGATGCTGCACAAAAAACCTACGTTGCACCTGGTAAATACGATGAAGTTTACAACTTTGTAAGTGGTGGATTTAGTGGTCAAATGAGTGTTTACGGAATTCCGTCAGGCCGTTTGCTACGTGTAATTCCAGTGTTTTCACAAGATCCTGAAAAAGGTTGGGGTTACAGTGAAGAAACTAAACCTATGATGAACACTTCTCATGGTTTTACTCCTTGGGATGATTTGCACCACGTGCAACTTTCAAAAACCAATGGTGAAGTAGATGGAAGATGGGTGTTTGGAAATGCTAATAATACACCTCGTGTGGCGCGTATTGATTTAACCACTTTTAGAACTGCTGAAATTATAGAATTGCCAAACAGTGGAGGAAATCACTCATCACCATTTATTACAGAAAACACAGAGTATGTAGTTGCTGGTACACGTTTCAGCGTTCCTATGGATGATGCCGATGGCGATGTTCCAATCAATACTTACAAAGAAAATTTCAAAGGAACTTTAAGTTTTATAAGCGTAGGTAAAGAAGATGGTAAAATGGATATTGCTTTCCAAATAGAATGCCCTGGTGTAAACTTTGATTTAAGTAGAGCTGGTAAAGGTGTTTCTCATGGTTGGTTCTTCTTTTCGTGTTATAATACCGAACAAGCTAATTCATTGTTAGAAGTAAATGCTTCGCAAAAAGACAAAGATTTTGTAATGGCTGTAAATTGGAAAAAAGCTGAAGAATATATGAAAGCTGGTAAAGGCAAAAAACAAGCTGTAAGATATGCGCATAACACTTATAGCGAAAAAACGCATACTGCTACATCTGAAATAAAAACTGAAGTGTTGGTATTAAGTGCTAAGGAATTAAAAGACATTTGTTACTTTATACCTTGTCCTAAATCGCCTCATGGTTGCGATGTTTCTCCAACAGGCGAATTCATTGTAGCAAGTGGTAAATTAGCTGCTGTTATTCCAGTTTTTAGTTTCGATAAAATTCAAAAAGCAATTGCAGCAAAAAGTTATGATGGCGAATTTGATGGTATTCCAGTTATTAAGTACGAATCGGCTTTACAAGGTGAAGTAAAAAAACCAGGCTTAGGTCCTTTGCATACCGAATTTGATGACAATGGAAATGCTTATACTTCTATGTTTGTATCTTCTGAAGTAGTAAAATGGAGCTTAAAAGATTTAAAAGTATTAGACAGAGCACCAACTTTTTATTCTATTGGTCACTTATGTGTAGTTGGTGGCGATACTAAAAAACCAACAGGAAAATACTTAATAGCATATAATAAAATTACTAAAGATAGATACTTACCTACAGGTCCTGAGTTATCGCAAAGCGCACAGTTATTCGATATCAGTGGCGACAAAATGAAACTATTATTAGATTTTCCAACCATTGGTGAACCACATTATGCGCAAGCATGTTTGGCTAGTTTAATCAAAGAAAAATCGGTAAAAATGTTTAAAATTGAAGAAAACAGCCATCCATTTGTAGCTAAAGGCGAAAAAGAAACTAAAGTAGTAAGAGAAGGAAACAAAGTGCATGTTTACATGACAGCCATTCGCTCACATTTAGCACCTGATAATATTGAAGGAATTAAAATGGGCGATGAAGTATATTTCCATGTTACTAACTTAGAACAAGATTGGGATGTGCCACATGGTTTTGCTATAAAAGGAGCATCAAATGCTGAGTTATTAATTATGCCAGGCGAAACACAAACTTTAAAATGGATTCCTACCAAAGTTGGTATTTCACCCATGTATTGTACCGATTTTTGTAGTGCTTTACACCAAGAAATGCAAGGATATGTTCGCGTATCACCAGCATCGAGTAAAGTTCCAATTAGCTTTAGTTTAGGTGCTAAATAATAATAAATAATTTATAAAGGCTCTTTCAAAAGCTCTTATTTCCTAGTCAGTTCGAGCGAAGTCGAGAACCTTATATTTTCGTTTTCAACATATTTCGACTTCGCTCAATATGACAAAATGTGAAGAGGCTGCCCTTTTGAGACAGCCTCTTTTATTTACCAGTCATTCAATTTTTTGAATACCATGAAATTAACAACATTATCGCGCGTGCTTTTATTAGCAGCAGCCGTACTTTTAGGTTCATCTATTTTTGTTGCCATTTGGCGCATAGAATTAGAAGCACCGCAATATCCTGAAGGCTTAAATTTATTAATTTATGCCAATAAATTAGGTGGAAACGTAGATATAATAAATGGTTTGAACCATTATATTGGTATGCAAACTTTACATGCCGAAAACTTTATTGAGTTTACCATTTTGCCTTATATCATTAGTTTTTTTGCAGCATTTTCTTTGCTTGCAGCAATGCTTGCAAACAAAAAAATAGCTAATATTTTATTCTTTTCATTTGTAGCTTTTGGCATAATAGCCATGATTGATTTTTACAGATGGAATTATAATTACGGACATAACTTAGATCCAAATGCTGCCATTATAGTTCCAGGAATGGCTTATCAACCACCATTGATTGGTTACAAACAATTATTGAACTTTGGTGCTTTTTCAACTCCCGATATTGGTGGTTGGTTTTTTATAGTAGCAGGTTTATTAATGCTTACTGTATTTGTAATGGGAACAAAATTTTGGGCTAAAAAATTTACAAATAAAATGGTTCCTTTAGTAATATTTGGTTTCATATCTATGCTAACTTCTTGCACCACCGATGGTCCAAAACAACCAAAATTAAACAATACCAATTGCGATTTTTGTAAAATGACCATTGCCAACGAAAAATTTATTGCACAATGTGCAACCGATAAAGGCAGGGTTTATTACTTTGACGACATTAGTTGCATGGTGAGATTTAAAAGTGAAAACAGTACTTTTTCAATAGCAAACTTTTATATTGCCGACTTTAATAACCCAACAAAATATTTAAAAGTAAGCGAAGCAATTTTGTTTAAAAACGAAGAAATAAAAAGCCCAATGGGCGGCAACATCATTGCATTTTCAAAACAAGCAGATGCAGATGAATTTTTACAAAAACATGCTGCAACAAAAGTTTCATGGGAAGAATTAAACAAGTAATTTATAAAACCAAAAGGCAAACAATGCTAAGTTTATTTAGCATTGTTTTTGCGTTTATAGCCAATGGTAAAACCTTAACTGTTGGACAAAACAAACAGTATAAAACTATTCACCAAGCCATTAAAGCATCTGTAGCTTTCGATACCATAGAAATATACGAAGGATTGTACAAGGAAGGGAATATTATAATTGATAAATCGCTGTACATAAAAGGAATTAACAAACCTGTTTTAGATGGAGAAAAGAAATATGAAATTCTTTCAGTAAAGTCGAATTACACCACTATTGATGGTTTAGTAGTTCAACATTCGGGCTACGCTACGCTCGATGATCCGGGTGGAATAAAGGTGTATGATGCACACCACGTTAACATTATAAACAATACACTTTCCGATAATTTTTTCGGAATTTATATTCAATATGGTCAACATTGTATTGTTAAAAACAATAAAATTGAAGCATTTGGAATTGAAGAGCAGCAAATAGGAAATGGCATTCATTGTTGGAAAAGTGATAGCCTGCAAATTACTGGAAATAAAATAACTGGACACCGAGATGGAATATATTTTGAGTTTGTAAAAGGTTCCATTATTTGGCGAAACATTTCGTATAAAAACATTCGTTATGGCTTGCATTTTATGTTCTCGAACGATGATGCTTATATTGGCAATATTTTTAAAAATAATGGCGCTGGAGTATCGGTAATGTTTACCAAAAACGTAAAAATGTTTAACAATTATTTTATCGATAATTGGGGCGATGCTGCTTATGGTTTATTGCTAAAAGAGATATCGGATAGTTATATTTTCAACAACCGTTTTTTATCGAATACTTCGGGAATTTATATGGAAGGAACTAGCCGAATAAAAGTGGAAAATAATAGTTTTAACAACAACGGTTGGGGAATGAAAATTCAAGCCAGTTGCATGGAAAATAACATTATCAATAACAATTTTAAAAACAATACTTTCGATGTAAGTACCAATGGTTCTTTGGTATTGAATGTGTTTAACAAAAACTATTGGGACAAATACGAAGGATATGATTTAAATAAGGACAATATTGGCGATATAGCCTATCATCCTTTAAGTTTATTTTCTATTATTGTGGAAAATAATGCAGCTGTGATGTTGTTGTATCAAAGTTTTTTTGCCATGCTTTTAGATAAATCGGAAAAGGTAATACCAAGTTTAACACCCACTAATTTTATTGATGAGCAACCTTTAATGCACCCAATTTTACTATGATAGAAATTCAAAATATTTCAAAAAAATTCGGGAAATTGACTGTTTTAGATGGTGCTTCGGCACAGTTTAATAAAGGAGAATGTATTGCATTAATTGGTCCAAATGGATGCGGGAAAACTACTTTAATAAAAAGTATTTTAGGAATGGTAGTTCCTAATTTTGGGAATATTTTATTCAATAATGTTTCAATAAAAAACGAGTTTTTGTATAGAAACAATATTGGTTACATGCCGCAAATAGGCCGCTATCCCGAAAACATGAGCATTGGGCAAGTAATTGATATGATAAAAAATATTAGAAATTACAACAGCCAATTAGATGAAGAATTACTAGATTTATACAAAATAAAAGACCTGCTTAACAAAAAAATGAGAACGCTTTCGGGCGGAACTACCCAAAAAATAAGTGCAACCATTGCATTTTTATTTAACCCCGATGTATTGATTTTAGATGAACCAACAGCAGGTTTAGATCCATTAGCAGCGGAAATACTAAAGGAAAAAATTATTAAGGAAAAACAAAAAGGCAAGCTCATTATTATCACTTCGCATTTACTAAGCGAATTAGATGAATTAGTTACGCAAGTGGTTTTTATGCAAGATGGAAAAATTAGATTTCATAAAAATACCGAAGAATTAAAAAACGATACTCAAATGCCAACTATTGCCAAGGCGATTACTCATATTTTGAAAGCTTCCGCGCATGAATAGATTGATAAAATTTGTAGTACTCGACATTATAAAAAACAGAACTATTTTAGGCTATACTTTGCTTTTAGCAATATTTAGTTGGAGTGTTTTTGGGCTAGAAGACAATGCCACGAAAGGCGTTTTGACCTTACTAAACATTATGTTACTAATTGTTCCTTTGGTAAGCATTATTTTTTCAACCATTTATATTTACAATAGTTCAGAATTTATTGACTTAATGGTAAGTCAGCCGGTAAAAAGAAACAAAATTTGGACCAGCTTATTTATAGGATTAAGTATTTCGCAAATATTGGCTTTTATAGTTGGTGTAGGAATTCCACTGTTATTATTTGCACCTTTAAACATAGCACTCAGCATGATAAGCGTAGGCTGTATGGTAAGTGTAATTTTTATTGCAATTGCTTTTTTAGCATGCGCAATTACCCACGATAAATCGAAGGGAATTGGTGTTTCCATTATGCTTTGGTTATACTTTGCTTTGCTTTTTGATGGATTGGTTTTGTTCCTTTTGTTTCAATTTGCCGACTATCCAATAGAACATTTTATGATAGGAATAACCATGTTAAGTCCAATAGACATGGCACGAATTCTGATACTTTTACGATTAAATGTATCGGCATTATTAGGACATACAGGAGCTATTTTTACCGATTTTTTTGGAACAATAATTGGCTCAATTATTTCTACATTTGCACTTTGCCTTTGGGCAATTATTCCTTTTTATTTATCTTTACGCATGTTTAACAAAAAAGACCTATAAAACCATTATGAGCATAGAAAATTTAGTCAATCAAATAAAAGAAAAGTACGAAAAACTAGGCGAAAATCCTGAAACATATTTAAAAGGATTGCTGCAAGCAAAACCAATAAACTATTGGGATTATATAGAAGTTGACACCTTATTGTCTCTTCAAAAGCCAAGGACTAACTTTAAAGATGAAGAAATTTTCATCATGTACCATCAAGTAACTGAATTGTTTTTAAAACTAATGTTACACGAAGTAAAACAAGTAGCAACGGAAGCCGTTTACACGGAAGAATTTTTAATTACAAAATTCACCCGAATTATTCGTTATACGCAAATGTTGATTAACTCATTCGACATTATGAAAGACGGAATGAATTACGATGATTACAATGTATTTAGAGCAACTCTAGCACCAGCAAGTGGTTTTCAAAGTGCGCAATTTAGGTTCATAGAATTACATTGTACTGGTTTAGAAAACTTGATAAATGAAGCAGGTAGAGAACGTTTAAGTGCTAATCCAAACATAGAAGAATACTTTGAACATATATATTGGAAAGATGCTGGAATGAACCGTAAAACTGGCAAAAAATCATTGACACTAACCTTGTTTGAAGAAAAATATTTGCATCAATTCATTGGTTTGGCTACTGCCATGAAAGGAAAAACTATAGCTGATAGATTGAATGAATTGCCAAACAAATCGGAAGCATTATTAACCATGTTAAGAGAGTTTGACCATTTGTATAATGTTGCATGGCCAATGGTTCATTTAAACACAGCAAAACATTATTTAGACAGCAAAAACGAGAACCAACAAGCAACTGGAGGTTCAGAATGGAAAAAATACTTAATGCCTAAATTCCAACAGCGTAAGTTTTTCCCAGCTTTTTGGAGCAATGAAGAAAAAGAAAATTGGGGTGAAAACAGCTAAAAAATGGACGAAATTATCAATGATATTGAATCAAATGTTGACATTGAAATTCTTGTAAATTCTTTTTATGAAAAGGTAAAAAAGGATGAACAAATAAGTCATTTTTTTAAGCATATAAATTGGAAAACTCACATGCCAACTATGTATGTGTTTTGGGAAAATGTGCTTTTTTATACTGGAAGTTATGTAGGGAATCCAATGCTTTTACACCAATCAATACATGAACATATGCCTTTAAGTAAAATAGATTTTGACCAATGGATTCATTTATTTAATGAAACAATTGATGAAAATTATGAAGGAAAAATGGCTGAAGCCATGAAAGAAAGAGCCAATAATATTTCTATTATTATGCAAACAAAAATATTGGTATAATTTATTATTAGGGTTCAAAAAAGCTAATTTTGTTTGTATTGTTTATTCTGCTATAAGGTTGTCTCGATGGGACAATGGAATTTTTTTAAACCTATAGTACTTGTTGATGAATTTTTACCCATAAAAAAACCTTCCTGAAATTACTTTCAGGAAGGTTTTTTGAAATATATTTCTTGCTTCTACTTCGCTCAGCTACCGAAATATGCTCAGCAACCGAAATACAAAATTATTTACCGCTAACCATAAACTTAACAGTTTGCATGCCATTTGCATTGCTAATGTTTAGTATGTAAACGCCATTGTTTAGTTGGCTAATGTTCAATACTTCGTTAAAGTTTTTAGCATTAATCGTTTGTTTCATTACTTCTTTACCTAAAATATCAGTTATTACTAATTGAGCAGGTAATTGATTGATGTTTTCAATATTTACGTTTAACTCAGCAAATGCAGGCGAAGGATAAACATTGATATTGCTAGCAATATTATTTACTTGGTTTATACCAACACCTCCAATAGTCACATTTAACATGGATGAATCACTACATCCTGCTGTATTTGTAATTTGTACTTTTAATAAACCAATTCCTTTGCTAAGCCATTGCACAGTAATTGCATTTGTTCCTTGTCCACTGATTATATTTCCATTTATTGGATTAGCCCATTGGTAAGTATGATTTAACTGTTGATTTAAGTTATAAATATAAGGAGTAGCCACCAACAATAAACTGTTTTGACCTGCAATACTTCCTGCTATTGGGTTTACTAATACTTCTACATTTTTTGTTATACTATCTTTACATCCGAAATCTGAAGTTTGTAATAATTTAATTGAGTAAATTCCAATAGTTGTAAATGATTTATTGATGAATGAATTTGTTGAAGTTTCAGTATTGTTTAAAGTAAAAAACCTATTTATACTTCCTGTTGAAATATTTGAAGTGTCTGTAAACAAAAAGTTGTTTCCATTTATACATTGAGAGGATGAATTTATTGTAAATCCTACAATTGGTTTTGGATTAACAATTATAGTTTTTGTTGCAGAATCTGCACAACCATTATTACTAGTTGTTAACAGTTTAATTTTGTAGGTATTTACTGAATTGTATACTTTATTTAAAATAACTAATAATGAAGTATCAGAAATACCATTTCCTAAATTCCATTTTCTTGTATATGAACCAGATGAAATGATTGAAGTATCAGAAAATAAAAAATTATTGCCATTGACACATTGAATAGAATTATTAATAGTGAAACCAACGGATGTATTTGGATTAACTGTTATAGTTTTTGTAACTGAGTCTTTACAGTTAGTGTTACTTGTATTTAAAAGTTTTATTGAATAAGTTTGAGGTACTAAATAACTTCTATTGAAATTAGGAGCAGCTGATGTATCATTATTTCCAAGTCCAAAATTCCATTTTCTAGCTATTATTCCTGATGAAATGCTAGAAGTATCAATAAATAAAAAATTATTTCCATTTAAACACTGAATAGCATTATTAATAGTATAGCCAACTAATGGTTTTGGATTAACAATTATCGTTTTTGTTACAGAATCTACACAGCCATTATTACTAGTTGATAACAGTTTAATTGTGTAAGTATTTGCTGTATTGTATACTTTGGTTAATATAGCTGATGATGAAGTATCAGAAATTCCATTGTCAAGGTTCCATTTTCTTGATATTGTACCTGTAGCAATATTTGAAGTATCGGTGAACAAAAAAGTGTTTCCATTTATACATTGAATGGGATTATTAATAGTAAATCCAGTTGAAGGACTTGAATTAACAATTATGGATTTTGTGATTGAATCTGTACACCCATTATTGCTCATAGCCAATAATTTAATAGAATAATTGGAAGCAGAAGCATAAATTTTATTAACAGTTGATAATAATGAAGTATCATTATTGCCATTACCTAAATTCCATTTTCTAGATAAAGTACCAGTTGAAATTGTTGAAGTATCAATAAGTAAAAAATTATTTCCTTTCAAACATTGCACATCGGCATTGATTGAAAATCCAATATTAGGCTTAGGATTAACAATACCGTTAACACTAATAGTTTTTGAAACAGCATTAGGTGAATAACAAATAATATTTCCTGATGATGCTCCAATGGTTAAAGAAGACAACCTCACATAAATTGTCGTGGTGTTAACCATCCCTAAATTAGGGGCTAATTTTAAACTTGTATTATAACCACTATCAATTGCTTGAGAAATTTCAAAACCTGTAGGTGATGTAATTAAGATGCTATCTAAAGAAAGACTAGAACCTGAGACTATAAAACTTTGCACAGCAGATTCAATACCGGAACAAGTTGCGAAACCATTCATTGAACCATTAGTTATTATCGTTGGTGTTCCATAATAAACCCAGGCAGCTCCTAAATTATTATTATCGTCAGAACCTGCTACAATTGCAGTACTACCATCCGCACTTAAACCTACTGAACGACCTTGGCCAGCAAGCCCAATATTTCCGGTTCCTACTAATTTATTGCCTTGTTGAAGCCATGTGCCGCCAATTCTAGTAAATATCCATAGTGCACCTTTGTTACTACTATCAGCGATTGAACCAATTATTGCTATATTACCATCTGCACTAATACTTACGGAAGAACCCTGTCTTGCAGCCCCTTCATAACCTGTACCTAAAATCTTATTTCCTTGTTGATTCCAAACACCATTAGTGCGAGTAAATATCCATGAAGCCCCTAGGTTATTATTATCAGAAGAACCACCAATAATTATAGTATTTCCATCAGCACTTATACTAACAGAATTGCCTTGTCGAGAAGAACCAACACCTCCAGTTCCAACCAATTTACCTCCCTGTTGTGTCCAAACTCCAGAATTACGGGTATAAACCCATGTTGCACCTTGTGAAGAACTATCTAAAAACCCTCCAACAGCAGCAGTGTTACCATCGGCACTTATACTAACTGAACTCCCTTGACCAGTAGCCCCAATACCACCTGTTCCAACTAATTTGTTTCCTTGTTGAGACCATAATCCATTATTGCGAGTGAATACCCAAGCTGCACCTTGTAGACTATTATCATATCTGCCTCCAATAATGACAGTGTTACCATCAGCGCTAATGCTAGCAGACACTCCTTGCCATGAAGAACCAATGTTTCCAGTTCCAACTAATTTATTACCTTGTTGAGTCCATAAACCATTGTTTTGTGTAAATATCCAAAATGCGCCTACTTGACTACTATCATAATATCCACCAACAACAGCTGTGTTACCATCAGAGCTTATACAAACCGAAACTCCTTGTTGTGCAGCTCCAGTGTTTCCAGAACCTAGTAATTTGCTTCCTTGCTGACTCCAATTTTTCCCTATTCTTTTATAAATCCATGCCGCACCTTCATTATTATTATCAGAATATCCACCTACAATAGCAGTATTCCCATCTGCACTAATACTTAAAGAAATTCCTTGTCTAGACGAACCAATATTTCCAGTTCCAACTAATTTATTTCCTTGTTGGATTGATGGTATTATGCTACTTATTTTCGTAAAGTTTGTTGAACTAGTCGTATTCCAATTTGCATTTGATACATAAATATTTCCAGTTATTGCACCTGGCATAACCATTGCTACTAAGCTATTTGCTGTATTGGAAATTTTAATTGCAGAAACACCTCCAATTTTTATTGTATCAATATTATTTAGATTAGACCCTGTTATGGTTACTAAAGTACCAATGGAACCTGAACTTGGGGTAAAAGAAGCAATAGTCATATTCGTATTTATGATTGTACTTCCATTAGTTGGCAATGAATATAAACTATCAATATTTCTAACTACTAAAATTGAAACTTGATATAAAGTATTTTGATTTAAACCTGTAACTAAAACACTACTTGTGTCCCCTTTGTAGACACACTTAGCATTGCCATCATTTTGATAAAAGGAGTTGGCTAAAAAATAATCAGTATTTGCAGTGTAAGCATTAGCTGATAAATTTGGTGTTCCAATATTTATTGTATTTATTGATTTTACAAAAACCAATGTATTAAAATTACTATCAATATAATTACTGTTTTTTGACCAAGATATTCTTGTAGAATAAACTGAATTTGTATTAAACGTCACTGTAAAAACTGAAGGTGCTACATAATTAGTAGTTGCATTTAAATTAGACCAACTAGTTGCACTTCGCAATCCATCAACAATTAAACGAGGAGCACTTGCTCCTGCTCCTTGCCTAAAAGCCAAACGGCCTAAAGCGGCTGCATCGGCTGTAGTTCCACCAATGGTAGTAACAGTTGGAATAATTGGCTCAGACGTAGGAAATCCACTAGTGAAATTATAAACCATTAGCGAATCATTTAATGCACCAGCATTATATTGATATTTTATTACCAACAATGAAGTAGTATTTAATGGAAAAGTATCATTACCATATACAGCAGTTTCAGCACCTTTGCCAATTCCAATTTGATAATATCCAGCAGTTCTTCCAGCTTTAATATACAATCTTCCTATATATGATGTGGTAGAATTTTGGGGTAAAAAAGCAAAGAAATAATCACCATTAGAAGCTTTATTTACTTTCAACATCATTGAGGTATAAAGACTACCTGATGTTGAATTAGAAAATAAATCGCGATAAATATCTTGACCAACGGTATCAATTTTTGTAGCATTACCAATAGAAGATAAGTTATAACCAGTATATGATAATCCAAGATTAGTAACTGAGATAGGAGATGTACTGGTTGTGCCAATTTGTAACCAATTGTTAGCTGTTAGTGGTGTTGCAGCAATATAATCAAAATTTTCAGTAATTAATTGTTGCCCTTTAATTGAGTATTTTAAACTCAATATTGATAATAAGATTAGAGTAAGTTTTAGTTTCATGGTTTTATAAAAAGTCAATAATAGTCTATTTTTATACTAGTAAAAAAAATATTATTAAATACCGCTATCTTCAAAAGATATTTCAATCAGAGAAAAAAAGCGAAGATCATAATTTTCATTTTCCTCGTAATTATCACGAAAACTATTAAAGCTATTTAGAACTGTATTTTCTATCAAATAAGAACCATTAGCAGTAAAATTTAAAAGTGTCGGTATTTGTTTTGATCCACCACCTCTAACTTCTTTATTTTCAAAAAATCTACCATCAAAATATGCAAGCAGCCAATTACAAAGTGTATCCCAGTCAAAAAAAGTATCTCGTTCTTTTAGGCAATCGTTTAAAATATAAAATATCTTACCATTTCTGATTTCATATTTATCCAAAAAAGGATGACCCAATTTGCTATTATTAATATCAATAAACGAAGAAAAAAAATCACTAAATGTATTTGTTTCTATATTGTTTTTTATTATCAATGGCGTTGTTTTTAAATTAAAAGTTAAAAAACGCGAATAAGAATCAATTCCACGAATTTCATCATCACGCCTACCTAATAAATATTCACTTGGCCAAGCTTCATTTGAATTCAATATAGGTTTTGTAATTTCAAATTCTGGCCAATTTTCATATAAAAATTTTTCTTTTCGTGTGCTTCCTTGTGTATAGCTTTTATCTTTTAGTTTTGCTTGAATTAAAATAGCTTTTACATTTTCTTTTCCTTTAAAAACAAAGAATAAATCTCCTAATTCAGATCGTTTCTTATTCCCATCAGCGTCAATAAATTCAACAATAGGACTCTTATCAATATGATTTGAAACAATTGTTTTTCTTTCAATTTTGATATTTAAATCTTTCAATTTATCTTTCAAAATATCAAAAAAAATCAAATGAAAAAATGCTAAAGTAGCTAGTTCATTTTTACATTTTACACCATAATCTTTTTGAAATTTATCGATAGTTAATTCAATCGCTTGTTTTATATTTTCTATATTTTGCATTTTTCAAAGTTAATCAATTTATTGTTCAATAGGTTGAAACCATTCCTATTCATTTGATTGCTCATGAATGGTTTAATTTTATGAGATGAATATCCCCCAGATTTATCTGGGGGATAAAGAAAAAAACCAACAAATTGGCTTTAGCCAAATTAAATAAAGGTTTGCTAGGAGACACAACCTTAGGCAATGAATGTTCTCAATTACATAACTATCCGTAGAGTTAGCGCAGCGCTCAACGGTTAATTAATGAATGTAGTGTCTATGACAAGGGATTTACAAGACGAGTTTGCTGACTCCCCCCCCCCTCATTTTAAATCCGTAGATTCTCTTGGCAATGGCTTGGCTTAAGACTACAGTTAGTTGCGTTTCACTTTGTTCGCAATGACGTTTTTGGGGATTGCAATGGGATAAAAAAAACCTCTCTGAAATATTTTCCAGAGAGGTTTTTTTTATAATTATATTTCTTTTTGCTTCGACTACGCTCAGCAACCGAAATACAAATTATTTACCGCTAACCATAAACTTAACAGTTTGCATGCCATTCGCATTGCTAATGTTTAGAATATAAACACCATTGTTTAGTAGGCTAATGTTCAATACTTCGTTAAAGTTTTTAGCATTGATTGTTTGTTTCATTATTTCTTTACCTAAAATATCAGTAATTACTAATTGAGCAGGTAATTGGTTGATGTTTTCAATACTTACGTTTAGCTCAGCAAAAGCTGGTGAAGGATATACATTGATATTGCTAGCAATTTTATTTACTTCATTAACACCTGTATTTTTAATTACAACTATTGTTCTAACTGCTGATTCAGTATTTCCAGCTAAATCAGAAACACTGTAAGTAATGGTGTAAGTACCTAGTTTGCTTGAATCTAAAGTGCTTACTTTAGTTATTTTATTGGTTATGTTTCCATCAATATTATCCGTAGCTGTTGCACCTGCATCCACATAAGTTTTTCCTTGCATTAAGGTGTCTTGTATTTTACCTGTAATAGTAATTACTGGTTTAACAACATCTGGAGCTAATACATTTACAGTACGAACTACTGAATCCATGTTTCCGGCTAAATCTCTCACTGAATAAGAAATAATATAAGCACCAGCAACAGCAGTATTTACAGTTCCTGATTTTACAATTTTACTAGTAATATTTCCTTCTTTATCATCCATTGCAGTAGCACCTAAATCGGTGTAAACACTGTCTTTTTTAACAGAAAAAGGATTAGCTCCAATGATAGTAATAATAGGTTTAATGGTGTCAATATTTGAGAAATCGGCATCAGCTGCATTTCTAGGAATCAATTTGAAATTACCATTTGCAAAAAACATTGGACCTTGAACATAACTCATTTTCATACCTAAAGAAACTAAGTTATTATAGTTTTTGAAGTTGGTATTGAAATCATCAATTCTTAAACTTAATCCATTGTTTTTACTTACTGCAAATTCACCAAAGCTACCAGTAGGTGCATCAGGATTTTTACTCGAAACTTCAACACTATCAAAACGAACTAGCACACCTTCCCATTTACGAGAGTAATTAACGTTAATAAGAGAAAATGAATCGATAGATAAGTTTCTTTCAAAAGCAGGTAATGCTTTACCAGATGAAATAACATTGCCTAAAGCATTAAATAATGTAGTTACGTTAAAATTTTCAGTTACTCTAGCATTGGTAATCATAATTGAATCGCCTACTTGCCAATTGGTTAATGAATCGGTTGCATTTCTACGTTGAACAAATATAGCTGAGTTTGGTCCTGTTCCAGCTTGAACAGTTAACAAATTTCCAAAGTTACGACCAGTTACAATTCCCCTAACTGTCATGTTCGATAATGAATCGCCAGACCAAACAGAAGCACCACTTGGTACTACACTAGTTTGTAAAACCCTAATATCATCAACACCATTTGCGCCAGTAATATAATATTTATTTCCAAAAGCAAATGGATCAGGAATTAAAGTTGTTCTGTTTCTGCTATCAGTTGCTTTAACCCAATATGTCATAACACATTCTGTATTGGTTGGAGGAATAGTAGCTACATAATTATCCGTTGTAGGTATTCTTGTCATTACAACTGAATCCATTGTGTTGGTTACAGAATTCTTGTAAAACAACTTGCTTACACTTAGAGTAGTATCTTCTACAGTTATTTCGTAAGTTAATTTTGTACTATCAGTTGATTTTACTATAGATGGAGTTCTGCTTATGTATTTAATAGTTGGCTTACAACCATTACAAACTTTAAAATCGCCAGGATAAATAGGAGCAATTCCGTATCTTGACTTACCTGCAACTTGATATTCTGTAACAACACCTTGCAAATAACTTAAACGGGCACCAATTGGAGGAGCTACAAATCTATTTACATCTACAGCATTTAAACCAGTTGAATCGCCTAAAGCATCTCTTCTATAGTATGATGAAAAATCTCTTACTTCAATTACATTTCCATAATCATCAATTACACTCCAAGCTGTTCTGTTTGAATTCCCAGAAATTGAATTTACTACATCATATACAGTTATATCTTTCAGTCTTACTAATGTTCCTTCATATTTCTCTCCAGTTAATTTTTGAGGGTCTCTTGAAGATGAATTAGGATTGCCTAACATTAATTTATCAGCAGTAATTTCACTGTAAACTAAAGTATCAGGAGTTAAACTTAATTGTTCTACTCCATTTTCCCAATTAGGATTACTTCTAATTAAGTTGATTTGTGTTTCTCCTCCAAAATCTCTGATAACTCCAGTAACTCTTACTTTGTAGCCAACTACCATATTGTCATAAAATTTGGTTTCAGTGTTTAAAGTAGATAAAGTTGTACCAGTTCCAGAAGGCTCACACATTACTAAAACACCACTCCAAGGTCCACCGCCTTTGCGCTGAATATAGGCAGCTTTTCTACTTATAGAAAGTCCATAAGCTTTAGGATTACTAATAACAATTCCTTCAAAACGAACGGTATCACGGTAAATAGTATCTTTAAAAGTAGGGTTTACATAATCAGGTAAAGTTACTCCAGTAGGAATACTTAATTTAGCACTGTTTGCAAATGTAATGGAGTCAATAGAAAGTAATGGATAGGGATTTTGCGCGTTGGCAATCAATCCACCCAAAATGGTTGTGAATAGTAGAATTGTCTTTTTCATTGTTTTTATTTATTTAAGTTATTTGTTTTTTTTAAATTTATTTTACCACTGCAAAGTTACCCGTTTGAACTATATCTGTGGCTAAATCTTTTACACTGTACATATATATTCCTTGAGTAATCTGGTTTTTGGAATCACTTAATAAATCCCAAGCATGTTCGCCACCAGTCATTACTGTTTTTTCTCTGTCGCTTAACCTATCAAACCAAGCATTTCCTTCGCCATTATAAGTATCGGCTTGGTGTTTAAAATTAGCAATTACATCGCCACTGGTAGTGTAAATAGTAATTTCACAGCTTTTTGGTAAATTATAAAAATACAATTTCCTCGTTCTTGAAGTAGTTCCATCCCAAGCTGCACTTGTGTTATATGGATTTGGGTAAACGCCTACTTTTGTATCTTGGTCTTCTTTGGTAAAATTATTGATTTCACTTCCAGCAAAAATCCTAAAATCATTTCCACTAAATGAAGATTCTAATGGTTCTAAACTTAATTTTTTATTTCCTCTGTCAAATGCTGTAACAATAAATAAATATTGCCATCCATTACTTAAATTATTAATGGTATAACTGTAATAATATTTAGTGGTATCATCTTCAAATATAACAGGCTGTGCCAATCGTACTAAATCAAAACCGTTGTTATTTCCAACATCATTTCCAGTGCTATCCCAAGTGCCAATTAAATTACGAGCATCGGTAAAGTTGGGTTTCAAATCATCACCAATTTTACTTGAATAAATTTTATATCCTTCAAAATCTTTTTCTCTGGTAATTGGATCAACTGAAGATTCGGAATTGTTACTCCAATAAATGGTAACTTTTTTATTGCCAGCTACAATTTTTACTTTTGGATCGGCAGGAGGTTCGGGTAATACAAAACGATCTATTTTACCATTTTGATTCAAATCTTTTTCAACTGAATATATTCCAGTCTCATCAGCATCTTCGCCCAAATAAGTAGATTTACTTCTGCTAAAATGTTCTTTCAATTCCTTTTGCGATTCATCGGTACTTAAAATAGATTGCGATTGATTTTGAACAAATTCTCTTAATTGTTTGGCACAAACAAAAGCCATGGTATAAGTCATGCTTGAATCGGGTGCTAATGAACGAAATGGGCCAACACTCATTAACTGTAACCAATTAGATGGAGTTCCATAAGTTGGTCCTCCATTGGAGTTTAAATCGTTCGAATCAATGCCAACTGCCATTTTACTGTAACGTGTTAATTCATCGTTAGGTCCAATAAATGGGGGAGTAGTAGAGCCAAAAGTCCAAAAATTAGCATTGTAAGTTGGTGCAGTAAAACCTTTATTGGTAAATATTTCTGGTTTATTTGGGTTAAAAAATAAGCCATTCCAATCAACACCTAAAAATTGCATAGCACCATAAGAACTGATAAAATTATAATCATCGGCAGTTTTTGCTGCCATGTAAGCTACAATTGCGCTGTTTTTTTTGTCAACAAAATTTCTTCCTCTTTGAAAAAACAAAGAACCAGTTTCTCTGGTAACATTTACATTTCGTACCACTAAATCCGAAAAGTTACCTATATAAACTGAATCCCATCTTTCTTTGCTATTATTGGTAATGGTATAATTTAAAATTACAAAATAATCGGCATAAGAGTAATTCCAATTCAAAACTTCTAGTTTAATAACAGCTTTTAAAGGATTGCTATGCCCATTAATAGGAATAGAAGTACCAGGAATTATGGTATTACTATCAGTCATTTTTATTACAAAATCTTGATGCGAAATAGCCGAATTGGAATAATTAGGACTCTTAGTTAAATTAGATCTTTCCAATACATTTGAAAGTGCAGTGAATTCAAAATTTCCAGCTCCCGATGAATAACCAGCACTACTTTCGGCACTTGTACTTGATACCCGAACTTGTCCGTTTACGTATGCACCAATCCATAAACCTGCTTCAAATAAATGTTCCACTCCACTTCCTCTAGGGTAAGCCATTGATGGTGGTCCACTCGTGTTTGCTCTTACAGTTGGTCGGCCTATAGTTCCAAAATTATTTACTGTTAAACCCAACCTAGACGCAGTGGTATATTTACCTTCGTTTTTTACTTGGCCATAAATGTTTGTTGTTATCAATAACAAACAAAAAAAATATATTCTTACTCTAATTATCTTTTGCATATTTTCAAGATTGCAAATATGTAATTTTAAATAATAAGTAACTGTTAAATTATTATTTTGAGCAATATTTAAATCATAAAAAAAATATCCACAGCTTTAAAACCTTTAACTAGCTGTGGTTGTTAAAATTAATGTTCTCACTACTAAATAATTTGATTGATAATTGTCAATTAATAAAAAGATTTTTACAACTATTTGACACCATTATTATATTGCAGCACAATTTACACCAAAAAATAAAGAATTATACCAATGAAGCATTTGAAAATTAAAGCATCTTTTGTACTGATGATAGCGATGATACTTTTTAGTAGCTTATCAGTGTTTGCACAAGATTTGAGCCCTGATGTTGCGGAAGCAGCAAAGACTACTGCTAGTAATATTAACTGGTTAATAGCCGGAATAGCCATATTATTGGTATTTATTATTGGAATGATATTCGATATTTTAACCAAAGTAGGCGATGTTCAAAAGAAACAAGTAATTAATTGGGGAAAAATAAATGCTTACTTAGCATTGGTTTTTTTAGTAGTAGGAATGGGTGCATTTGCATGGGAAATGATGGTTCATGGAAAGCTAACAGTTTTTACATTACCTGCTGCATCAGCCCATGCCGATGAATATGATAACATGTTTATGATAACTTTATGGTTAACAGGAATTGTATTTGTTATTACTCATATTCTTTTATTTTGGTACACTTATAAATATAAAGAAGATAAGAAACGCAAAGCGTTATTTTATCCCGACAACCATAAATTAGAATTACTTTGGACAATAGTTCCTGCAGCAGTGTTAACTATATTGGTAGTTCGTGGACTAATTGTTTGGAGCAATATGACTACAAGTAAAGACAAAGATGCCATGAATATTGAAGTATTTGGATATCAATTTGCGTGGAATGCTCGTTACAGCGGTGCTGATAATAAATTAGGAAAATACGACTTCCGTCAAATGGGAATTGTAAATGCTTTAGGTGTTGATAGCACTAGAGAATTTGCAGGCGATGATGTGATTACAACTGAATTACACGTTCCTGTAAATAAAGCTATTTACTTGCATTTTAGATCTAAAGATGTAATCCATTCAGCTTATTTACCACATTTTAGAGTTCAAATGAATGTGGTTCCAGGCTTACCTACTAAGTTTGATTTTACTCCTACTTTAACTACCAACGAAATGCGTGCTAAATTAGAAAATCCCAATTTTGATTATATATTATTATGTAATAAAATTTGTGGAAGTGCTCATTACAGAATGAAAATGAAAGTAATAGTTGACACCCAAGCCGAGTTTGATAAATGGATAAAAGAACAACCTGCTTTAACCGCTAAAGGAACTGAAACTAATTCAGCACATTCATTTTTAAGCAAAGAAAATCCATTAGCTTCTAACTAATTAATCATTCACAAAGAATAACATAAAAGACATATATGAGCGCAGCAGCAATACATAGCGATGACCATCAACACGGTGATCATGGTCATCACAAAGAAACATTTATTTCGAAGTACATTTTCAGTATGGACCATAAAATGATTTCGAAACAGTTTTTAGTAACTGGAATCATAATGGGAGTAATTGGAATGTTAATGTCGTTAATATTTCGTTTACAATTAGCTTATCCTGAAACTTCGTTTCCAATTTTTGAAACTATTTTAGGCGAATGGGGAAAAGGCGGTAAAATTGATCCAAACTTTTATTTAGCATTGATTACTATTCATGGTACTATCATGGTATTTTTTGTATTAACAGCAGGATTAAGTGGTACTTTTAGTAATTTACTAATTCCTTTGCAGTTAGGTGCTAGAGACATGGCATCACCATTTTTAAATATGTTGTCATATTGGTTTTTCTTTACTTCTTCGGTAGTAATGTTAAGCTCATTATTTGTTCAAGGCGGACCAGCTTCTGCAGGTTGGACAATCTATCCACCATTATCTGCATTGCCAAAGGCAATACCGGGTTCTGGAACTGGAATGACTTTATGGTTGGTTTCAATGATTTTGTTCATTGTTTCTTCATTATTAGGTAGTATTAACTACGTAGCAACTGTAATAAACATGCGTACCAAAGGAATGAAAATGACTAGAATGCCATTAACAATTTGGGCGTTTTTATTTACTGCAATTTTAGGTATTTTATCATTCCCAGTTTTATTTGGTGGTTCATTATTATTAGTATTCGACAGAAGCTTTGGAACCTCGTTTTACTTAAATGAAATTCCGGCCGACTTAGCTGGTGGAATTGAAAGAGTTGGTGGTTCACCAATTTTATTCCAACATT
>JBMOGB010000048.1:0-21093 GCA_049318585.1 Bacteroidia bacterium | reverse complement strand
AACTTTATGCTTATTGGATTACTGTAAATTACCGCGAAGCTTATAATATGTTTGCTTGTAACGGAATTTTATTTAACCATGAAAGTCCTTTAAGAGGTGAAACTTTTGTTACCCGTAAAATTACCAGAGCAGCTAGTAAAATAGTATTGGGAATGCAGGATAAAATATTTCTTGGAAACTTAAATGCGCAAAGAGATTGGGGACATGCCAAAGATTACATAGAAGCCATGTACTTAATTTTACAACAAGAAGTAGCAGAAGATTACGTGATTGCCACAGGCAAAACAACTTCTATTCGTGATTTTGTAAAACTAGCTTTTGCCGAATTAGGAATTACCATTGCATTTAAAGGTAGCAATGAAAATGAAATTGGATATATAGAATCAATTGATTCAAACAAACTAAAAGAACTAGAAATAGAGAAGGATTTTAGTTTAAAAATTGGCGATGAATTAATAGCAGTTGACCCAAGATATTTTAGACCAACAGAAGTAGAATTATTAATTGGAGATGCTACTAAAAGTCAAACAAAATTAGGTTGGAAACCCAAATACGATTTACAAGCTTTGGTAACCGACATGATGGAAAGTGATTTGAAATTGATGAAAAAAGAACGTTTTTTAAAGCAGGCTGGTCACCATACTTTTAATAATTTTGAATAAAAAAAATTGCTGAAAGCAATAACATGAATATAACTGATAAAATATACATAGCTGGTTCAAATGGAATGGTTGGTTCGGCAGTAGTTAGAAAATTACAAGCCGAAGGGTTTACCAATTTAATTACCAAATCGTCAAAAGAATTAGACTTAACCAATCAATTAGCAGTAGCTAATTTTTTTGAAACAGAACAACCAGATTATGTATTTATGGCTGCTGCAAAAGTGGGCGGAATATTGGCAAATAATACTTTCAGAGCGCAGTTTTTATACGAAAATTTGATGATTCAAAACAATGTAATTCATCAAAGCTATGTGAACAATGTGAAAAAGTTAATGTTTTTTGGTTCAAGCTGTATTTACCCAAAACTAGCACCTCAACCATTAAAAGAAGAATATTTATTAACCAGTGTTTTAGAGGAAACGAACGAGCCTTATGCCATTGCAAAAATAGCAGGTATAAAAATGTGTGAAGCATATAGAAATCAATATAATTGCAACTTTATATCGGTAATGCCAACCAATTTGTATGGTTATAACGACAATTATCATCCAGAAAACAGCCATGTTTTACCAGCATTAATTCGCAGAATACATGAAGCAAAAACACAAAATTTATCAAGTGTTTCTATTTGGGGAACTGGAAACCCGATGCGTGAATTTTTATTTGTAGATGATTTGGCCGAAGCAGCATTTATGTTGATGCAAAACTACAATGAAAGTCAGTTTTTAAACATTGGAAGTGGAAACGATATTTCAATAAAAGATTTAGCATACACCATAAAAAATATTTTGAAATATGAAGGAACAATAGAATTTGATACTTCAAAACCTGATGGTACTCCACGAAAATTAATGGATGTAAGCAAAGTAAATGCTTTGGGTTGGAAACCAAAAATAGAATTAGAACAAGGCATAAGCTTGGCTTACCAAGATTATTTAAAAAAGAATACACTTTAAAAAAACAGTGGAAAAACACCTTTCCCAATTTGAATAATTGTTCCATATTTGAAAAGTAAAAAACAAAAGAAATGGCCTACAAAAACAATTCATATAAAATATTCGTAGTAGAGGACGATAAGTGGTATAATAATTTCCTTCAATACACCATTTCATTGAATCCTGAATATGTTGTGGAAACTTTTTTGAATGCAAAAGATGTTTTAGCCAACCTTCATAAAAAACCTGACTTAATAACTGTAGATTATTCATTGCCTGATATAAATGGCGATTTATTAATTAAAAAAATAAAAGATCAATTGCCAGAAGCACAAATCATTGTAATTTCGGGACAGGAAGATGTTCAAACCGCAGTTCAATTACTTAAACTTGGTGTTTTTGATTACATAATTAAAGATGAAGATACCAAAAACAGGTTATTGAATTCAATACAAAATGCACTTTCCAACACTACATTAAAGGAGGAACTAGTAAATTTAAGGGAAGAAGTTGCTAAAAAATACGATTTTAGCAGTACTATAATAGGTAATTCCGATGCAATAAAAAAATGTTTTACTTTAATTGAAAAAGCAGCTGCAAGTAAAATAGTAGTGAGTGTAACCGGAGAAACTGGAACAGGTAAAGAATTAGTAGCAAAAGCAGTTCATTACCACAGCGACAGAAAAAAAATGCCATTGGTTTCGGTTAATATTGCTGCAATACCTCGCGAGTTAATAGAATCGGAATTATTTGGACATGAAAAAGGTGCATTTACTGGTGCAGATGCCCGCAGAATTGGAAAATTTGAACAGGCCAATAAAGGAACTATTTTTTTAGATGAAATAGGAGAAATGGATATAAACATGCAAGCAAAATTATTGCGTGTTTTACAAGAAAAAGAAGTTACAAGAGTTGGAGGAAACCAAAGTATTCCGCTTGATGTAAGAGTAATTGTGGCTACACATAGAAACTTGGCACATGAAGTGAAAGAAGGCAGGTTTAGAGAAGATTTATATTATAGATTATTAGGATTACAAATAGCATTGCCCCCTTTAAATGAAAGAGGAAATGACATACTTTTGCTTTGCAAACATTTTATAGAAGAGTATTGTAAAGAAAATAAAATAAAGAAAATAACATTGAGCAGTGAAGCTCAAAAGAAGCTTTTCAATTATCATTTTCCAGGAAATATTAGGGAGCTAAAAGCAATTGTAGAATTGGCTTGTGTAATGTGTAATGATGGAATTATTAATGAATCTGATTTGACGTTTAACAGTGAAAAATCGTTAAGTAATTTATTGATTCAAGAAATGAGCTTAGATGATTACAACAATTTGATTATCAAAAATTATTTAGAAAAATATGATAACAATGTATTGGCTGTAGCCAAAAAATTGAACATTGGAAAATCTACAATTTATAGAATGCTAAAATCGGAATCAGAACTAAACGAAAAAAATAAATAATTAATAAACTTATGACAAAGAAAACATTACTTGCCCTAGATGATGAAATGAGTATTTTAAAAATCTTAGATTTTTATTTTGGAAAAACTTATAATGTAATTTCAAAAACTGACGGTAATTCTGCATTAGAATGGATGCAACAAGGTCAATTACCCGATGTTATTATTGCAGATGTAAATATGCCCGACATGAATGGAATGGAGTTTATAGCACAAATAAGAACAAGTGGATTTTTTAAAGACATTCCTTTAATTATGCTTAGCGGAAACGAAGGTACTGCCGATAAAATAAAGTGTTTGAAAGCTGGTGCAGATGACTATTTAGTAAAGCCATTTAATCCTGAAGAATTAGAAGCTAGGATTACCAATATTTTACGTAGAATGAAAAAATTATAATCAATTATTATGAGTTCAAATAAACCTAGTATTGCATTAATTCTGGATGATGCAAATTTTATAAGTGAATTTTCTCATATGTTCAAAGAGCATTTTGATATATTCAATTTTGACAATGCTTTTCAATTTATACAATGGACAAATAAAAACCTGCCAGTAAATTTAATTGTATCTGGCTTCGATTTATTAGGGGTAAATGGTATTACATTACGTAAGAATTGTAAAAATATTCCCAAAACTGCAAATGTTCCTTTTTTTTTAATTGTTGAAAGAATAAATGATAGTAATAAAAATGTAGCTTTATATGAGCATTTTGCAGATATTTTTGAGCTACCAATAAATAAAGAAGAGTTTTTAAGTAGGGCATTATATATTGTTGATCATCCACCTCGCTACCATCATTCAATTCAAAACACAAAAAATGATTTTTCGGCTTATTCTATGCCATTTGCTAAAAGAGCGTTTGATGTTTTAGTTTCTGGATTAGCCATTTTAGCTTTATCGCCAGTTTTTATAATTGTATCGTTATTAATAAGATTAGAAAGTAAAGGACCTGTTTTTTATTTTAGTAAAAGAGTTGGAACAGGTTACAAAGTTTTTAAATTTTATAAGTTTAGAAGCATGAGACAAGGTGCTGATAACATGCTAAAAGATTTAAAACATTTGAACCAATATGCCAATACTGAAACGGTAAAAGAAGAGTTTGAAGAGCTTCAAAAATCGAGCAAATATGATTTGAAAAAATACTTGTGTGATGAATGTAAGTCAAGTGGAATCAATTGTAAATCGCAACTTTATTTAGATGGACACCAAATTTGTGAAAAATCGTATTTAGAAGATAATAAAAACAAACAAGGTACAACATTTATAAAAATTGAAAACGACCCAAGAATAACTCGTATTGGTAAATTTATTAGGAATACAAGTATTGATGAGTTACCACAATTATACAATGTACTTAAAGGCGATATGAGTATAGTTGGAAACAGACCGTTACCAATGTATGAAGCCGAAAAAATTACTACCGATCAATTCTCATTACGCTTTATTGCACCTGCAGGAATTACTGGACTTTGGCAAGTAACAAAGCGTGGAAAAGGTGGTGCAATGAGTGAAGAAGAACGCATGGAATTAGATAATCAATATGCTAAATCGTACTCGTTTTGGAATGATATAAAATTGATTTTAAGAACCATTCCAGCATTGTTTCAAAAGGAAAACGTATAAGAATTCTTGATTTTATTTAATATTCGTTTCGACAAGCTCAACGACCGTGGTCATTGAGCTTGTCGAAATGTTTTTCCTTAAGTAAAAAACATTGCATCAAAAATCAAAACTGGTTTGTTCTTAGCATTACCAAAGTACAAGCTTCTATTGGCTCAATATTGTTTTTTGTCAATAACTCTTCAAATTCCTTGTTTTCGGTTCCAGGATTAAAGATAACTCGCTTGGGTTTTAAAGCTATAATTTTATCCATATAATCACCCTGATTTTGTGGACCAACATACAAAGTTACAGTATCAAAATCATTGCTTTCTGGCCAAATAGTTTGAATTTCTGTGTTGTTTATTTTACCCATTTTTAAACCAAAAGCATAAACTTTGTGGTTATATTCGTTCAACATTTCGGTGGCTTTAAAAGCGTATCTATCTGAGTTTGGAGAAGCTCCAACAACTAAAGTTTTTTTCATTTTCAAAAATAGCAATCCTTATCAGCATTTTGTTATTTTTGTACAATATATTTATTGCAATAAATTGCAGTATTTTTAAAACATAAAATTCATTAATGAAAATAAGTTATAACTGGTTAAAAGACATTATCAACATCAATTCAACGCCAAGTGAAATTAGTAAAATGCTTACTGATTGCGGATTGGAGGTTGAACATTTAGAAAATTATCAAAGCATAAAAGGCGGTTTAGAAGGAATAGTAATTGGTTTTGTAAAAGAAAGAGAAAAACATCCGAATGCTGATAAATTAAGCGTATGCAAAGTGGATATAGGAACTGGCGAAGACAAACAAATAGTTTGTGGTGCACCCAATGTAGCTGTTGGTCAAAAAGTATTAGTAGCTACAGTTGGCGCTACTTTATATCCAAGCAAAGGTGATTCATTCAAAATAAGCAAATCGAAAATTAGAGGTGAAGTAAGTGAAGGCATGATTTGCGCTGAAGATGAAATTGGTTTAGGCGAAAGTCATGATGGAATTTTGATTTTACCAAATGAATTTGAAGTAGGAAAACCTGCATCAGAATATTTTAAAGTTTACAACGATTATGTGTTTGAAATAGGCTTAACAGCCAACAGAGGTGATGCTGCAAGTCATTTGGGAACTGCCAGAGATTTGAGAGCGATTGGCAATTGGCAATTGGCAATTAGCAAAAGGCAATTGATTAATAATTCAACTGAAAAACCCATTGAAGTTATTATAGAAGACACTGAAGGATGCAAGCGATACACAGGTTTAAGTATTTCAAATATTGAAGTAAAATCATCGCCTGAATGGATGCAAAATAGATTGAAATCGATTGGAATTAATCCAATAAACAATATAGTAGATGCAACGAATTATGTGTTACACGAATTAGGACAACCATTACATGCTTTTGATGCAGATAAAATTGCAGGTAATAAAATCATTGTAAAAAAAGCTGTTGAAAGCAGTAAATTTACTACGCTTGATAAAGTAGAACGTACTTTAAAAGGTTATGAATGCATGATTTGTGATGGTGAAAAACCACTGGCTTTAGCTGGTGTTTTTGGAGGATTAGATTCAGGAATTTCAACTACTACAAAAAACATATTTTTAGAAAGCGCTTACTTTGATGCTGCCACTATTAGAAAAGCTGCAAAAGCACATGGATTAAGCACAGACGCTAGTTTTAGATACGAACGCGGAACAGATCCAAATATAACAGTTGATGCAATAAAACGCTTAGCAAATTTGATTATTGAAATTGCTGGAGGCAATATAAGTTCTGAAATAATTGATGTGTATCTAACTAAAATTGAAAATATAAATATTGAATTTTCATTGACTAAATCAAATCAATTAATTGGGAAAGAAATTGAAAAAGAAAGAGTCATTGAAATTTTAAATGGTTTAGACATTGAAATATTAGAAGATAAAGGTGAAATTTTAAGTATTTCAATTCCACCCTATCGCTCCGATGTGACCAGACAAGCTGATGTTACAGAAGAAATTTTACGCATTTATGGGTTAAATAATATTGAAATTGGTAACGATATTAAATCAACTATTTCGTTCAACGAAACAGAAAATAAAGTAAAACTAAAAAACAATTTAGCAGATTATTTAAGTGCCAATGGCTTTAATGAAATTGCCACCAACACCTTAACAAAATCGGCTTATTATAACGAAGAAGAGTTACAAAATGCTGTAAAAATGTTGAATCCTTTAAGCAGCGATTTAGACGTTATGCGTTTAAGTATGTTGCCAAATGTACTAGAAGCTTTACAATACAATAACAACAGAAAACTAAGTAATTTAAAGTTTTTTGAGTTTGGAAAAACATATTATAAAGGTGCAAAAACTGAAGCAGGTGGAATTAATTTATTGGAAAATTATGTGGAGCAATCGCACTTAATTTTAGCAATGACAGGAACAGTTGAAAACGAAAGCTGGACTAACAATAACAAACCTTCGAGTTACTTTATTTTAAAAGGATTTGTTCAAAATATTTTTGCTAAAAGCAAAATTAATAAATTAGAATTTGAAAGCATTGAACTTCCACAATTTGATTTTGCAATTGGAGTTATTTACAAGAAAAAACAAGTAGCAATTATTGGAGAAATAAACAAAAGTTTAACTAATAATTTTGATTTAAATTCATCGGTATTTTTTGCAGATATCAATATTGATTTATTGATGGAATTTAACAAAACAGAAAAAACTGCTATCAAACTAGTGCCAGTATTCCCAACAGTAAGGCGCGATTTGGCTTTATTAATTGACGAGGCAATAAACTATTCGCAATTAGAAAAAATAGCTTTAAAAACCGAAAGTAATTTAATAAAACAAGTGAATGTTTTTGATGTTTATAAAGGCGATAAAATAGAAAAAGGAAAAAAGAGTTATGCTTTAAGTTTTATGTTGCAAGACGAAAACAAAACTTTAACCGATGAAGAGATAGATTCAGTAATGAATAAATTAATTAAGAATTTTGAGAAAGAAACAGGTGCAATTTTAAGAGGATAATTGATTTTAAAGTAAAAAATGAATCAAAATTCATTGATAATTTCAGAAATAAAACTAAAAGTTTTAAAGCTATTGAATCAAAATAAAAAATTGACCACTAGCAACATGGAGTTACAAAATGAGGTGAATGATTTACGAAAGATTATAGAAAATAAAAAATATATAATAGAACAATTAGAAGATAACAATAAAATTATTAAACTTGCGAGTGAAATGCAATTATCGAATTCAGAAAAAAAGCAGTTAAAATCAGAATTAACTGACAAAATAAAACTAATAGATGATTGCATAAAAATGTTAGGCGAATAAAGAATAAAACTTAACAGATTGAACGAAATATCAATAAATATCAGTATAGCTGGGCGCAAATATCCGCTAACCATCGCTGCAAGCGAGGAGCAAAATATAAGAGCAATAAGTAAAATGATAAATGAAAAAATGCACGCTTATGGTGAGCAATTTTCATTAAAAGATAACCAAGATGCATTAGCCATGTTCGCCATAGAATTAGCTACTGAATATCAAAAAATAAGTTTGCTTTTGGAAGCAAACACAGAGCAAACAAGCAAGAAATTGCTTGAATTAAAACAATTACTTGCTCCGGTTCAACTGTAAAGAAACTTTTCTTCGTTTAACTAAAAAAAGTTAGCAATAGCTAGCTTTATGATTATTTAAAATTTAAAAAGTTAAACACACAAAAAATGGGAACTTATTTAGTAGTTATTATTGCTATGCTTGCATTTGGTGGTGGCGCGGTTGTAATGTTTATAGTAAATAACAATTTACAAAAAAACAAAGCAAACACACTGTTAAAAGATGCTGAAGCACAAGCCGAAATTATCAAAAAGAAAAAAGAACTGGAAGCAAAAGAAAAGTTTTTGCAATTAAAATCAGATCATGAAAAAGATGTAAATCAACGTAACATTGCTGTTATTCAAAGCGAAAACAGGTTGAAACAAATTGAAAACAATTTGAAACAAAAAACCGATGCAGCAAGTAAAAAAGATTCGGAACTTGATCAAATAAAACAATCGTTAGAAAAGCAACAGGAAAACTTAAAAGTTAAGCAACAAGATGCCGATAAAGCATTATTGAACCAACAAAAACAGTTAGAAAAAATTGCTGGTTTAACAGCAGAAGAAGCTAAAAAACAATTAGTAGAAACACTTACTGAACAAGCCAGAACAGAAGCTTTAAGTAGGGTAAAAGACATTGTAGATGAGGCTAAACTAACAGCTAACAAAGAAGCCAAAAAAATTATTTTAGGAACTATTCAACGTACCGCTGCTGAACATGCCATTGAAAATGCAATCTCAGTATTTAACATTGAAAGCGATGAATTAAAAGGTAGAATTATTGGTAGAGAAGGAAGAAATATTAGGGCTTTAGAAGCTGCAACTGGTGTAGAATTTATAGTTGATGATACTCCAGAAGCAATCATCCTTTCATGTTTTGATCCAATTAGAAGAGAGATTGCTCGTTTAGCAATTCACAGATTGGTAACCGATGGAAGAATTCACCCAGCGCGAATTGAAGAAGTAGTAGCAAAAACTAAAAAACAAATTGAAGACGAAATAGTTGAAATTGGTGAACGTACTTGTATTGACTTAGGTATTCATGGCTTACATCCTGAATTAATTAGAATGGTTGGACGCATGAAATACAGAAGTAGCTACGGTCAAAATTTATTAATGCACAGTAGAGAAGTAGCCAATTTATGTGCTACCATGGCTGCTGAATTAGGCTTAAATGTAAAACTAGCAAAACGTGCTGGATTGTTACACGATATTGGAAAAGTGCCAGATGATGATGCTGAAACTCCACATGCTTTATTAGGTATGAAGCTTGCTGAAAAATACAAAGAACATCCAGAAGTAGTAAATGCCATTGGTGCCCACCATGATGAAATAGAAATGACAAGTATTTTGTCGCCAATAGTTCAAGCCTGTGATGCCATTAGCGGAGCTCGCCCTGGTGCTAGAAGAGAAGATACCGAAAACTACATGAAACGCTTAAAAACATTAGAAGACATGGCTTTAAGTTTTAAAGGTGTTACTACTGCTTTTGCTATTCAAGCGGGTAGAGAGTTGCGTGTAATGGTAGAAAGTGAAAAAGTAACCGATGAAGAATCAGAAATGATTTCGTTGCAGTTGTCTAATAGAATTCAAACTGAAATGACTTATCCGGGTCAAATAAAAGTGACTGTAATTAGAGAAAGAAGAGCAGTAAATTATGCTAAATAATAAGATATATAAAAGTGTTTTTAAAAACTGTAACCAATTCATTTTGGTTACAGTTTTTTTAGTTTTGGGTTTATTCAGTTTTAAATCAATAGAAGAAAATTTTGAACGTATTAGTTTAAATATGCAGAGCAAAAAAGTAATAAATGGTAAACTAATTATTACTAATGCCGATATGTTTTATAATAACGAAGGAAAAATGGTAACTCATATTCTTGCTCCATTTGAAACAATTATCATTAACAATACAAAAGGTGATTTGAGTATTTATAACCCAAAAGAAAATCAAGTTTATAAAGATTATAATTTTACTCAAGGAACTGAAACTTCATCGCTTTATTATTTTTTAAAAGATAAAAACAATGAATTGGGTTTACGCACTTTAGGATTTAGACTAAATTCGTCCAAATTTGAAAATGGTTTTTTAATTACTACTTGGTTTCCTCCTGCCCAATACATGAAATTATTTAGTGCTGTAGAGTTAGTTTATCAACAAGGAAAACCAATATTTTTAAAATTTGTAAACAATAAAAATTTTGTAATTAAACGAAGTTATTATTACAACTACACAAAAGTTTTGAACTACAATTTCCCGCTAGCTATTACGCATATTGAATATGGTGAAAAAGGGGATTCAATTATTGAGAAAACAGTTTATTCAAATATTAAAGTAAATAATTTGGCAACAAATTCTTACTTTGATTATGTAATTCCAGCAAATGCTAAAATTGTAAATAAAAATTAAGAAATGAAGTTTATTCTAATTATTGTATTCGTGTTTTTTAGCATTATTGGAAACGCTCAAATTGAAAAAACTGATTTGTTATTAATTAAACAAAAAGATGCTTTACCAACCTCAAAATTATATATAAGGTCATATAGTAATTTAAATAAAAGCAAATGGCAAACATACAATCCAATCAATTTAACCTTTTCTGGATTGATGTTTTTTTATCAAAATGTAATTTCAAGTCAAGTAAATGCACAATGTTTGTTTACTCCTTCTTGTAGCGAATATGCCAAAGGCTGTATAAAAAAATATGGCCTAATAAAAGGAATGTTTTTAGCAGCCGATAGGGTTCAAAAATGCAACAGAATAACAGCTTTAGATTTAGATTTTAAAAAGTTAAATAGTCAAAATAGGTTTCCAGATTCAGTAGATGATTATGGTTGTAAACACGAATAAATGAAGAGAACCATTTTACTTTTTTTGCTATTTTTAGCTTTTAGTTTTAGTAAAGCGCAATCAATTTTCAACATTGATTTTTACCAAAATTTGGTCAATCAAAAAGAAACCAATTTAGTATTATTGTATTTGAATAATTGTGAGTTGGCAACACAAAATGAAACAATATTAGATAGCATTTATTTTTATAGAGGCAAAACCTACTTCAATGCAAAACAATTTAAACAATCGGTTTTGGCATTCAATAGAATAAATACTTTTTCGGTATTTTATATTCAATCAAAAATGTATCAGTCTATTGGATTATTGTACTTAGATAGTTCAGAAAATTATATCAATAATAAATTGAAACCAATAAAAGGTGATTCAGTTTTCAATCAAATAAAAACCATAACATTGGCTTCTGTGGCTTTAATAAACAATAATTATGTAGTTTACGATAGTCTTATTTTGCAGCTCAAAGATTCATTGTTTTATTATAATAACCTACAAGTTTCACTCAATAAATGGAGGAAAAAAGCAACTATAAAAACTAAAAATCCAATAATTGCCGCAGGCTTAGCAGCAATGGTTCCTGGTTTGGGTAAGGTATATGCTGGAAAACCATATGATGGTTTGAGTACATTTTTAACTCACGTACCATTAGGTTTTGTTGTTTGGGAAAGTTATAATAATGCTGGCGTTAATTCTGCTCGATTTATAACATTTACCTCTATTACTTCTTTGTTTTATGTGGGAAATATTTTAGCTAGTTATCACTATATTTATAAGAACAGAAAGGAGGAGAAAATTGACAGGAAAAATGAAATATTATTACAGTGTAATATTATGCTGCGCAACTATTATAACTAATGCTCAAAGCATAAAATTAGCCGATAGTTTATACCAAATAAAATATAGCGAAGAGGCAGAACTTATATATGAACAAAATATTTTTGAAAGTAAGTTTGGCGTTTCAACTAATGATATAATTTTTGAAAAAGCATTGTATTTAAAACAAGTAAAAAAATATGAAAAAGCCAAAGAAACCTTGCTAAGAATTAATGAAAACGACTTAACCGACTCTTTCAAATTCAATTATTACTATCAACTTTCGGTAATGAATTACTTAACAAATAACCATGCTGAGGTAGAATTAAATATAAATAAAATAAAGTACTTTATTGGCGATTCTTCTTATAGAAACAAACTGGTTTTGCTAGAAATTTTGAATTTAAATAAAAGCAAAAAATGGAGGGAAGCTAAAGCCTTATTGTTAGAAAATTTCAAAAGTAAAATAGATACCAATTCAATTCATAAATTATATAAAACAGCTTTGAATTATAAGCCAAAAAGCGTAAAAACTGCTCAAGCACTACAAACATTTTTACCTGGAACAGGGCAAGTTTATATTGGAAAAACTTTGCATGGTATTGTAAATGCTACATTTATATTAACAGGCCTTAGTTGGGGAGCTTATAATGTATATAATAGATATTATGTTACCAGTATTTTTACAGGTTTTTTATTTTCTTATTTGTTTTACAATGGAGGAATAACTTATACTTTAGACAATGTAGAAAAACAAAATAATAAAAAAGTAAATGCCATCAATCAAAAATTGAATTCAAGAATAATTGAGCTATTAAATTGAACAAATTTGGTATAAAAAAAGCCAAAGTAAAATATTTTACTTTGGCTTTTTTTATGGTTTCTTATAAATTACCACATGAAGAATTTAGTGTTGTCTTCATATTTACTAATGTCATTATTAACAACACCAATTAATAAAAATACCCAATCAATAAAGGCAACAACGCCACAACCGCCTAAAGTTAAAATATAACCAACACCAGTTAAAGTTGCAGTTCCCATGTAAAAACGGTGAATTCCTAACTGACCTAAAAAGAATGCCAAAATAAATGCAACAGCTGGATTTGCACCTGCAACTTTTGCTTGATCTGTTGGCATATTGGGAATAATAGAGTTGATAAAATCAACACTCATTGGAGCTGCAGTAGCAGCAGTAAATGAAGCTTCAACTGCTTCATCGTTTACTAAATAATTTTCAGCTTTAACTGAAGTTGTGCCAGCAATAACCATTATTGCTAAAACACTCATAATTGATAAAATTTTTTTCATATTTTTTTTGTTAATGTAGTTGCAATGTAGTAGAAGAAATGAAATATGCAAATTAGGTAATGAATATTTTTACTAACAATATATAATTGATTAATAATGAAAGTATTTTTTTGAATAACTACCTAGAACTTGGAGCAATATTTAAACTTACAAAATCATTTTTCAAATACTTGTAATGTGCAGTAATGGCAATCATTGCAGCATTATCGGTACAATATTCAAATGCTGGCACAAAAGTGTTCCAACCTAGTTTTTTGCCAGTTGTTTCTACTTCGTTTCTAAGATAGCTATTGGCCGAAACGCCTCCTGCCAATGCAATGTTTTTTATTCCTGTTTGTTTGCTTGCAAGCAATAGTTTTTTCATTAAATGTGCTACAATACTATGTTGAATAGAAGCACATAAATCATCTCTGTTTTCTGCAATAAAATTTTCGTTTCTGAGCATTTCTTTTTTCAAAAAATAAAGAAACGAAGTTTTTAAGCCACTAAAACTATAATCTAAATCTGGAATATTTGGCTTAGCAAATTGGTAAACTACCTCACCTTGTTTAGCATATTCATCAATTAATGGTCCGCCAGGATAGGGTAAGTTCAACATTTTTGCAGCTTTATCAAAAGCTTCCCCAGCTGCATCATCTATGGTTTTTCCAATTATTTTACTTTCAAAATAATTGGTAAAAACTGCAATTTGAGTATGGCCACCACTTACTGTTAAACACAAAAAAGGAAAATTTGGTTTTGGTTCATCAATAAAATGTGCTAACACATGAGCTTGCATATGATTGACTGCAATCAAAGGAATATTTAAACTTTGCGCCAACGATTTGGCAAAACTACAACCAACCATAAGCGAACCAATTAAGCCAGGATTTTGAGTAAAAGCTATTGCATTTAACTCACTTAACTGAACATTTGCAGTTTTTAAAGCTACATGCAAAACAGGAACTATATTAGCTTGATGCGCTCTGCTGGCTAATTCAGGAACTACGCCACCATAAATTTCATGCACTTTTTGCCCTGCAACTTTATTACTTAAAATTTTTCCGTTATGTATTATAGAAACCGCTGTATCATCGCAGCTAGATTCTATGGCAAGTATAGTAATATTGGTTAACGACATGTTTTGGTTCAAAAATTGTTACTTTAATTATTCTGTTTAAAATAAATATTTATATTTGGCGAAACTACATTGAAAAAACTACTAATTAAAATATCGTACACATTATTGGGCATTTTCTTTGCCTTATTACTACTTGGATACCTTATTTTCAATAGTTCAAGATTTCAGAATTTTATTATTCAAAAAGCTGATTCATATTTAAGTAAAGCTTTTAAATGTGAAATAAACATTGGACATATTAACTACGATGGATGGACTACTTTTAGTTTAGATAATATTTATTGGGGCGATCAAAAGAAAGATACTTTATTTTTTGTAAAAAATTTACAATTTGATATTGGCGGAATTGAACTTGATTCATCAAAATTTATTCTTTCCAAAGTAAATATTGATGGCGGTATGTGTAAAATAATTACCTATCCCGACAAGACATTTAATATTGATGTCTTATTTAACATTATTGATAAAAACGATACCACACCACCTGACCCAAATGCACAAAAATTCAAACTCATTTTTGATGAAGTAAATGGAACAAATTGCAGATTTAAACTAATTGATTCAACCGTTAAATGGGATCAAGCTGGCTTCAATCCATTTGACCAAGATTTTTATGGAATAAATATAAAAGCCAATCATTTTAAAATAATAGAAGACTCATTACATTTTTTTGTAAAGGAGTTAACAGGCTTTGAAAAATGTGGTTTGCAAATAAAAAAAATGGCTTGTAAAACCATCATCTCCCCTACTATTATGGAATTTGCAAACCTAGATTTGCAATTAAATAAAAGTAAAATAAAAGATTATGCTTGTATGAAGTTTGCAAACTACGATAGTTTGGCAAAAAACTTTATAAGTAATGTAAAACTAATTGCAAACTTAAAGCAAAGCTTTATTCATATTTCTGACATTGCTTTTTTTGCACCTATGCTCAATCAGTATAATTACGATGCAACAATTACAGCTAAACTAAAAGGTACAATTGACAATTTGGATTTAAAGGATGCTCATTTAAAATATGCAGACTACACTGAATTTCATGGGCGTGCAAGCATGAATGGATTGCCAAATATAGAACAAACATTTATTGAAATATTTGCCGATTCGGCTACTTCAATAAAAAAAGAATTAGATAAATTAGCAGGTATGGAATTACCAAAAGATTTAGAACGATTTGGTTTACTAAAATTTAAAGGAAGTTACACTGGATTTTTTAACGATTTTGTAGCTTATGGAAATCTAGAAACACCATTTGGAAACATTAGTTCCGATTTAAACATGAAACTGACTGATAATGCTTTGCAATCAGTTTATTCGGGTAAATTAGATATAATAAACTTTAATTTAGGAACCCTTTTAAACGACACAAAACAGTTTGGAAACCTAAGTTTAACTAGTGAAATAAATGGAAAAGGATTTGACATAAAAACGTTAAAAGCAACTACAAATACAAATATTCAAAACATTACTTACAATGGTTATAACTATAAAAACATTCAAATAAAAGGCGATTTTGATAGAAAATATTTTAATGGAAAGCTTTTAATTGATGATGAAAACATAGGACTTAGTTTGATTGGTAAAGCCGATTTAAACAAAAAGATTCCTGAGTTTTTATTTGAAACAAAATTAAATAGAGCAAAACTAAAAACTTTGAATCTTTATGACAAAGATATAATAGTTACTACTCAAATTAATGGTGACTTTACTGTAAAAAACATTGACCAAAACAGTGGAGATATAATCATTGAAAACACCAATATTGAATACAACAATGTGGATTATACTTTTGATAAAATAAACATCAAATCAAGTAATGCAGGAACTGCAAATAGAAAGCTAATTTTTCAAAGCGATTTTTTAAATGCAAGTATCAATGGAGAGTATAATTTTTTGAATTTACATAAGTGTTTTAACAACATACTTTATAAAATAATTCCAGCTTATTTAAAGCCATTTAAAGGGGAAGAAATTACCAATCAAAATTTTGATTATAACTTAAAAATCAAAAATACTCAAAAGCTTACTCCGCTATTTTTTCCTGAAATTGATATTGAACAAATGGAAGTAAAAGGTAATTTTAGTAATGTAAAAAACAAAGTAGAAGTACTAGGTTTTGTAGAAAGCCTAAGAATAAACAATTATTATTTTTCGGAATTAACTTTAAAAACAGCTGTTAATTCAAATAATACTGCTCAATTTTTGTTTGGTATTTCTAAACTTTCACAACATGATACTGTAATTGTAAAAGAGTTTGCAATTAATGCCAATGTTAGCAATAATAAAGCCGATTTGGAAGTTTTAGTTCAAGATACAACCAGTATTATTTATGCAAATATTAATAGTAAAATTGATTTTTCACCAAACTTAATTAAGCTAAATTTCAATAAATCATACATCAATTATAGTCAATCAAATTGGACTATTAACCCAAATGGAGTAATTAATTTTTATGACTCAATAATAAAAATAGAACAAATTTTATTAAGTAATTCAAACCAATTAATAGGCCTAAATGGGAGGTATGAAATAAACTCAGGCAAAAAAAATATTTTACTTTCATTGACTGATTTTGAAATGAATAATATTAATTTTTTTTACCCAAAGTTTTATATAAACCTTGATGGAAAAGCTAATGGTAATATTACCTATCAAACATTATTAGATCAAAATGTTTTGAATGGAAATGTTTGGGTTAATGATTTAAAATTAGACAATGATTCAATTGGCGATATTGAATTGATAAGTTCATATGATAACAAAAACAAAAGGCTAAGTTTTGAAGCATCTGCCTTAAATGGAAAATTAAATAATTTCAAGGCAAATGGTTTTTGGCTTTTAAATACAAACGCCATAGATGCAAGTATTAGTTTAACCGATGCAAACGCCAATGCTTTTCAACCTTTTGTAAAAGATTATATAACTATTTATGAAGGTAAATTAAGTTTAAAAGCTTTGGTTAGTGGTACAATTGACAAACCAGATATTGATGGGTTTTTACAAGTAAATGATTTTAAAACTAAAATAAATTATTTACAAACCACTTATCATTGCACTAGCACCATACACTTCGATAAAAATATTTTCGAAATTCAACCATTTTTTATGAGCGATATTTATAACAATAAAGCCAAAGTAAGTGGTTCAATTAATCATAATAACTTTAACCGTTTTGATTTTGATATAAATATCAGTAATTTTAAAAATATGATGGTGTTAAATACTACAAGTAAAGACAATTCATTGTATCATGGAGTGGCTTTTGGAAGTGGAAATATGACCATAAAAGGTCCTTTAAACGATGTGGCTTTAAACATAGAAGCTACTACAGAAAAAGGCACTAAAGTGGCTATTACACCTTTTGGAGTTAGCGATGGTGAAGACGAAACGTTGATTCATTTTTATTCGAAAGATACGGTAAATAAATTAGTAATAAATAGACAACAAAGTTTGAGTGGATTTTCAATCAATTGCTTAATTAGAGCAAAACCAAATGCTGAGGTTCAAATAATTTTTAATGAGCAAACCGATGATAAAATTAGAGCAAAAGGAATAGGTGACATAAAACTAGAACTTACCCGACAAGGTGCGTTTAATATGTACGGAGAGTACATAGTTAATGAAGGAGATTATGTATTTACTGCTTTAAATATTGTTCCTAAAAAATTTGTTTTACAAAAAAGTACCATCAATTGGAGTGGCGATCCATTGAATGCTCAATTAAATATACTTGGTATATATAAAGTAAAAACTACTGTAAACGAGCTAACTGGTACAAATAATAATCAAAGTAATGGAACAAGTTCTATAGACCAAAAGACCAATGTTGAAGCCATAATGAATATACGAGGCACTTTGGTTCAACCAGAATATAAATTTGATTTGAATTTTCCTGATTTAGATAATTCAATGAATAGTAGCAGTATTTCAGACTTAAACTTAGCCGTAAATACTTTGCGAAAAGAGCCAGAAAACATGACTCAACAAATTATAAGTTTAATAGTGTTTGGAAAGTTTAGTGCCATTAATAATAATAATAGCGGAGGTGTAAATAATAATATTGGTGTAAATACGCTTTCCGAATTAGCTTCATCGCAAGTGAGTAATATAGTAAATAAATATATACCAAATTTTGATTTAAATTTTGATTTACAAAATGCCATTGACCCTACTAAAAACAGAAGCGTAATTATTTCTGGTAGTACCAAATGGTTTAACAATAAACTGGAAGTAAAAGGAAGTTTTGCTACTGATAATTCTCAAAATAATTTATTAGCACAATACAATATATCACAAAATGGAAATTTTAAAGCGAGGGCATTTAATAGACTTACCCTCGACCCTATTTTTAATCGTAACATCACAACACAAGGTATTGGACTATATTACCGTAAAGAGTTTGATGGAATAAAAGATTTGTTTATAAAAAAACAGTATTAGCTATTTTATAACAACAAAGCATTTACTTTTTCTATAAATTCAATGGGAACATTCATGGTTTTTTTATTTAAATAATCATAACAAACCATGCCTGTTTTAGCTTCTGCTACTAACAATTCATTGTCATTAGTTTTTGACATTTTGTAAAATAAATCGAAACTACGTTTACTAAAATTTGATGCCATAACCTCTATTTTTATTTCATCGCCATAAAAACATTCAGCTTTATAAACTATTACGGAATCGCCCATTATAACAGCGCTGCCAGCCAAATTCATTTCAGAGTAATCCATGCTTTTAAAAAATTGTAATCTAGCCTCATGCAAATAAGCTAAGTAAACATCGTTACTTAAATGATTACCATAATTTAAATCGGAAACCCTTACTTTTACACTTGTACTGAAAACAAAAACATCAGGTAAATCTAGTTTTATTCTGCTCATATATTTGCGAATGTATTTTATTTATTTAAAAGTATTCAAGTTTCCTTTATGTGAACAATTGATCCATTCTAAGCCACAGATTAATATACAATAGTTTATTATTTTAAAAAGCAATAATTTGACAGATTTTCAGATTTTTATATCGAAAAGCAGGACTGGAAAATTTGAGAAATCTTTGTCATTAATAAATTAGGGTTTATCTAGTCAATGTGTTGATTTGTTGCCATTTTTGTAATTACAATTGTGAGAAGAAATATATTAATAGCAAAAAAATAGATAGAGAATGAAATCAAACATTTATAAATTTTGATGTTTTTATAAGTCAATTTCGTTTATTAAGTGAAAAACATTTCGTCCGGTAGCTATCGGACTTCGCTCAATGTTAGCGGTCGTTGAACGAAGCCAAAACGAATATAAATTAGAATAAAAAAGCTTAAGTAAACGAATATAATACTGAAATGGAATCAATCAAACATTATTCAGTTTCTATTGTTTTCATAAAATCTTCGAAACTAAAGTTAGCATAAAAGCCATAAGGAATAAGTCCTTCTTTGCCAAATTGTGTGAATGGATACCATTTGTCATCGTCAGTAATATAAACTTCCATGGCTTCTTCAATCGGGAATATTTTATAGTCGAAAATGGTGGTGTTTAGTGCAATGTATCCTGGGTAATAAAATTGCATATCATTGTTTATTCCAAGTTCCATTTTTAACAACATCATGTATTTACTTAAGCTGTATTTTTTGTAGGTTGGTTCGTAAAAATTGGTAATATCCATCATGGTTAATTTACCAATATCAAAATAGCTTGCTGCAATTAGTTTTTCATTATCTCTTATTTGAATTGTTTTGGTATGAAATTCTGCCAATGGCAATGTATCTGGCCTTCCATTTAAACAATTATCAATTGTTTCTGATGGTTCAAATTTTAAATTTGCTCTGTATCTTTGGTATAAATCTTCCATTTCTTCATCAATGAAACTGTCTGAAATGGAAATTGTAAACTTTTTGTTTTTCTTGTAAATAGAAAGCGCTTTTAAGTTGCTTAATTTGGACAAATTTGTTCGTAACCAAAATACATCAACCATCCTTTCATTGATGGAATCATAGCAAACATTATCGGTAAAAATGGTTCTGTTCCAACGGTAAAAACCTTTGGATAAATAATTGTCTAAGGTTTCGCCTTTTATTTGCTCCATTGAATTGTTGTATTTTATTTGACAAATGTAATTGTTATGGACATCAAAATGTGACATGTATGAAATAAACCCAAAATACGCATTAGAAAATCTATTACGAATCAAATCTACTTCAAATCAGTGTTTCCTTAAATTTGAAAAACGTAGTGCTGCTATGATTTTTAAAATTCAAGGAATTGGTTTATTGAATATTTAACTCCAATAAAGAAATTCTATTGCTTTTTCAATGTTAAATATTGGTAATACAAAATGAGGTTTTCCAAATATAAAGGTCCATTAGAGACTAAACATAAAGGAGTAAACTTTTTACCTGATTTTATCGGACAACAGTTATTTGAAAATTGATCACGGTTGGCATATTTTGAAAAATTCTTCCAAAAGAGTTTGCAATTATTGAAATAATAAATTGAAACAAAAGCCAAAATTTAACTCACAAGTATTCTCTTCTTACTTTTTTCATAGACAAAAAAGTTTGGGTACCCGAATTTGCCCCCTAAGCAATGCGAAAAAATGATTGAATTTGAAAAAGGTAAAAACAAAAAAGCCCGTAAACACTGAGTTTTACGGGCTTTTGATTTGTTTTGTATTACTACTGGCGGAGAGTTAGGAACTCGAACCCCAACACTTACCATATTATATATCAAGTATTTTTAAATTTTCTATAAA
>JBMOGB010000047.1:0-21519 GCA_049318585.1 Bacteroidia bacterium | reverse complement strand
TTTGGAATGGACTTATTTTTTCTTTGTGGTCGTAATTTAAAATTGAACCAATAAAGAAACCAGTTATATAAATTATTTGTTCTTCTTTTGACTCCGAAATAGTAAAATTTTCTTTCACCAATTCATTGTCATTATTTAATTCATTAATTGATTTAGCTGAATTTGACAATTGTGTTAACGAATGGTAATTTACTTCAATGTTTTCGTTTTCATGAAATTCAGTAGTTTCATATTCTTTTTTTGCAAAATGCTTTAATAAAACAGGAACTAGTTTTGTTTCATTTTTTTTGAAATAAATTATTGGGAATGTTATTTTATTGGTAATTTTTTCAAATTCATTTTTGTTGCAAACCCTAACTTCAAAAACAAAATTTGTAAACGAACCAATATTATGAAGTTGGTCGGCAAATAATGTGAAATTATTAGTAGCAGGAATTTGATATCTAATTTTTGATTTTTGAAGCGTTACAAAATCAATTTTGTGATCACTTGATTTTGCAAATTCATTTAATAAATTTATTAGTTGGGGTGATTTGTTCATTGAAGGCTTAACATTTTTAAGTTCAAAATTGTTTTTCTCTTTTATAAAAATTACAAATTACATAATTATAGTTCTTACTTTTTCAAAGCAAAATAATATTTTTATAAATAGCTGAATATCAAACATTATTTATGGTAAATTTTAAAAAACGATATTTTTTTTACTTTTTTTGAAAATAATGCAAAGATTTTATTCACAAAAAACTACATTTGTGGGCTTTATTTTAAGGTTGAAAACAAAAACATACATAGTTGAGTTCAATAAACTCCGATTTGGTTTAAACGAATTAAGTTTTCCAATAATTGCCGATTTGTTCACAGAAATGACAGATAAGCATTTTGAAAAAGTGGATGCTAAATGCGATTTATTATTAACTAAAAAGGAAAATGTATTTGAAATGCAGTTTAATATCAATGGCTTAATTGGTACAAACTGCGATACTTGTTTAGATGAGTTTGATTTACCTTTAAATAAAACATATGATTTGTTGGTTAAATTAACTGATGGTCCCGAGAATTTAAATGATGATGAAATCATTTATTTACCAAAAGGATTGCATGAGTTTGATTTTAAACAATTTATATATGATTACTTTTTATTAGCTATTCCAACTAAAATTAGTTGTGAAGATGCTGATAAGGAACATAACCAACTATTTATCAATAAATTGAAAATTGATGAAGGAAAAGATGAAGACGAAAAACCTGCATCTGATCCACGCTGGGACGCTTTAAAAAATATTTACAACAAAAACTGATAACTAGAGGAGAGAAGTAAAATGCCAAATCCTAAACGCAAAATTTCAAAATCAAGACGCGATAAGCGTAGAACACATTATAAAGGTGCTGTTCCAACATTGTCAACCGATTCAACTTCGGGAGAAGTACACATGCGCCACCGCGTTACTGCAGATGGTTTTTATCGTGGAAAACATGTTTTTCCTGATATGAAATCAGATGTTTAAGCTAAAAGCTTAAATCTAATACTAAAAACGAAAGTGCTTTTTTAAAAGTGCTTTCGTTTTTCGTTTTTAAAATTAACCCCAAAACAACAAGCAAATGAAAATTGGTTTTGACATTATGGGTGGCGATTTTGCGCCCAAAGAAGCTGTTTTAGGTGCTGTTTTAGCACTTGCAGAGCTTGGTAGCAATGATACTATTGTATTAATTGGTGATAAAGAACAAGCAGAAAATTTATTGATTTCTCAAGGTGTAAGTGATGCTCGATTAGAAATTGTTCATACTACTGAAATTATAGGAATGGGTGAACACCCAACTAAAGCTATTTCACAGAAAAAGGATTCAAGTATTTCTGTTGGATTTAAATTATTGGCTACTAAACAAATAGATGCATTTGTAAGTGCAGGAAACACTGGTGCTATGCTAGTAGGTTCCATGTTTAGTATTAAACCTATTGAAGGCGTTATAAGACCAACAATTACGGCTACTTTACCAAGACCTGATGGAAAATTTTGTTTGGTTTTGGATGTTGGTGCTAATGCCGATTGTAAACCAGACGTTCTTTATCAATTTGCTATTTTAGGTAGCTTAATGATGAAACATGTACATGGAATTGACGATCCAAGAATTGGTTTGTTAAGTATTGGCGAAGAAAAAGAAAAAGGTAATTTAGTTACCATTTCTGCCCACCAATTAATGGAAGAATCAAATGCATTTCATTTTGTTGGTAATGTAGAAGGCAGAGATATTATGTCGGATAAATGCGATGTAATAGTTTGTGAAGGTTTTACAGGAAATGTAGTTTTAAAAGCTTTTGAATCATTTTATGCTGTTATGAAAAAACGCGGTGTAAAAGATGATTTCTTAGACAGATTTAATTACGAAAATTATGGTGGAACTCCAATTTTAGGAGTAAATTCTCCTGTTTTAATCGGACATGGAATTTCAAATGCAAAAGCATTTAAAAATATGATTTTTTCCGCTCGTGATGTTATCAATTCTAATTTATGTAACATTGTTCGAGAAGAATTTAAGAACTTAGTTCCAATTCAATAATTGAATTTTTAAAACACTTTATAAAAAAGTGTTTTTTTTATAAATAATGAACAATATTTAAATGACAAAAATTACTGCTGCAATTACTGCCGTTAACGGTTACGTTCCACCCAAAATTTTAACTAATAAAGATTTGGAAAAATTGGTTGATACCAACGATGAATGGATAACTAGTAGAACTGGAATAAAAGAAAGAAGAATATTAGCCGATGGTTTAGGTACTTCCGATATGGCTTTTGAAGCAGCAAAGGGTTTACTTGAAAAACGTGGAATTTTAGCTACTGAAATTGATTTAATTATTTTTTGTACTGTTACTCCCGATATGGTTTTTCCTGCTTCTGCATGTGTTTTAGCCGATAAAATTGGTGCTACAAATTCTTTTGGTTTCGATTTATCTGCTGCTTGTTCAGGTTTTATTTTTGGATTAGAAACTGGTAGTAGATTTATTCAAAGTGGTGTGTACAAAAAAGTTTTAGTGGTTGGAGGCGATAAAATGTCTTCAATAATTGATTACACAGATAGAAATACTTGTGTTATTTTTGGTGATGGTTGTGGTTGTGTTTTATTGGAACCCAATTATGAAGACAATGGAGTAATTGATGCCATTTTAAAAGTTGATGGAAGTGGAAGACATTTTTTACATCAAAAAGCTGGTGGTTCAATTAAACCTGCAAGCCATGAAACAGTAGATGCTAAAGAACATTTTGTATATCAAGAAGGTCAAACAGTTTATAAATTTGCAGTAAAAGGTATGGCCGATGTGAGTGCTGAAATTATGGAACGTAATAACTTAACAGCAGATGATGTTGCTTGGTTAGTTCCTCATCAGGCTAATTTACGAATAATAGATGCTACTGCCAATAGAATGGGTGTAGATAAAAGTAAAGTAATGATAAATATTGATCATTTTGGTAATTCTACAAATGGAACTATTCCTTTATTACTTTGGGAATGGGAAAGTAAACTAAAAAAAGGTGATAACTTAATTTTAGCTGCTTTTGGTGGTGGTTTTACTTGGGGGGCAATCTATTTAAAGTGGGCTTATTAGTTTATTATAGCCCTCATAATTAGAAATTTATATTTTTATAAATAAAAAATATTGACTTTTACATTTTAAAAAATAGTTTTACAATTAGAATAAATCAGAATATCATGGAATTAAAAGAAATAAAAGAACTAATAAGATTAGTAGCTGAAAGTGGAGTATCGGAAGTAGAAGTGGAACGTGGTGATTTTAAAGTTTCAATTAAGAAAGCTGAAGAAAAAACTACTATTATCCAGCAAGTTGCTGCACCTGTTACTCATACTTTTGAAGCTGCACCAGTTGCGCAAGCACCTGTAAATACTATTCATATGCCTGCTGTTACTTCAGCTCCGGCTGTAAGTAATTTAATAATTATCAAATCGCCAATGATTGGTACTTATTACAAAACTCCTAGTCCTGATAAACCTAATTTTGTAAATATTGGTGATGAAATAAAAGTTGGACAAGTATTATGTATTGTTGAAGCCATGAAATTATTCAACGAAATTGAATCGGAAGTTTCGGGTAGAATAGTAAAAATATTAGTTGAAAATGCTTCTCCTGTAGAGTACGATCAGCCATTGTTTTTAGTTGAACCTATGTAATTTCATTTATTGAGAAGTTATTGAATTAATTAATTGCAAAGTTTTTAAACTTTGTAAAATAAATATTTTACTTTTTACAATCCCAATATGTTTAAAAAGATACTAATAGCCAATAGAGGCGAAATAGCATTGCGAATTATTCGTACTGCAAAGGAAATGGGTATAAAAACAGTAGCTGTTTACAGTACTGCAGATAAAGAAAGTTTACATGTAAGATTTGCAGATGAAGCAGTTTGTATTGGTCCGCCACCTTCTAATCTTTCCTATTTAAATATGGCTAGCATTATAGCTGCAGCCGAAATTACCAATGCTGATGCCATTCATCCTGGATATGGGTTTTTAAGTGAAAATGCAAAATTTAGCCAAATTTGTAAAGACCATGGAATAAAATTTATTGGCGCCAGCCCAGAAATGATTAATTCTATGGGCGATAAAGCGAATGCTAAAGATACCATGAAAAAAGCAGGAGTTCCTGTAGTTCCTGGTTCTGATGGTTTACTAGATAGCTTTGAACAAGGTATTTCTATTGCTGAAGAAATTGGCTATCCTGTTATTATTAAAGCTACTGCCGGTGGTGGTGGAAGAGGAATGCGAATTATTTGGAATTCGGAAGAGTTTGAAAAAAATTGGGATAGTGCTAGGCAAGAATCTAAAGCTGCTTTTGGAAACGATGGCATGTATTTAGAAAAATACATTGAAGAACCTCGTCATATTGAAATTCAGTTAGCTGGTGATCAATATGGAAAAGTTTGTCATTTAAGTGAAAGAGATTGCTCAATTCAACGCAGACACCAAAAATTAATAGAAGAATCGCCTTCTCCATTTATGACTCCTGAATTAAGAGAAAAAATGGGTGAAGCAGCTAAAAAAGGTGCTGCATCTATAGGTTACGAAGGTTTAGGAACTATTGAATTTTTAGTTGATAAGCATAGAAATTTCTATTTTATGGAAATGAATACGCGTATTCAAGTGGAGCATCCAGTAACTGAAGAAGTAATCAATTTTGACTTAGTAAAAGAGCAAATTTTATTAGCTGCTGGTGTACCAATTAGCGGTAAAGATCATTATCCAACAAAGCATTGTATTGAAGTACGTATCAATGCTGAAGATCCTTATAATAACTTTAGACCTACACCAGGAAAAATTGAATATTTGCACAAGCCAGGTGGTCATGGAGTAAGAGTAGATACGCATGTATATGCAGGTTATACTATTCCTTCAAATTACGACAGTATGATTGCTAAAATGATTGTAAGCGCCCAAACTCGCGAAGAAGCAATTATAAAAATGGAACGTGCTTTAGGTGAATTTATTATTGAAGGTCCAGGTTTAAAAACAACCATTCCTTTACAAATGAAATTAATGCAAAACGAAGATTTTAAAGCTGGTAATTTTACTACTGCTTTTATGAATACTTTTGATATTAATAAGTAATATTTATAACTATAAAATAAAAAAGTTCATTCAGTTTTGAATGGACTTTTTTATTGAAATTTGTTGATGAAATAATTACTAATAACCATATTTTTCTTTCCACCTAAGTTTTAAAAATTGGCGTTGCTCGTTTTCCCTTGCATTGTTTCCTGGATCATAAAATTTTTGTCCACTAATGCCATCTGGAAGGAACTCTTGAAATACAAAATTATTTTCATACACATGCGCATAATGGTAATCGGTACCATAGTTTAAGTCTTTCATTAATTGAGTTGGTGCGTTGCGCAAATGCAATGGAACAGGCAAGTTTCCTGTTTTTTTAACAGTGCTCATGGCTTCGTCTATGGCCAAATAACTGGCATTACTTTTTACCGAAGTAGCCAAATATATTACAGTTTGACTCAAAATAATTCTTGCTTCGGGCATGCCAATTATTTGAATAGCCTGAAAACAATTGGTAGCTAGAAGCAGTGCATTTGGATTGGCATTCCCAATGTCTTCGCTAGCCAAAATGAGCATCCTTCGGGCTATAAATTCTATACTTTCACCAGCATCTAACATGCGAGCCAAATAATACACAGCTGCGTTAGGGTCGCTGCCTCGCATAGATTTTATAAAAGCCGAAATTACATTGTAATGTTCCTCGCCACCTTTGTCGTACATGGCAGTTTTTTGTTGTAAAATTCTGGTTGTACTTTCATTATTTATTATAATAGGAGTGGAGTTAGTTTGTGTAATAATTTGTTCTAAAATATTCAATAGTTTTCGTGCATCGCCACCACTATGCAAAAACAAAGCTTCGGTTTCTTTAAACACTATTTCTTTACTACGCAACCATTCATCTTTAGCAATTGCTTTATCAATAATTTGCTGTAAATGTTCCTTATTTAAATCCTTTAAAATATATACTTGGCAGCGCGAAAGTAAAGCGTTATTTACTTCAAAACTTGGATTTTCGGTGGTAGCACCAATTAATACAATGCTACCATTTTCAACAGCACCTAAAAGTGCGTCTTGTTGGCTTTTATTAAATCGGTGTATTTCATCTAAAAACAACAATACTTTACCAATAACTTTTGCCTCAGCTATAATTTTCCTTACATCGGCCACACCAGCATTGATAGCACTTAAACCATAAAAAGGCAAGTTTAATTCATGTCCAATTATTCGTGCAAGTGTAGTTTTCCCTACTCCTGGAGGTCCCCAAAATATAATAGATGGAATGCTTTTATTTTGAATAGCTTCACGCAAAATTGCTCCTTTTCCTATCAAATGTTCCTGACCTGTGTATTCGTCTAAATTGATTGGTCTTACTCTTTCGGCTAATGGTTTTTGTGTATTCATTTTATTGCAAATGTATTTGCAATAATAAGCATCAAAATTTCACTTCTATAATTCAAATTTTTATTGTTTGTTTTTTGCCTTTGGCAATGCTAATTTCACTGTTTATAATATTTGTAGAATTTTCCTTTTTATAAGAAGTATTTTTCTATTTTTGAAAACCATTAAATGTTAAAACAAGGACTATATCAAAAACAACAGCAAAAGCTATCGCCTTTGCAAATTCAGTTCATTAAGTTATTGCAACTTACTACTGTCGATTTTTTGCAGCGAGTAGATTTGGAAATGATTGAAAATCCTGCATTGCTAAGCAATAAAGATACTGATGCGCTTCCTAGCGAAGACCCTAAAACTGAAACGCAAGAAACTGAAGAATATGAAAAAGATTCTAGCGTAGATGATTATTTGGCAAGTGAGTCTTTTGACGTAAAAGAATATGTAAACGATGAATACGAACCTGATGGTTTTCATTTAAGTGACGAAGGCAATGAAGAGCGAAAAGATTCGCCAATAGCCGATACATCTACTTTTCACGATGCTTTATTGGAACAATTTAGTGCGGTTGTTACTTCCGAAAAAGAAGAAATTATTGGTAATCAAATCATAGGAACTATTGACGATGATGGTTATTTACGCAGACCTTTAGAGGCTTTGATTAACGATTTGGCTTTTTCTCAAAATGTAGAAACCGATTTGAATGAAATGAAGCATGTTTTGGCTAAAATCCAAAAACTAGATCCTCCTGGAATTGGTGCAACAAGTTTGCAACAATGCTTAATTATTCAATTGCAACGCAAAGATTATTATAACCGCGCCATTGAATTAGCCATTGAAGTTTTGGATAATTATTTTGAAGAATTTACCAAAAAACATTACGAAAAAATAGCCAAAGAATTACACCTTGATGATGAAAAAATAAAGTCGATTATAGGAATTATTACCAAACTAAATCCTAAACCAGGCGATAGTTATGGTGGGCAAGCTGCCCAATATATTACCCCTGATTTTACTTTAAATGACGATGGGGGAGTTTTAAGTATAAGCCTTAACGGACGAAATACGCCTGATTTGCGAATAAGTAGAACTTATATGGATGCCTTAAAAGCTTACGATAAAAGTGATGCGCCCACCAAAGAACAAAAAGATACTGTAATGTATATTAAGCAAAAATTGGATGGTGCAAAATGGTTTATTGATAGCATTAAACAACGCCAAAATACTTTGCTTACCACCATGAATGCCATTTTACAATACCAACATAAATATTTTGAAGATGGCGATGATAGTAAACTAAAACCTATGATTTTAAAAACCATAGCCGATATGACAGGCTATGACATTTCCACAATTAGTAGGGTGGCAAATAGTAAATATATTCAAACCAGTTGGGGAATAGTTTCGTTAAAATATTTTTTTAGTGAGGGAATTACTAACGATGAAGGCGAAGAAGTGAGTAGCCGTGAAGTGAAAAAGATTCTAAAAGAAGCCATTGAAGTAGAAGACAAACACAAACCTTTGCCCGATGAAAAATTGATGGAAATTTTGAAAGAAAAAGGATACAATATTGCCCGCAGAACTGTTGCTAAATACCGCGAACAATTAAACTTACCCGTAGCTAGGTTACGAAAAGAACTCTAGTATTTAATGGATTTATATTATGTAGTTGACGATATTTTTCCCGAATCGGTTATTACAAGAAGGAAAGATGGTTTGTTAGCTGTGGGCGGAAAAATGAGTCCCGATTTAGTTTTAAAAGCTTACAGAAAAGGAATTTTTCATTGGTTCAATGAACCTGAGTTTCCCATGTGGTTTAGCCCAAATCCAAGAACTGTAATTTATCCAAGCGAAATTTATATTTCAAAAAGCATGAAAAAGGTGATTAATAGTAACCAATTTGTTTGCACCATTGATAAAAATTTTGAACAATTAATCAGGCTTTGTAGAACCGAAAGATTGAAAACTGAAGGAACTTGGATTAGCGAAGAAATAGAAGACATTTACAATATTTTACACTTAAAAGGAATTGCTCATAGTGTAGAAGTTTGGTTCGAAGGCAAATTAGTTGGTGGGCTATATGGAGTAGCCATGGGCAAATGTTTTATGGGCGAAAGCATGGTAAGTACCATGAGTAATGCAAGCAAAACGGCCATGATTTATTTATGCAAACATTTACAAAAATTTGATTTTCACTTTGTAGATTGTCAAGTTGAAAATCCACATTTAATGAGCATGGGTGCTGTAAATATTCCCCGAAAAGATTTTTTAAAACAACTGAATCTGTTTATAAATTCAAGCAGCAATGCTTTTGATAAGGAAAATTTGTAAAAAGAATTTAGATAGCTTTTTAGAAGTTTTTTCAATTTCGTTTATTTAAGATGATAACATTTCGACAAGCTCAATGACCACGGTCATTGAGCTTGTCGAAACGAATAACAAATAAAATAAAATAAAAATTCCCTAAGTAAATGACACTATTAATTTATTAGTAAAATGTTGGACATTTTATTCTTCCTGGAAGTCTATAAGCTAAGCAAGTAGTAAAAGTCATGTACCAATCATTATAATTATCAGAACCTCTCATTGAACCTGCCACACTTGGTGTTGAACCAATTATTTCAAAACTTCTATCAGCTATTTGTTGCGTTCTAATACTGCTTTTGCTTAAATCAATATATTTTCCACTTACATCATCAATATAATCGGTGTAGGTTTTTCTAATATTGAAGTTTGCTTCTAAACTTATGTTTCTAGCAAAAATCCATTTAGCACCAATTCCAAAAGGAATTGCAAATGAATAAGTTCCATAAGCTACACCTTCGGTTTTTAAATCACGAAGAACCACTGTTTGTCCACCATAAACTGTTTGAGGTGTAAATTTAAAACCTGCAAATCCGCCAAAAATATAGCCAGTAATTTTACTATTTAAAACACCATATCCAAAGTCAGTAAAATTATATTCAACTAATCCTGAAATTTCGGTAATATTATCTGTAAAGCTTAAATTTCGAGATTTGTTAAAGGCGAAATTTTTATCAGTTCCACTTACTTGTAACGAAGTAATTTGACCTGTTAATGCCCAAGTAGTGCTTAAATTCATTCGTGCAAAAACATTGAAAGTTGGTTTTGTTTCATTGAAAGCAATACTTGGTGCCAAATCGCCCCAATAATTAGCTAAACCTAAACCTACACCTACATCTACTCGTTGAGAATATGAACTAAGAGATTGTACTAGAAATAATATAAAAAATAACTTTTTCAAGGTGAGAATATTTAGTTAAAAAAGTTAGGGCAAGCTTGACCTTTTGATCGAATCATATAGCTAATAGTAATTCCAGAAATGAAATATATATCGTTCTGGAAATTCTTTTTATCGCTGCGTAAATCTGTTTCTTTAAAATAATGTGATGGAATAATTTCGTTACTTCTATCGGCAAGGAAAGCAGCAGTAGGGCCGGTATTTGATTTAACAATATTGTTTTCGGCATAATAACCGCCTACATCGTCCAAATAGTTTGTGGTGGTATATCTTACTCCAGTTTCAAAACCAATTAAAAAAGCATCACTAATTCTTGTTCTAAAACCTATTCCAAAAGGAATCATTATTTCTGTTAAATTATATTTTTTTCTTTCGTTATAAGCAGTAGAACCTTGACCTTCTGTAGCCAAAGGTTGTAACTCATATATTTTACCTAAAGAATCTGATTTTGGGTTGAAATTAAATACGCCTATTCCTGCAAAAATATAAGGAACAAATGGACGATTATGTAAATTTCTCAAATCATTTTTCAATAAATTATATTCCATGTGTACACTAAATTCAAATATATCGGTATAAAAATTTAGGTTTCGTAATTTTGAAGCATCTTTCGAACTTTGCTTGTCATCGCCACTAATGCGGCCATAACTTGCCATTCCTTTTACAGCTAATTTATTAGAAAAATTATACCTTCCAAATAACGAAGCTGCAAAATAAGTGTTCTTGAAATTGATTTTTTCATCACTCAAATCACCTAAATAATGAGAAGTGCCAAATAACATTCCAATCTCTATTTGCTGCGCTTTTGCAGAAATACAAGTCAATGTAAATATTATAAAAACTACCAGTGGTTTTATTGAATTCATAGCAAACAAAAATATAAAATTTTTTAAATGTTCAAAGCCTTTTTTTATTACATTATAAACATATCATAAATTTAACGAACAGAATGTTTTTTTATTGTATTTACAAAAAAAATCTTATTCTATTTCAATTGATTTAGTGTTGATTTTCAAGTTGTTTAAGTAAAATTTACAATACTTTATAGTTCTTCCTCTTTCCGAAAAAAGTTTTTCATAATGAGTAGTTATGTTCCTCAAGTTATCATTATTGTGTGGTTCTTGGTGAACATTTCTAATAATTTCCACCGGTTTTATGTTTAATTGTTCCAATATTTCTAAAGTGTAATCAAACAAATTATCGTCATCGGTTTTAAAATGTACAGGACCATTTTCCTTTAAAACTTCTTTGTAAATAGCTAAAAATTCTGGGTGTGTTAATCGGTTTTTTTCATGCCTTTCTTTTGGAAACGGATCTGGAAATGTTATCCAAATTTCGTTCACTTCATTTTTTTCAAATACTTCATTTAGCTTTTGAACAGTCATTCTCACAAAGGCTGTATTTTGCAAGTTTTCGGCTTGTGCAATTTTTGCACCTTTCCACATCCTATTGCTTTTTATATCTATTCCTATAAAATTAGTGTTCAAATCCTGTTGTGCTAAATTCACCGTGTATTCGCCTTTTCCGCAAGCCAATTCAAGAATAATTGGATTGTTATTATTGAATACATTTGTTCGCCATTTTCCTTTTAAATGAAATGGAAAATCGTAACAGTTTTTAATGACTGCAAATTCTGCAAAACGTTTTAATTTTTGTTGTCCCATATTACACAAGTAAGTTGTGTTTTTTATTTATTGAGGTTTTGTATGATGTGAAGTTGGATGACTTGTAGTTGTGTGATTGGCATGATGATTTACACCTTTTGGTTTCTTTTTAAAACCATTTTTTTTCTTGAAATCATTAAACGGTTTGTGCTCTCTTACTTCAGGTTGGTAAAGTGGTGCTTCGCCCAAAAACGCTGGCAACGGTAATTTTGGAACTTCAGCACCAATTAAATTTTCAATGCTAAAAAACCTCCGTTGGTCTTTCGGATTGATAAAAGTAATGGCTGTTCCTGTGCTTTCTGCCCTTGCTGTTCTACCTATTCTGTGAATATAATCTTCAGGATCTGGTGGCACATCAAAATTAATTACTAGGCTAATTCCATCCACATCTATTCCGCGTGAAAGAATATCAGTTCCAATCAAAATTTGAACTTCTTTGTTTTTAAAAGCACGCATAATGTCTTCTCGTTCCGATTGTTCCAAATCGCTATGGAATGCTTTAATCGAAAATTTGGTGCGTTGCAATTCTTTGTTTAGCTCTTTTACTTTTTCTTTTGTACCAGCAAAAATAATTACACTGTTATGTTCCTTTTCAGTTAAAATATGTTTTACTAATCCAATTTTTTGAGCATCGTAAGCCATAAAAGCTTGTTGTAAAATTCCTTCGGCTGGTTTACTGAGCGCAATGTTTATTTGCTCAGGATTTTTTAAAATTTTATTGGCTAATGTTCTAATTTTTGGTGGCATGGTAGCCGAAAATAAAACAGTTTGTCTGTCGGTAGGCAAATAATTAATAATGCGCATAATGTCGTCATGAAAACCCATGTCCAACATTCTATCTGCTTCATCTAATACCAAATGTTTCAAAGTGCTCATGTCAACTTTACCCGCAGATGTAAGCATGGCAAGTAACCTTCCTGGCGTGGCTATAATAATATCGGCACCTTCGCGCATGGCTTTCTTTTGTTTGTCAAAAGCAGCACCATCGGTTCCTCCATAAATTGAAATAGAACTAATGCCCAAAAAATAGGCAAAACCTTCTACTTGTTGATCTATTTGTTGCGCCAATTCTCTGGTTGGTGCAATAATTAAAGTGTTTAAATTACGCGTTTCGGTTTGTACTATTTTACTTAAAATAGGCAATAAATAAGCAGCAGTTTTTCCTGTTCCTGTTTGGGCACAAGCTATTAAATCTTTGTTTTCAACGATTAATGGAATGGCTAGCTCTTGAATAGGTGTAGGCTTGTCGTAGCCCATTGAATATAGGCCATCTAATAGCCTTTGGTCAAAATTAAAGTCAGTAAAGTTCAACTGTTTTTGTGTTTAAATGGTGTTTTATTGCAATGGTTTTTGCAATAAAATCATGGTAATATTTATAAATTTTGGTCAATATAAGTATTTATTCTGCTAACTCAATTTTAGTAAAAAATAATCAACTTTATTGAAAGGTATTTTAGCGGATTTTTAGCAATAAATTGGAGTTTTCTTGCTGACACTAGCGGATTCTGTCGGCACTTTTTACCAAATCATCATCCTTTTTTATCAAGCGCAATACGCGCCAATTAAGGTAAAAATTAAATATCATTAGCATAATTCCTAAGGTAGAATAAGGCATCAGTTTTCCGAATTCAAAACCTGGAATATAATTGATTGCCTTAGCAAAAACAGCTGAATACAACATAGCCATCACCAAAAAGTTTAAGCGCGTTAACTTCATTTGTTTTTCGCGGCTTTTGTAGCTAAACATAATACTTAAAGTCAAGCCAATCAAAATGGCTGCAATAGCTATTAAACCGTATTGTATGGTTTGTGATTTTAAAATACTGGTTTGTGTTTCGTGGCCACCAACCATGCTTTTTTGCACTTTGGTAACTTTAAAATAAAATATGTTTAAATCATATTCATCAATTCCATTGGTAGGGTTTGGTTGTTTGAGCGAAAGTAAACTACCACTGAACATAATTGAAGTAAGTACAATTATGGCAATTAAATATACGGTTTGAATGCGTTGAATCATTTGTTTTTTCTGTTTTAAAAGTGCTGCAATTTATACCAAAACAACAAAGGTTTTCAAATTTTTTCTTAAAAAACCTTTGTTAGTTATGGTTATACCGCTTTTTAAATTCTTAAAACCTAGTCGTTGGCGGTATATAAATCTTTATTGGAATTGTAAAAATGAAAAGTAGCATTAGCTTTGCCATGCAATTTTTTAAGCTAAACATAACATGAAAGACGTTTTTATTATAGATGCTGTGCGCACACCGGTTGGTAAATTTGGTGGATCGTTAAGTACCATTCGCCCCGATGATTTAGGTGCAGAAGTAATCAAAGCTTTAATAGCCCGCAATCCAAACATTGATATCAATGAAATTGAAGATGTAATTTTTGGTGCAGCCAATCAAGCCGGTGAAGACAATAGAAATGTTGCTAGAATGAGCGCTTTATTAGCTGGTTTGCCCATTACTGTTGGCGGAAATACCGTGAATCGTTTATGCGCATCGGGCTTACAAAGTATAGCCGATGCAAGTCGTGCCATTGCTTGTGGTGATGGTGAAATATATATTGCTGGAGGCACAGAAAGTATGACCCGTGCACCTTTTGTAATGGCAAAAGCGGAAACTGCTTTTAGCAGAACACCCGAAATTTATGATACTACTATTGGCTGGAGATTTACCAATTCAAAATTGTCGGAACTGTACCATCCATATTCTATGGGTGAAACTGCCGAAAATGTGGCGGAGCAATGGAAAATCAGCCGTGAGGCACAAGATGAATTTGCTTTTGCTTCGCAATTAAAATACCAAGCCGCACACGATTCAAATGTTTTTGTAAACGAAATTATTCCAATTAGCATTCCACAAAAGAAAGGCGATGCCATTATTTTCAATAAAGACGAGCATCCACGTTTGGGAACCATTGATGATTTAACTAAACTAAAGCCTGCTTTTAAAAAGGATGGTTCGGTTACTGCTGGTAATTCTTCAGGAATAAATGATGGCGCTGCTGCTTTAATTTTAGCGAGTGAAGATGCTGTAAAAAAATATAATTTAACACCAATGGCACGTTTGGTAAGTAGGGGAATGGCCGGTGTTCATCCTTCTATTATGGGAATTGGACCTGTTCCTGCTACTCAAAAAGCTTTGAAACGTGCTGGTTTAACCATGAACCAAATTGGGTTGGTTGAACTGAACGAAGCCTTTGCTGCGCAAGGATTGGCGTGCATGCACGATTTACAAATGAACCCTGAAATAGTAAATGTAAATGGTGGTGCAATTGCAATTGGTCATCCGCTTGGAGCAAGTGGTGCCAGAATTTCTACTACTTTAATTCATCAAATGCAAAAACAAAATGTTCAGTACGGTTTAGCTACCATGTGCATTGGCGTTGGCCAAGGAGTGGCGTTGATTTTTGAAAGAGTTTAGAGCTATTGGTCGTTGAGCTTGTCCGATAGCTATCGGACGAAACGAAAAAGGAATAATGAACACTGAATAAGAAATTACGAATTTCGAAGTATTTGTTTATCGGTAGTTGGAGCATGTAGAAACGGTGTTGTGCCATTGCAGGCGTCCTCGCCTGCAATAAAAAAGTACCGAATAATGAATAATAAATTACGAATTTCGAAGTAAATTCAATTGGTCGTTGAGCGGAGCCGAAACGATGGTGTCCGTGGTTGGTGTCCTTACCAACTACTCCTATTCGATTGGTGAAGACACCAACCGAGGACAAATGGAACTACAGAATGGAGAAATTCGGAAATTAATACCAAACAAATAATCACCTAAAAGTCCTGTTTTTGTCCATAGTTTGTTCCCTTACCAACTACTCAAATTTGATTGGTAGTGCTAATAGCTATCAGCAACCAACCGAGAACGGAAAAATTATTGTTTAAAAAGATAATAACCTATCGAAATATTGAAATAATAATTTTTTCCAAAACCCAATCCTGGTGAAAATGTTGAAGCGTTTTCTAAACCTTGCACTATATTTTTGAAAGGAATTGTGTTAATTAATTTATATCCAATTATTCCACCAATGCTAATACCTGAGTTGAAAATTTTTAAATACTCCATTTCAAGCCCAGAATAAATATTTTCCTCTTTAAAGTTTCGAGTAACTACACCATAGATTTTGTCTTCTGTTGTTAAATCAAAGTTTTCTATAGCAAATGTCCAAACTGAATTAATTTTAAGGAAATTTTCTCCCTTATCATTAGGTCTGTTTAACAATAAAATTCCTCCTTTTAGATATACTGCTTTAAAGTCTTGCGAATGTTTGAATTTGCTGTAATTTACACCACCAGAATTAAAGATAGAAACATCTCCAAAATTATTTTTTTTAAAATAATTAGCCCCTAAGTTTAATGAATATGATAGGTGGTTTTTTTTGTAAGCAATCAAAGAAAATTCTAATGGTAACAAGTCAATAACTCGAGTTTGTATACCAATCAATACGTCTTTTTTATTTGGATTGGATACTATATTTTGAGCATAAATTGAACTTAAAAATACAAGGTTTAAAATGAGAATAAATAAGAAATTATATTTCATTTTATATATAGTTTTTCTTCCTTGTTTGAATAAAAATGATTGTCTTTTTCAATTATGAAATAACAACTATCAAATGTATGATAAGTCACTTTAGGGTCAAAAACCATTTGCTTGATATATTCTTCATCACATGCACTACTTGGTGAATATGAAACAGTTTTTTTACTGTTTATAATCATCGTATCAAAACCTATATTACTTTGAATAAAAATTCGAGTATTATCTGTTGCTTCTGATAAATATAAATTGCTCACATTGCTGTTTGGATTTAATACTAATGAGGAATTGGGATAACTTATTTTATAAATTGTATCCAATTTGTCTAACATTATTATACTGCATTTCACATGCGTAGTTCCACTATGAGATAGTGTAGATTCGCCATAACAACATCCTTGTATAATCAAGTACATTATACCAACTAAATATGTAATTGTATTTTTCAATATTGTCTTTTATTAATTCAAATTTTTGTCCGTGGTTGGTGTCCTTACCAACTACTCCTATTCGATTGGTGAAGACACCAACCGAGGGCCAATTTTAAACTTAACCAATCAACTTTTCAACCAATCACTTTATCAACATTAAATATCTAATGCGCTTCCAACCAATTTTCGCCAACGCCCACTTCGGCTTTTATTGGAACTATTAATTGCATGGCATTTTCCATTTCTGTTACCACTAATTTTTTCAATGCTTCCACTTCCTCTTTGTGTACATCAAACAACAATTCATCATGCACTTGAAGTATCATTCTCGATTTTAAAACACCGTTTTCGGGCAATAACATTTTAGCATGAATATGAATCATTGCTATCTTAATCATATCGGCTGCACCGCCCTGAATGGGGGCGTTAATGGCATTTCGTTCCGCAAATCCTCTTACCGTAAAATTAGCTGAATTGATATCACGCAAGTATCTCCTACGGCCTTTTAAAGTTTCAACATAACCATATTCTTTTGCAGTGTTAATGGTTTCGCTCATGTATGCTTTTATGCGTGGATATTGCTTCCAATATTCATCAATAATAAGCGCTGCTTCTTTACGTGGAATGCCCAAATTTTCTGCTAATCCAAAAGCAGATTGTCCATAAATAATTCCGAAGTTTACCGCCTTTGCATTTCTGCGTTGTTCGCTGGTAACTTCTTCTAGTGGAATTCCGTAAACTTTTGCAGCAGTAGCCGCATGAATATCTAAGTTATTTTTAAATGCTTCAATCATTGCTTCCTCATGAGCCATAGCTGCTATAATGCGCAATTCTATTTGCGAATAATCGGCACTTAACAACAAATAATCTTCATTTCTTGGAATAAAAGCTTTGCGAATTTCCTTGCCTTTATCGGTTCTAATTGGAATATTTTGTACGTTAGGATTTGTGCTTGAAAGCCTGCCAGTAGCGGCTACAGCTTGGTTAAACGATGTGTGAACTCTGCCAGTTTTTGGGTTAATTAAGGCTGGCAAAGAATCAACATAAGTCGATTTCAATTTGCTTAATTTCCGAATGTCTAAAATGCACTGAATAATTTCGTGTTCGCTTAATTTTTGCAATACATCTTCGCCAGTTTGGTACTGGCCAGTTTTGGTTTTTTTAGCTTTAGGATCTAACTTCAAATGATCAAAAAGTATTTCCCCTAATTGCTTTGGCGAAGCTATATTAAAAGGCTTTCCAGCCAATTCAATAATTTGTTTTTCCAAAGCAGCAATATCAGTTTCTAATTCCTTGCTATAAATATTTAAAAATTCCTTGTTTATTTTCACTCCTTCACGTTCCATATCGGAAAGCACATTTATTAAAGGAATTTCTATTTCATCTAATAAATTTTGAGCGCTTCTTTCGGTAATTTCTGGTTTTAAAATTTGCGCTAATTGATAAGTAATATCAGCGTCTTCGGCTGCATATTCTTTTATTTTTTCAATCTCCACATTGCGCATGTTCAATTGAGTTTTTCCTTTTTTACCAATCAAAGTGCTAATAGAAACTGGTTCATAATTGAGGTAAACATTACTCAAATAATCCATTCCATGACGCATGTCGGGCTCTATTAAATAATGCGCCAACATGGTATCAAACAATGGACCTTGAAGGGTTAAATCATATTGTTTTAAAATGCCTAAATCATACTTTATATTCTGACCAATTTTACAAATGGTTTCACTTTCAAATAAGGGTTTAAATAAATTCAATAAAGCTTTTGCTTCTTCGAAATTTGCTGAAAAAGGAATATAAAAAGCTTCCTTTGCTTGGTATGAAAACGATAGGCCAACAATCTCTGCATCTAACGTTTCTAACGAAGTAGTTTCGGTATCAAAACACACTTCTTTTTGTTGCAAAAGTGTTTGCAATAATGCTTCTTGTTTTTCTAAAGTATCAACTAAAATATAGTTGTGTTCCGTATTTTCAATCGTATTTTTTGCTACATCATTATCAGTTATGGTAAAGTCTAATTCTAAATTAGTTTCCGATTGAATAGGAGCAGGGTTAAACAAATCGAAGGAAGCTATGGCAGGAGTTTGTTTGCCTTCATCACCTTTTTGATTTGCACCCGAAAACGTAGTGCCACCAACTGTAATTTGGGTTCCAAACACACGAGCAGCCATTGTTTTAAACTCTAATTTTAAAAACAATTCTTCGCAAGCATCTCTGTTTGGCGGATCTAAAATAAGTGCATTTTCATCAAAATCTATTGGAACATTTAAGTCTATTGTGGCTAATCTTTTCGATAAAAATGCTTGTTCTTTAAAATTTTCTACGTTTTCTTTTTGTTTGCCTTTTAATTCATGTGTATGTTCATACAATCCTTCCATGCTGCCATATTTTTGAACTAAAATTTTAGCTGTTTTTTCACCAATTCCTGGTATTCCCGGAATATTATCTACCGAATCGCCCCACATGCCAAGTATGTCTATTACTTGTTTTACATCGGTAATTTCCCACCTATTTAAAACCTCTGGAATGCCCATTATTTCAATGCCATTGCCCATTCGGGCAGGTTTATAAATAAAAATATTTTCGCTTACCAACTGTCCAAAATCTTTATCTGGCGTCATCATGTAAACTTTAAATCCAGCTTGCTCGGCTTTTTTTGCTAAAGTTCCAATTACATCATCTGCTTCAAAACCAGGTCTAATTAATAAAGGAATATTTAAAGCTTCGGTAAGCTGCATAATAAATGGCAAAGCTCTAGAAATTCCCTCAGGCATTTCCTCTCTTTGTGCTTTGTATTTTTCGTATTCTATATGCCTTGCTGTTGGTTCAGAAGTATCGAACGAAACACCAATATGTGTAGGTTTTTCTTTCTTTAAAACATCTAAAAGGGTATTGGCATAGCCAAAAATAGCAGATGTGTTAAAGCCATAACTGGTTATTCGTGGGTTATTGCTAAAGGCAAAATACGCACGGTAAACCAAAGCCATTCCATCGAGCAAAAAAAGTTTTTTTTCAGACATGGCGGCAAGATAGTAAAATTGTTAAATTTTGGATTATAGATGTTGGATTTTGAATTATAAATGATGAAGTATGAATGATAAAAGATAAAATAATCTTGTGTGTTTAATAGAAAAAATTCAATATTTTTAATTGTCTAGTTGCCTAAAAATCCAATATACGACTATTTACTAAAACGATAATTTACTAGAATTGAAAGAAAAATGTGTTAAAAACAAGCGAAACACAAAAATAAAATCCCCGAAATTTGTCAGTTCAACTGACAAATTTCGGGGAATTTATTTTATTATATTTGGTAAAATATCAATCAAAAAGCCTGTTAATCCTACTACTTCCACTTGTTTGTTTATAAAGTAAGAATTTTCTTTTGATGGAGTAACAATAAAATTATGTTTTGAATTTAAATCCTTAATACTTTCTGTTAAACCCTTAGAAACTGTTGGCGATGTTGAATATTTTATTTCTATGCATGCAATGGGTTTAATGCCTTTTATTAGCACCAAATCTATTTCACTTCCATCGTGTGTTCTATAGTAAAAGGGTTGAATAGTTCGTGGTAATAATTGAATAATTTGTTCAATTACATAACCTTCCCACGAATTGCCAACGGCCATGTGGTTATACAAAGTTTTAGCACTATGAATATCTAGCATATAATGCAACAAGCCACTATCTCGAATATATACTTTTGGGCTTTTTACCAAACGCTTTTTTATATTGATATGAAATGGCATCAGCTTCCGAATCATGTAAGCTCCTTCCAAATGATCAAGGTAACGATTGGTTGTAGTTTGGCTAATGTCAAGTCCTTTGGCAAATGAATTTGCATTCCAAATTCCAGCGTGATGATGTGCAAGCATACGCCATAATCTAAACATAATTTGTGGCGAAAAATTAGTTCCAAATAATGAATTTAAATCTCTTTCCACAAAAGTTCTTGCAAATCCATCCATCCATAAAAAACAAGCTTCATCATTTTTAGCGGTGTAAGCATCAGGAAAACCACCTCTGAACCAATGCTTATTTTGCGTATTTATTTTTTGAGGTAATTCAGTTATATTAAATGGATGAGCTTCTATATAATAAATTCTTCCAGCCAGTGATTCTGAAGCACCTTTCACCATTTCGGGTGTAGCCGATCCTAATAGTAAAAACCGACCTGCCTTTCTTTTTTTATCAATAACAGAACGCAATACAGGAAACAGTTCAGGCAATCGTTGTACCTCATCTATAATAAAATTTGCGTTTTGATTCTGACTTAAAAAAAATTCGATGTCACTAAACTTTCTTAAGTCAGCAGGGCTTTCTAAATCAAAATAATCAGCATTGTTTTTTAGCTCTTTTTGAATGGTTAGTGCAATAGTTGTTTTGCCACATTGCCTAGGTCCAACAAGCCCAACTGCTGGGAATTGTTTGAGCAGTTTTTCTATTTGATTTTTAGCAATTCTATTAATTTTCATGGTGCAAGTATAAACAATAATCCCCGAAATTTGTCAGTTCAACTGACAAATTTCGGGGATTATTGTTTATCAATAGCTAACAATATCCCTTTCGTTAAACTTGTTAATCATACTACTTATGGTTGTTTGAAAAATTATTTTGAATTTAGCCATGTTTGCACTTCATTTTTTAATTGAGAATGTTCT